>NZ_JBQQBR010000090.1:0-14716 GCF_052245935.1 Nonomuraea sp. 3N208 | reverse complement strand
CGGCCTGCGCCGCAACGCCCTCACGCGTCTTGGCCGACAGCACCCACGGCACCACCGGCAACCCCTGGCCGGGCTCATCCTCCTGCGACGGAGCCTCTTCCAGCACCACATGCGCGTTCGTCCCGCTCATGCCGAAAGACGACACGCCGGCCCGGCGCGGTTCGCTGTCCGCGGGCCAGGGGCGGGGCTCAGTCAGGAGCTCCACCGCGCCCGCCGACCAGTCCACGTGCGGGCTGCGCTCATCGGCGTGCAGGGTGGCGGGCAGGACGCCGTGGCGCATGGCCATCACCATCTTGATGATCCCGGCCACCCCGGCCGCCGCCTGCGCGTGACCGATGTTCGACTTCACCGAGCCGAGCCAGAGCGGCCGGTCCTCGGACCGGTCCTGGCCGTAGGTGGCGATGATCGCCTGGGCCTCGATCGGGTCACCCAGCGGCGTCCCCGTGCCGTGCGCCTCCACGGCGTCGACCTGGACGGGGGCGAGCCTGGCGTCGGCGAGCGCCTGCCGGATCACCCGCTGCTGCGAAGGACCGTTCGGCGCCGTCAACCCGTTGCTCGCACCGTCCTGATTGACCGCCGAGCCACGGACGACCGCCAGCACCGGGTGCCCGTTCCGGCGCGCGTCCGACAGCCGCTCCACCAGCAGGACGCCGGCGCCTTCCGCGAGCGCCATGCCGTCGGCCGCGGCGGAGAACGCCTTGGACCGCCCGTCCTTGGCGAGCGCGCGTATCCGGCTGAAGCCGATGAACCCGCCGGGCGTCGACAGGACGGCGACGGCACCGGCCAATGCCAGTGAGCAGTCGCCGTTCCGCAGCGCCCGCACGGCCAGGTGCAGCGCGACCAGGGAGGACGAGCAGGCCGTGTCAATCGTGACGGCGGGACCCTCCAGCCCCAGCGTGTACGAGATGCGCCCGGACACCACGCTGGTGGCGACGCCGGTCATCAGGTATCCCTGCAGCTCCGGCGGCGCCTGCGTCATCATCGTGAGGAATTCGGGGCTGTTGGCGCCCACGAACACCCCGGTACGGCTGCCGTGCAGCGCCGCCGGGTCGATACCGGCCCGCTCGATGGCCTCCCACGACGTCTCCAGCAGCAGCCGTTGCTGCGGGTCCATGGCCGTGGCCTCGCGCGGCGAGATCCCGAAGAACGACGCGTCGAATTCCGTGGCGTTCCCCACGAACCCGCCCTCCCTGACATAGGAGGTGCCGAAGGCGTCGGGGTCGGGGTTGTACACGGACTCCAGATCCCAGCCGCGGTCGTCCGGGAGCCCGGAGATGGCGTCGGTCCGGCCGGAGACGACCCGCCACATGTCCTCGGGGCTGTCGATGTCCCCGGGGTAGCGGCACCCGATGCCGATGATGGCGATCGGCTCGTGGTCCTTGTCCTCGGCCGCCTGCAGCCGCTTCTTGCTGTCGTGGAGCTCGGTCGTCACGCGCTTCAGGTATTCGACGAGCTGCTCTTCTGTCGCCATGTGTGTTGCCTTCCTAGCCGTCGGTGACGCCTGCTCAGGAGAGTCCGAACTCGTTGTCGATGAAACTGATGATCTCGTCGGCGGTAGCCGCTTGGAGCTGGCCGGCCACGTTGCCGGCGGCGGGATCGGGCTCGTGGTGCCGTTCTCTCCAGGAGAAGATCAGGCGTTCGAGCCGGGTGGTGATCTCCCCGGCGGTGTCGGTCTCCGCCGCCATGACGGCCAGCTGGGCCTCGATGCGGTCGAGCTCGGCCAGCAGCTGCTGCTCGGCGCTGTGCGCGGGCGGCGCCAGCTCTTCCAGCAGGTGCCCGGCCAGCGCGGCGGAGTTCGGGTAGTCGAAGATCAGCGAGGCCGGCAGCCGCAGGCCGGTGACGGTCTTGAGCCGGTTGCGCAGCTCCACGGCGGTCAGCGAGTCGAAGCCGATCTCCTTGAACGCCCGTGCGGGTTCGACCGCCTCGGGCGCCGCGAAGCCGAGCACTGCCGCCACGTGGCCGCGTACCAGGTCGAGCAGCATCGGCAGGCGCTCTGCCTCGGGCAGGGCGGCCAGCCGGTCGGTGAGGGAGTCGCCCTGCGGAGTCTCGGCCACCAGCACGCGGCGGGCGGAGATCCGTACCAGGCCGCGGAACAGCGGGTGGCCGAAGCCCTTCGCGGCGCCGGCACGCAAGGTGGCGAGATCGAGGTGGATCGGGACGAGCCCCGCCTCGTCCAGGTCGAGCGCCCGGTCGAACAGGGCGAGGCCCTCGTCGAGGGCGAGCGCGCCCATGCCGGAGCGGCTCAGCCTGCTCAGGTCGGCCTCGTCCAGGTGGCCGGTCATGCCGCTGCCGCTCTGCGGCGACCACAGGCCCCAGGCCAGGGAGGTGGCCGCCAGCCCGCGGGCGCGGCGGTGCGCGGCGAGCGCGTCGAGGAACGTGTTCGCCGCGGCGTAGTTGCCCTGCCCGGGGCTGCCGAGCACGCCCGCGGCGCCCGAGTACAGGACGAACTGCGCCAGATCGAGATCGGCGGTCAGCTCGTGCAGGTTGACCGCCACGTCGACCTTGGGGCGCATGACGGCCTCGACGCGCTCCGGGGTGAGCGAGGAGATCATCCCGTCGTCGAGCACGCCTGCCGTGCTGACGACCCCGGTCAGCGGGTGCTCGGCGGGGATCCCGGCGAGCAGCCCGGCGAGGGCGTCGCGGTCGGCGGCGTCACAGGCGACGACCCGTACGGTGGCGCCCAGCCCGGTCAGCTCCTCCTCCAGCGCCGCCGCGCCGTCGGCGGCCGGGCCGCGCCGGCCGGCCAGGACCAGGTGCCGCACGCCGTGTTCGGTGATCAGTCGCCGGGCGGCGAGTGCGCCGAGCGCGCCGGTGCCGCCGGTGATGAGCACGGTGCCGTCGGGGTTCAGCGCGGGCGGCGCGGTCAGCACGACCTTGCCGATGTGGCGAGCCTGCGCGACGTGCCGGAACGCGTCGGGGGCGCGGCGGACGTCCCAGGTGCGGATCGGCGGCAGCCGGAGCGCGCCCCTGGCGAAGAGGCCGACGATCTCGGCGAGGATCTCGCCCGTACGTGCGGGGTCGAGCTGGGTGAGGTCGAAGTTCCTGTACCGCACCGACGGCAGCTCGGCCGGGTCCCGTACGTCCGTCTTGCCCATCTCGATGAAGCGCCCGCCGGGCCGCAGCAGCCCCAGGGAGGCGTCCACGAATTCGCCGGCGAGGGAGTTGAGCACGACGTCGACGCCGCCGCTGAAGGTTTGCGCGAACTCGAGCGTACGGGAGGAGGCGATGCGGTCGGCCGGCACGCCGAGCTCGCGTACCGCGTCCCATTTGCCCTCACTGGCGGTGCCGTAGACCTCGGCGCCCAAGTGCTGCGCGAACTGCACGGCCGCCGTGCCGACCCCGCCCGCCGCGGCGTGCACCAGCAGCGATTCGCCGGCCTGGAGACCAGCCAGGTCGACCAGGGCGTGGTAGGCGGTGATGAAGGCGATCGGCACCGAGGCCGCCTCGGCGAACGACCAGCCGTCGGGGACGCGGGCGAGCATCCGGTGGTCGGCGACCGCCTGGCGGGCGAAGCCGTCGACGATGCCCATCACCCGGTCGCCCGGCGCGAACGCGGTGACGTCGTCCGCCACCTCGGTGATCACGCCTGCGCCCTCGCCGCCCATCGGCGCGTCGCCCGGGTACATGTCCAGGGCGATCAGCACGTCGCGGAAGTTCAGCCCCATGGCTTCGGTCCTGATGCGGACCTGGCCGGGCGCGAGCGGCGCGGTGGCCGCGGGCAGCAGGGCGAGGTCGTCGAGGGTGCCGCGGCTGGTGACGTCCAGCCGCCAGTTCGCGGCCTCCGCGGGCGGGACCAGCGCGCCGCCGGCTCCCGGGCGGGCCAGGCGGGGTGTGTAGGCCGCGCCCTTCCGCATCGCGAGCTGGTTCTCTCCCGCCGCCAGCGCGGCGGGCAGCATGCGGTACGAGTCCGCGTCGCCGTCCACGTCGACGATGACGATCCGGTCGGGGGTCTCCGACTGCGCCGATCTGACCAGGCCCCAGATCGCGGCGTCGGCCAGGCCGGCCACCTCCTCGTCCGCCGTGGCCGCGACCGCGCCGTGGGTGAGGAGGACGAGCCTGGAGTGCGGGAAGTCCTCCTCGGCCAGCCAGATCTGCAGCAGCTCCAGCACGTGGCAGGTCCGGTCGCGGACCGCTGCGGCCATGTCGCCGTCCGACCGGCCCTCCAGCGGGACGACCACCCAGTCGGGCACGGATCGGGTGGCGAGGAGCTCGGCCAGGGTGTCGTGCGCCATGGCGTCGGTCCCGGCCGAGTCCGGCCAGGAGCCGATGACCGCCCACCGCTGCTCCTCGGCGGGGTCGCCGACGGGGACCGGGGCCCATTCGAGGGTGTAGAGCGAGTCGTCCGCGGCGGCGCGGGTCTCGGTGCCGAGGTCGGTGGGCAGCGGGCGCAGGATCAGCGAGCCCACGTCGGCGACGGGCACGCCGGTGGTGTCGGTCACGGCGAGCGTCACCTGGTCGGCGTCGCGGGACGTGAGCCGTACGCGGATGGCGGTCGCACCCGTCGCGTGCAGCCGCACGCCGGTCCAGGTGAACGGCATGCGCGGCCCGTCCTCGGCGGTGGCCGCGTTGAGCGCCAGGGTGTGGAGCGCGGCGTCGAGCAGCGCGGGGTGCAGCCCGAATCCGCCGGTCTCGGTGCCCTCCGGCAGGGCGACCTCGGCGAACAGCTCCTCGTCGCGCCGCCACACGGCCTTCAGTCCCTGGAAGAGGGGGCCGTAGCCGAGCCCGGCCGCGCCGAGCCAGTCGTACAGGCCTTCGAGCGGGATCGGCTGGGCGCCCTCGGGCGGCCAGGCGACCGTCTCCTGCGTAGGCGGCGCCGTGGTGCCCGGGGCGAGCACGCCGATGGCGTGGCAGGTCCACGGGTCTTCGCAGCCCCCGCCGTCGGGGCGGGCGTGGACGGTGAGCTGGCGCCTGCCGTCCTCCTCCGGCGCACCGACGGCCAGCTGGAGCTGGACCGCCCCGCGCTCGGGCAGGGTGAGCGGGGCTTGGAGGGTGAGCTCTTCCAGCAGGTCGCAGCCGGCCTCGTCGCCGGCTCTGACGGCCAGCTCCACGAAGGCCGTGCCTGGCAGGATCACCTGCCCGTTGACGGCGTGATCGGCCAGCCACGGGTGCGTCTTCAGTGAGAGCCGTCCGGTCAGCAGCACGCCGTCGGCGTCGGCCAGCGGGACCGCCGCGCCGAGAAGGGGGTGTCCGGCCGCGCCTACCCCGGCGGCGCCGACGTCGCCCGCGCTCCCGCTGCGCTCCTCGAGCCAGAAGTGCTGGTGCTGGAAGGCGTAGGTGGGCAGGTCGACGATCAGCGGGTCGGCGGCGGCCAGCGCCTGCGTCCAGTCGACGGCCACGCCGTGCGCCCACAGCTCGGCCGCGCTCGTCCACAACCGGCGCAGGCCGCCGTCGTCGCGGCGCAGCGTGCCGCAGGCCACCACCTCGTGACCGGCCTGCTCGGCCGTCTCCTGTACGGCCATGGTCAGCACGGGGTGCGCGCTGGCCTCCACGAACCGCCCGTGGCCCTGCTCGATCAGCGCCCGCACGGCCGGCTCCAGCCACACTGTCCGCCGCAGGTTCTCGTACCAGTAGGCGGCGCCGGCTTCGGTGCCGTCCAGCCAGGTCTCGCGGACGGTGGAATACCAGGGCACGTCGCACATGCGCGGGCTGATCGGAGCCAACAGGCTCGCGATCTCCTCCTCGATCGCCTCCACATGCGCGGAATGCGAGGCATAATCCACCTCGATCCGCCGCGCCCGCTCACAACCGGCCAGCAACTCCTCCAAAGCCTCCACATCACCAGAGACCACCGTGGAAGACGGACCATTGACCGCGGCGATCGAAATCCGCCCCTCCCACCGCTCCACCAGAGCGGCCACCTCACCCGCCGGGAACGGCAACGACGCCATACCACCCCGACCCGCCAGCGCAGTGATCGCCCGGCTCCGCAACGCCACCACCCGCGCCCCGTCCTCCAACGACAGCGCACCAGCCACCACCGCAGCAGCGATCTCCCCCTGAGAATGACCCACCACCGCATCCGGCCGCACCCCCAGCGAACGCCACACCTCCGCCAGCGACACCATCACCGCCCACAACACCGGCTGCACCACATCCACCCGGTCCAACCCAGCCCGATCACGCAACACCCCCGTCAGCGACCAGTCCACAAACGGC
The DNA here is from genome assembly GCF_052245935.1 of Nonomuraea sp. 3N208. Classification (NCBI taxonomy): domain Bacteria; kingdom Bacillati; phylum Actinomycetota; class Actinomycetes; order Streptosporangiales; family Streptosporangiaceae; genus Nonomuraea; species Nonomuraea sp. 3N208. The sequence continues at coordinate 8,560 of NZ_JBQQBR010000090.1, read as the reverse complement.
GCCAACGCCGCCTCACACTCCGCCATCCGCGCCGCGAACACCGGCGAAGCCTCCAACAGCTCCACCCCCATACCAAGCCACTGCGACCCCTGACCGGGAAACACCAGCACCGTCTTGCCACCTGAGGCGGCCACACCAGAGATCGGCTCAGCCAACCCCGCCAGCAACTCCTCCCGATCACCACCCACCACCACCGCACGATGATCAAACACCGACCGGCCGTTCAACAACGACCAGCCCACATCGGCAGGATCCTGCTCAGGATGCGCCCGCACCCACTCCGCCAACCGCCCGGCCTGCGCCGCAACGCCCTCACGCGTCTTGGCCGACAGCACCCACGGCACCACCGGCAGCTCGGTCGCCGTCCTGGGCTCCGGCTCGACGGCCGGTCCCTGCTCGATGATCACATGGGCGTTGGTACCGCTGATCCCGAAGGACGAGACGGCGGCACGGCGTGGATGCCCGTTCACCGACCACGGCCGCGCCTCGGTCAGCAGCCGCACGTCGCCCGCCGACCAGTCCACGTGCGGCGACGGCTCGTCCACGTGCAGGGTCTGCGGCAGCGTGCCGTGCCGCATGGCCATGACCATCTTGATGATCCCGGCCACCCCGGCCGCGGACTGGGTGTGGCCGATGTTCGACTTGATCGAGCCGAGCCAGAGCGGCTGCTCCCGATCCTGGCCGTAGGTGGCGATGATCGCCTGGGCCTCGATCGGGTCGCCGAGGGTCGTGCCCGTGCCATGGGCTTCGACCACGTCGACCTCGGCAGTGGACAGCCCGGCGTTGGCCAGGGCGTGCCGGATCACCCGCTGCTGTGAAGGACCGTTCGGCGCCGTCAACCCGTTGCTCGCACCGTCCTGATTGACCGCCGAGCCCCGTACCACCGCCAGCACCTGATGCCCGTTGCGCTCGGCGTCCGACAGTCGCTCCACCAGCAACATCCCGACGCCCTCCGAGAGGGCGAACCCGTCCGCCGCGCCGGCGAAGGGCTTGCACCTGCCGTCCCTGGCGAGCGCGCCCTGCAGGCTGAAGCCGATGAATCCGAGCGGGGTGCACATCACCGTGACACCGCCGGCCAGCGCCAGGTCGCAGTCGCCGTTCCGCAGCGCCTGCACCGCCATGTGCAGCGCCACGAGCGACGACGAGCACGCCGTGTCCACCGTCACCGCGGGACCTTCGAGGCCCATCACGTACGCGACCCGCCCGGAGACGATGCTGCTCAGCGTGCCGGTGACCAGGTGGCCCGCGGACTCCAGCGGGATCTGGTCGGAGTGGCGGCCGTATTCCTCGTAGGCCGCGCCGACGAACACGCCGGTACGGCTGCCACGCAGCGAACCGGGGTCGATCCGGCCGTGCTCGATCGCCTCCCACGAGGCTTCCAGCAGGACCCGCTGCTGCGGATCCATGGCCAGGGCCTCGCGCGGGCTGATGCCGAAGAACTCCGGGTCGAAGTCGGCGGCGCCGGCCAGGAAGCCGCCTTCGCACACGTAGGAGGCGAGCGGAGCGTCCGGGTCCGGATCGTAGATGCCCTCGACGTCCCAGCCGCGGTTGCCCGGCATCGGCGTGATCGCGTCCCCGCCCTCGGCGACCAGCCGCCAGAGGTCGTCGGCGTTGCTCACGCCGCCGGGCATGCGGCAACTCATCCCGACGATCACGATCGGGTCGTCGGAGACCGGCCCGCGGCCCCCGCCCGTGGTCTCGATCTCCGCCCGCGTACCCAGGACCTCGTCGCGGACCAGGCCCGCGAGCACTTTGACGTTCGGGTAGTCGAAGACCACGGTCGCCGGCAGCCGCACACCCAAAGCGGCGTTGAGCCTGCCGCGCAACTCGACCGCGGTGACCGAGTCGAAGCCGAGATCGCGGAAGGCCCGATCCACCTCCACCTCGGCGGGCTCGTATCCGAGCACGGCGGCCACCTGCTCGCGTACCTCCGCGATCAGCAGCCGCTCCTGCTCTTCCGCGCTCAGCGGGAGCAGCTTGGCGTGGAGTTCGGAGGACTCTCCGGTGGCTTGCGCCTCGCTCTCGAGTGCCTCCAGCGTCTCGGGCACTCCGTCGAGGAGCGGGCGCCGCCGTGAGGCGGTGAAGACCGGGAAGAACCGTGCCCAGTCCACGTCGGCGATGACCAGGTTGGTCTCGTCGTCGTCCAGCGCCTGCCGGAGGCCGTCGACGGCCATGCCGGTGTCCATGTACCTGACGCCGGTCTTGCGGGCGTCGTCCTCGCTGAGCAGAGTGGTCATCCCACCGCCTGCCGAGTCCCAGAATCCCCAGGCGACGGCCGTGCCGGGAAGACCGCGGGAGCGGCGATGCGCGGCGAGCGCGTCGAGGAAGGCGTTGCCCGCGGCGTAGGCCCCGTTGTGCGCGCCGCCCCAGACTCCGGCCCCGGACGAGAACAGGACGAAGGCGTCGAGCGGTCCGGTGAGGAGCTCGTCCAGGTTGGCCGCCCCGACGATCTTGGCCTGTGTGGCCTGGGCCAGCTCGTCCTGCCCGAGCCCGGTGATCGGCTGGATGTGCGGGACGCCGGCGGTGTGGAAGACCGACCGGATGGCGCCGCCGGCGGACTCGACCTCGCGGAGCAGCGCCGTGAGCGTGTCGCGGTCGGCCACGTCGCACCTGGCCACGGTGACCCGCGTGCCGAGCTCTTCGAGCTCCGCCACGAGCTCGGCCGCGCCGGGCGCGTCGGGGCCGCGCCGGCTGGTGAGCACGAGGTGCTCGGCGCCGCCGCGGGCCAGCCACCGGGCGACGTGCGCGCCCAGGCCGCCGGTGCCGCCGGTGATCAGCGCGGTGCCGCGGGCCTGCCAGCGCCCGTCCGATCCCGCGGACGTTCTGGGCGCGCGGGTCAGTCTGCGGGCGAAGACGCCGGAGGCGCGGATCGCCAGCTGGTCCTCGTCCCCGATCCCGGCGAGCACGCTCACCAGCCGGGTCAGGATGCGCTGGTCGAGCGTCTCGGGCAGGTCGACGAGGCCGCCCCAGCGGGCCGGCTGCTCCAGGCCGAAGACCCTGCCGAGGCCCGCGACCGCGCCCTGCTCCGGATTGCGTACCGGATCGACCCGGCTGACGCTTTCGGCGCCGTCGGTGGCGATCCAGAGCGGCGCGTCCACGCCGGCGGAATCCATGGCCTGGATCAGCGTCACCGTCTGCGCCAGGTCTCCGTAGAGTGACAGCACGCCGGCGACCGGCTCTTCGCCGCGCGGCTGCGCGGCGAAGTCGTGCAGGAGCTCGCACCGGGCTCCGTGCCGTTCGAGCGCCTGTACGACGGCCGCCGCGTCATCGGCGCGGTCCGCCGGGACGATGACCCGCCAGTCGCCGGACAGCGCGGGCGGCTTCCCGCCGGGGATGGTGACGGGCGTCCAGGTAACGCGGTAGCGCCAGGAGTCGAGCACGTCCTGGTCGCGCCTGCGCCGCCGCCAGGACGACAGCGCCGGCAGGATGGCGGCCAGCGGGGAGCCGTCCTCGATGCCGAGCGTGGCGGTGAGCGCGGCGACGTCCTCACGCTCCACGGCCGCCCAGAACTGCGGGTCGACGGAGCCGTCGCCCTGCTCGGCCGTCGCGGCCCCGGGCATGAACCAGAAGCGCTTGCGCTGGAAGGCGTACGTGGGCAGGTCGACGCGCCTGGGGCAGGCCTCGGCGAAGTACGCGTCCCAGTCGATGGAGACACCCCGGCAGTGCAGCTGGCCGAGTGCCTCCAGGAAGGCGCGGCTCTCGTCGCGGTCCTTTCTGGCCGGGGTGACGAACACCACGGCGTCGTCACCGTCGAGCGTCTGCCTGGCCAGGCTGGTGAGCACGCCGTCCGGGCCGACCTCCACGAACACCGTGGCGCCGCCGGCCCGGGCGGTGGTGACGGCGTCGGCGAAGCGGACGGCCTGCCGGACGTGGTCCACCCAGTAGCCGGGATCGGTGAGCTGCCCGGCCTGCGCCTTTTGTCCGGTCACGTCGGAGATGATGGGTATGGACGGCTCGTGGTAGGTGAGTGACTCGGCGACCTGCCGGAACTCCTCCAGCATCGGCTCGATCAGCGGCGAGTGGAACGCGTGCGACACCCGCAACCGCCGCGTCCGCACGTCGACCTGCCGCTCGATCCCGGCGATGGCCTCCTCGTCACCGGAGACGACCACCGCGCCGGGGGCATTGACCGCGGCGATCCCGGCCCGGTCCGTCAGGCCGTCCAGCAGCGGCATTACCTCCTCCTCCGTCGCGGCGACGGCCAGCATCGCCCCGCCTGAAGGCAGCGCCTGCATCAGCCGCGCCCGCGCGGCCACCAGCGTGCACGCGTCGTGTAGCGAGAGCACGCCCGCCACGTGGGCGGCGGCGATCTCGCCGACCGAGTGCCCGGCGAGGACGTCGGCCTGGACGCCCAGCGAGGTCAGCAGCCGGTGGAGGGCGACTTCGAAGGCGAACAGCGCCGGCTGGGTCATCCCCGTCTCGTCCAGCACCCCGTGGGGGTCGGTGAACATCACGTCCTGTACGGGGTGCGGCAGCAGGGGATCCAGTACCTTGCACACGTCTTCGAGCGCGTCGGCGAACACCGGGAACGCCTCGGCCAGCGCGGCCCCCATGCCCACCCGCTGGCTGCCCTGCCCGGCGAACAGGAAGGCGAGCTTGCCGCCCGCGCCGGCGCCCGTGACGGTCCCGGGCGCGACTCCGCCGTCGGCGAGCGCCTGGAGACCGGCCAGGAGCTCGTCCCGGTCCTCCCCCACGACGACCGCGCGCCGGTCGAGGACCGCCCGGCCGGTCGCGAGCGACCAGCCCACGTCGGCGACCCGCAGCTCCGGCTGCTCGCTCGCCCACTCCTTCAGTCGGCCGGCCTGTGCCGCCAGCGCCTGCGCGTCCTTGGCCGACACCACCCAGGGCACCAGCGGCAGGTGCAGGCCGTCCGGCCCGGCGTCGGCCTGCTCGGCCGGCGGCTCTTCGATGATCAGGTGGGCGTTGGTGCCGCTGAAGCCGAAGGCCGAAACGGCGGCGCGGCGGGGCGCCTCGCCGCGGTCCCACGTCTTGGGCTCGGTCAGCAGCTCGACGGCGCCGGCCGACCAGTCCACGTGCGTGGACGGCTCGTCCACGTGCAGAGTCCGCGGCAGCGTGCCGTGCCGCATGGCCATCACCATCTTGATGACGCCGCCGACACCCGCGGCGGCCTGGGTGTGGCCGATGTTCGACTTCAACGAGCCCAGCCACAACGGCCTGCCGTCCGGCCGCTCCTGGCCGTACGCGGCGAGGAGCGCCTGCGCCTCGATCGGGTCGCCCAGGGTCGTACCGGTGCCGTGCCCCTCGACCGCGTCGATCTGCGAGGGCGACAGCCCGGCGTCGGCCAGCGCGTCCCTGATGACCCGGATCTGGGAGGGGCCGTTCGGCGCGGACAGCCCGTTGCTGGCGCCGTCCTGGTTGACCGCGCTGCCGCGGATGACCGCGAGCACGCGGTGCCCGTTCTCCTGAGCGTCGGAGAGGCGTTCGAGCAGCAGCACGCCGACGCCCTCGCTCCAGCCGGTGCCGTTCGCGGCGTCGGCGTAGGACTTGCAACGGCCGTCGGCGGACAGGCCCCGCTGCTGCGAGAACTCGATGAACGTGTTCGGGGTCGCCATCACGGTCACGCCGCCGGCCAGCGCCATCGAGCACTCGCCCCGCCGCAGTGACTGCGCGGCCAGGTGCAGCGCCACCAGCGACGACGAACACGCGGTGTCGACGGAGACGGCCGGGCCCTCGAGGTCGAGCGCGTACGCGACCCGGCCGGAGGTGACGCTGCCGAGCGCTTCGGCGCGGAAGTAGTCGTGGTACATGATCCCGGCGTAGACCCCGGTACGACTGCCGCGCACGGCGGCCGGGTCGATGCCCGCCCGCTCGAACACCTCCCAGCACGATTCCAGGAACAGCCGCTGCTGCGGATCGGTCCCGAAGGCCTCACGCGGGGAGATGGCGAAGAATCCCGCGTCGAAGTCGGCGGCGTCGTAGAGGAACCCGCCCTGCCGGGCAGTGGTCGTGCCCGGATGGTCGGGGTCCGGGTGGTACAGGTCCTCTCGCCAGCCGCGGTCGGCCGGGAATTCGGAGATCGCGTCTCCTCCTTCGTCGATCATCCGCCACAGCTCCTCGGGTGAGGTGACCCCTCCCGGATAGCGGCAGCTCATGCCGATGATCGCGATCGGCTCGTGGTCACGCCCCTCGATCTCGCGGAGCTGCCGACGAGTTTGGGCGAGGTCGGCCGTGACCCGCTTCAGGTAGTCCCTGAGCTTGTCTTCGTTTGCCATCGGAATAAACCTTTCTCAGCCGGCGCGCCTGTCAGGAGACTTCGAGCTCGTTGTCGATGAAGGCGAACATCTCGTCGTCGCTGGCAGCCTCGATCTGGTCCGCGATGCCGGCTTCGCCGCCGGAACCGTTGAGGCCCGACAGGACCTCCTTGAGCCGCGCGACGAGCCGGTCGCGCACGGTGCTGTCCTCGGTCATCCGGGCCATCGAGGTCTCGATGGTGTCGAGCTCGGCGAAGAGCCGCAGGATGCCCGCCTCCTCGTCCTCGGCCCCGTCGAAGTGCCCCATGAGGTACTCGATCAGCTCGGCCGAGGTGGGGTAGTCGAAGACCAGCGTGGCCGGGAGACGTAGCCCGGTGACGGTGCTGAGCCGGTTGCGGAACTCGACCGCGGTGAGCGAGTCGAAGCCGAGATCCTGGAACCGGCGCTGGGGGTCGATGGCCGACGCGTCGGCGAATCCGAGCACGGTGGCCACCTGGCCGCGGACGAGGTCGGACAGCGCCGACTCACGTTCGGCCGGCTCCATCGCGGCCAGCCGGTCGGCGAGCCCGTCGACCGCGGCCGCCCGCCGCGGAGCGTTGTTCCTGGCCTGTACGAACCGCGCCGCCACCAGCGCCGCCCGGTCGGCCCGGAGACCCGCGTCGAACAGCGACAGCCCTTCCGCGACGGACAGCGGCTTCAGCCCCATACGTTCCATCCGGCGCAGGTCGGCCTCGGTGAGCTCCTGGGTCATACCGCCCGCGTCCCACAAACCCCAGGCCAGCGAGACCCCCGGCAGACCCCGCGCCCTGCGGTATTCCGCCAGCGCGTCCAGATAGGCGTTGGCCGCCGAGTAGTTGCCCTGGCCCGGACCGCCCAGCACCCCGGCCAGCGACGAGAACAGGACGAACGCGGACAGGTCCAGCTCCTGGGTGAGTTCGTGGAGATGCCAGGCGGCGTCGGCCTTCGGCCCCATGACAGTGTCCAGGCGCTCGGGTGTGAGGGAGGGGATGATCCCGTCGTCCAGCACTCCGGCCGTGTGCACCACACCCGTCAGCGGGGTCGATGCGATCAGCCGGGCGAGCGCGCCGCGGTCGGCCACGTCGCAGGCCTCGACGGTGACGTCGGCGCCCAGCTCGGACAGCTCGGCCACCAGCTCGCTCGCGCCCGGGGCGTCCGGTCCGCGCCGGCTGACCAGCAGCAGCCGCCTCACGTCGTGTGCGGTGACGAGGTGGCGCGCCACTAGCGCGCCCAGCCCACCGGTGCCGCCGGTGATCAGCACCGTGCCTTCCGGCCCGAACACCGGCCCCTGCTGCTCCTCCGGTACGGCCACGCGGGTCAGTCGCGGCACCCGGATCTCCCCGGCCCGCACCGCGAGCTGGGACTCCCCGGTGATCAGCGCCTGCTCGACCAACTGCTCCGGTACGTCGCCGTCCAGGTCCAGCAGCACGAACCTGCCGGGCTGCTCTCCTTGAGCGGCCCGCACCAGGCCCCACACCGCCGCCTGCGCCGGACTCGGGACGTCGTCCTGAGCGGCCGCCACCGCGCCGCGCGTGACGATGACCAGGCGGGACGAGGCGAACCGCTCCTCGGCCAGCCAATCCTGGACCAGCGTCAGCGCGTGGTGCACCCCGCCGAGCGCCTCGACCAGGACGAACTCCGGAAGCGACCCGTTCAGCTCGGAGAGCGCGCCGAGCGACACCCGGCGCGGCGCCTGAGCGGCGGGCCTGGGCGGGACGGCGCTCCACTCGAGGTGGTGCAGGTTCTGGCCGGCGGTGGTGGTCAGCTGCGCGGTGGACAGGGGCCGCAGCGTGAGCGCCTCGATGTCGGCCACCGGCACGCCCGTGCCGTCCGCGATGGCCAGCGAGATGGCCGGCGACGATGGGGAGGACGTGGCATCGGTGGTGGCCTTGATGCGGAGGCTGGTCGCTCCGGTCGCGTGCAGTGACACCCCGGACCAGGCGAACGGCAGGAACGGCTGACCCGGCTCCACCGCCGGGAGCAGACCGCCGAGAGCGCTAGCGTGCAGTGCCGCGTCCAGCAGGGCCGGGTGCAGCCCGAACCGGGCCGCCTCGGCATGCTCCTGCTCCGGCAGCGCGATCTCGGCGAACACCTCACCCGGCCGCGCCCAGGCACGCACCAGCCCCTGGAAGATCGGCCCGTACTCCAGCCCGATCTCCGCCAGATCCTCATACAACTGCTCGACCTCGACCGGCGCCGCACCCGCGGGCGGCCACTGCACCACGTCAAAGCCGGGCACACCATCCTCGGCCGCCAGCACCCCATCGGCATGCCGCACCCACGGCTCGGCCGCCCCCGAACGGGAGTGGATACTCACCGACCGGCCACCG
>NZ_JBQQBR010000089.1:0-16824 GCF_052245935.1 Nonomuraea sp. 3N208 | reverse complement strand
GTTAGCTGACGGGTTCGGGCGTGGAAGTGCCCTACGGGGCGCTCGTGTTGAGCGCGCCGATTCACCCCAGAGAATTGGGTCCCCGGTTCCGCGTGATCGCGAATTCGGCGGCCGCGTCCCTCACGAATCTGAATGTCCGTGCTGGTGAGACGCGGTCTCGGCAAAACGAAGGGCGCTAACGCGGCATGAATCTTGCCTGGCGTACGCCCTGAGTCCTTAAACGTAAGCGAACGGCATAGAAAGATGCAAGCGAGGTTCGGGCGCCGGCAACAGGATCCCCTATGACATAGGCGATTGCGGGCAGAATTCTTTACCCAACTCCGGGCGGGGTTTACCAAACGCGCCGGCGGCTGCGACCTCCGTCCGACCGGCCGCAATAGCTTGCGATCAAGGTGACCCTGTGAGCACTGTGCGCCTCGTCCACGACTCGGGGAATGAGTTGCGCCTCGTTTGCGCTATCCATGGGGAGATATATACCTTTTGCGTAATCGCGGTATACGTCGTGGAGGGCTCTCGTCCGCGTCGTTGCCGTTTTGTTGACCGGATCGTGCGCGTCCCGAGGGGATCCCTGGGGATGACGTTCGGCCGCCGAATCCGCGCCTCGCGGAACCGGGGACCCATCCTTTCGGGGTGAATCGCACGCAACCCAGGCTGCGCGCGTAGGGCACTTCCACGCCCGAACCCGTCAGCTAACCCGGTAGGCGGTATGGAAGCAAGGAGTCAATGCCCCATGCTCAAGCCCCGGCTTGCCGCAGTCGTCCATTCCCTCAAGAACCGTCGCGACTTTCCCTCCAAGAAGCTCAGTCTCGCCCTCGGTGGCGTGATCCTGGCCGGAGCCACCGCCCTCACGGGCGTGGTCGGCACGGCAATCGCCTCATCCCCTGAGCACAGTCCTGTGCACGAGGCTCAGCCCGCGTCCGAATCGCTGGCCTTCGGCCTGGACATCTCCAACCACGAGCCGCTCTACGACTGGTCCGCGAGCTCGGCCCAGTTCGGCATCATCAAGGCCACCGAGGGCACGAGCTTCCGCGACGCCTCGTTCGCCAGGCACTGGCGCGAGCTCGACAAGAAGCAGATCGTGCGCGGCGCCTACCACTACGGGCACCCCGGCAACGACCCCATCGCCGAGGCGGAGCACTTCCTGTCCGTGGTGAACTCCCAGCCCGCCAAGCACGGCGACCTGCTGGTCCTGGACCTGGAGACCACCGACGGCGAGTCCGTCGACGAGGTCAACGCCTGGGCCAAGGCGTGGTTGTCGCACGTCAAGGCCAAGACCGGGATCAGCCCGATGTTCTACAGCGGCTGGAACTTCGCCGACACCTACGGCAAGGGCCTGGCCGAATACCCGCTGTGGGTCGCCCACTACAGCAAGCCCAAGGGTGCGGTCACCCCGCCCGCCGACTGGAAGTCGTGGACCATCCACCAGTACACCGACGTCCCCGTCGACGAGAACGTCTCCGCGCTGACCCCCGAGGAGTTGCGTGACCTGGGCCGCCCCGCCGCCTGACGCCCGCCTCCCGACCCAAAGCTCCTCGCGCCGCCTTCGGCTCAGGGACGGATGAGGACCTTCAGCGCCTCGCGGGCGGCCATCGCGCGATAGCCGTCCGCCACGTCCTCCAGGCCGATCGTGCGGTCGAAGACCCGGCCCGGGTCGATCGTCCCGTCCAGCACCTCGGGCAGCAGTTCCTCGATGTAGGCCCGGGCCGGGGCCACCCCGCCGGTGAGGGTGAGGTTGCGCAAGAATTCCGGAAATCCCATCGGCACCTCCTCGTACTGCGGCACACCGACCCGGCTCACCGCGCCGCCGGCGCGGGCCACGGCGAAGGCCGTCTCGATCGCCTCCTTGGTGCCGACACACTCCAGCACCGCCTGAGTGCCGTCGCCCCCGGTCAGCTCGCGTACCCGTTCGATGCCCTCACCGCCACGCTCGGAGACGAGGTCGGTGGCGCCGAACTCGCGCCCCAGAGCGGTGCGGGCCTTGTGCCGGCCCATGAGCACGATGCGCTCGGCGCCGAGCCGCCTGGCGGCGAGCACCGCGCACAGCCCGACCGCGCCGTCGCCGATCACCGTCACCGAGGTGTGCGGCCCGACCCCGGCCGTCACCGCGCAGTGGTGGCCGGTAGGGAACACGTCCGACAGGGCGAGCAGGGACGGCAGCAGCGGGGAGTCCTCCCCGACCGGCAGTTTGACCAGGGTCCCGTGGGCCTGCGGCACGCGTACCGCCTCGCCCTGGCCGCCGTCCACGCCGTCCGCCGCCCAGAAGCCGCCGTGCCGGCAGGACGTCTGCAGACCCTCGCGGCAGAAGTCGCAGGTGTTGTCCGACCACACGAACGGCGCCACCACCACGTCGCCGGTCTTCAGCCCCGTCACCTCCGCGCCGACGTCCTCCACCACGCCCAGGAACTCGTGGCCGATGCGTTCGCCCTGCTCGGTGGCGGGCCTCGCCCCGTACGGCCACAGGTCGCTGCCGCAGATGCACGAGCGCAGCACGCGGACCACGGCGTCCGTGGGTTGCCGGATCTCCGGGTCGGGGACATCCTCGACGCGCACGTCACGGGCACCGTAGATCAAGGTTGCTCGCATGAGGACCTTCCCATCGTGACTTCTCTCGTCGTCACAGGTACCCGGGGTCGGCCGCGATCGTGTGATCGGCGCGTCTGCTCCAGGTCCGTTGTCGTTAAAAATGCCCCGCATTGACATGCAAGTCGCTACTTGCCTATCGTGGGGTCCGTGGGCGACGTGTTCAAGGCCTTGGTCGACTCCACCCGGCGCAAGATCCTCGACGAGCTGACCGAGAAGGACGGGCAGACCTTGTTCGAAATCTGTACGCGCCTGGCGATGAAATACCAGCTCGGCTCCTCGCGGCAGGCGATCTCCCAGCACCTGGACGTATTGGAAGCCGCCGGCCTGGTGGAGACGCGCCGCGAAGGCCGCTACAAATTCCACTTCATCAATACGGCGCCGCTCGAACCTATCGTCGACCGATGGCTCAGGCGCGCCACAAAGGAGCCAGAATGAAGATCCACCTGTCCAGCGTGTTCGTGGACGATCAGGAACACGCCATGCGCTTCTACACCGACGTGCTGGGCTTCACGGTCAAGCACGACGTCCCGCTGGGTGAGGACCGCTGGCTGACCGTCGTGTCGCCGGACGACGTGGACGGCACCGAACTCGTTCTCGAGCCTTCCAGCCACCCCGCCGTGTCGCCCTTCAAGCAGGCACTGGTGGAGGACGGCATCCCGATGACCTCGTTCGCGGTGTCCGACGTGCATAAGGAGTACGAGCGGCTGAAGGGCCTCGGCGTGCGCTTCACGCAGGAACCGGTCGTCATGGGACCGGTCACCACGGCCGTCTTCGACGACACCTGCGGCAACCTCATCCAGATCGCCGCCCAGGGATAGCCGCCCGGCGGACCGGCGTGCTGCTTTATGCGCCGGTGGTGCTGCGGTAGCGTCTGCCCGCATGCGTGCCTTCGTCATCACAGGTCCAGGACGTGCGGAGGTCCAGGAGGTGGAGCCGCCCGCGCCGGGGCCCGGTGAGGTGGTGGTCGAGGTGGAGCGGGCCGGGGTGTGCGGCACCGACATGGAGTTCTTCTCGGGCGCGATGGCGTACCTGCGTACTGGCGAGGCCCGTTACCCGGTGCGGATCGGACACGAGTGGGCGGGCACCGTGCGGGAGGTCGGCGACGGCGTGGATCCCGCCTGGGCCGGGCGGCGGGTGACCGGCGACACCATGCTGGGGTGCGGCGAATGCGCGCGGTGCGTGGCGGGCCGCCAGCACTTGTGCGCCGACCGGTACGAGATCGGCGTGCGCAACGGCTGGCCTGGAGCGCTGGCCGAACGGCTTCCCGTGCCCGTCCGGGCGCTCCAGCCGCTGCCCGACCCGGTCGATCCGGTGCTCGGCGCTCTGGTGGAGCCGGGTGGAAACGCGTTAAGGGCGGTCCGCGCCGCCGCGGTGGCGCCCGGTGAGCGGCTGCTGGTCATCGGGCCGGGCACGATCGGGCTGCTGGCGGCCATGATCGCGGTGGCCCACGGGGTCGAGGTGCACCTGCTCGGGGTGAACGGGCGCTCCCTGGCGTTCGCCCGCTCGCTCGGCTTCACCCAGACCTGGACGACGCCGCCGGAGCCGCCATTGAGGTTCGACGCCGTGATCGACGCCTCGACGGGGTCCGGCTCTCCCGCGCTCGCGCTCGAGCTCGTGGAGCCGGGCCGCAACGTGGTCTTCATCGGCCTGTCGGCCGCGCCCAGCCTGGCCGACACGCGCCGCCTGGTGCTCAAGGACGTGACGGCGGTCGGCGTGCTCAGCGCCTCCGGCGGCCTCGCGGGGGCCATCGACCTGTACGCCTCCGGGCAGGTCGATCCGCGTCCCCTGGTCGCCGCCACCGTCCCGCTGGACGAGGCCGCCGCGGTCCTGTCGGGAGAACGGCGGCCCAGCTGGGGCGACGCTCCGAAGATCCTCATCGATCCCCGCCTGGGCTGACCGCCCGCAACACCCGATCGCACCGAGATGCCGTCACAGCCGGATCCGCCCGCAGAGATCCCCCGCCTGGGCTGACCGCGCATCCGAAAATCCGTCGCCCCGGATCTGCCCGCTGGTTAGCGTTTCCGGGTGGACATCTACCTGGAGACAGACCGGCTGATCCTGCGCCGCTTCACCGAGTCGGACGCCGACGACCTCTTCCACCTGCACAACGATCCCGACGTCATGCGATACCTCAACGGCGGCAAGCCGACGCCCCGCAAGGTGATCGTCGAGGAGACGCTGCCGAGGTTCATCGCCTCCGGCTTCTGGGCGGCGATCGAGAAGCCTTCGGGGGCGTTCCTCGGCTGGTTCCATTTGCGGGCGGCCAAGGGCAAGCCCGCCGACGAGCCGGAGCTCGGCTACCGGCTGCACAAGTCGGCCTGGGGGAAGGGCTACGCGACCGAGGGCTCGCTAGCACTGATCGACAAGGCGTTCGGCGAGCTGGGCGCGCGCCGCGTGTTCGCCCAGACGATGACGGTGAACCTGGGATCGCGGCGGGTCATGGAGAAGTCCGGGCTGAGGCACGTACGGACCTTCTTCATGGACTGGCCCGACCCCATCGACGGCACTGATCAGGGCGAGGTGGAGTACGAGCTGCTGCGGCCCGACTGGGAGGCCCGGCGGCGAATGTGAGCCGGGGATGGGCTACGTGACCGCGACCACCGCGTAACGTTCGTCTTCGATCTCCTTGCCCCACAACGCCGGGTCGGTGAGCACGTCGACGTGCAGGTCCGCGAGGTCCGCGACGGTCAGCCGCACCGCCGCCACCAGATCCCCCGCGCTCACCCCGCCATCCCACGGCATGCCCGCGCCCGAACCCCGCTCCGCTGTTAAGTCCTGATCTCTCCCCTCGCTGGACGTGCTCCAGCGTCCCTCCACGAGGACCAGCCGTCCGCCGGGACGCAGCAGAGCCGCCCAGCGGGTCAGGGCGGCCTCTGGCTCGGGAATGGTCCACAGCAGGTGCCGGGCCAGCACCACATCGAAGCGCTGCTCCCCCACAGGCGGCCGCGCGGCATCCCCGACCAGCACGACCGCGCCCGTGCCTGCCAGCTTCGCCCGCGCCCGCGCCACCATCCGGGGCGCCAGGTCTACCCCCGCGACCCGATGGCCGCGCTCGGCGAGCAGCAGCGACAGCGACCCCGTGCCGCACCCCAGGTCCAGCACGTCGGCCCGGCTCTCGGGCAGCCACGCGGCGAGCCGATCGGCCCAGGCCGCTCTGACTCTGGAGTCGCGCAACCCGTGGTCCGCTTCCTCGTCGAAGGAGTCGGCGGCAGCGTCCCAGTATGCGGCGATGCTCTGCATGACACCCATCGTGGCAGCGGCCACCGACATTTCACGGAGGCAGGCACCTGGTGTACTGGTCAGACCAGTCGCTAGGGTTGCCTGTCATGGGATATGACGCGCTGTTCCGCCTGGACGGGCGCCGGGCCGTGGTGATCGGGGCAGGAAGCGGGATCGGCAGGGAGGCGGCGCTGGCCATGGCGGCCCACGGGGCGTCGGTGGTGTGCGCCGACCGGGACCTGGCCGCGGCGGAGGAGACCGCCGCCGCGTGCGGGGGCACCGCCCGGCTGCTCGACGTGCTCGACGCCGGGGCCGTGGGCCGGGCCGCCGAAGAGGAGCCTGCCGACGTGCTGGTGTTCACCGCCGCCACGAACGTCCGCAAGCGGCTGCTCGACTACTCGGGCGAGGAGTTCGACCGGGTGGTGAGGCTGAACCTGCGGGCCTCGTTCGACGTGGTGCGGGCGTTCGGCGCGGGCATGGTGGAACGGGGGCGCGGGTCGATCATCGGGTTCGCGTCGATCCGGGCGAGCGTCACCGAGCCGGGGCAGAGCGTCTACTCGGCCACGAAGGCCGGCCTCGTGCAGTTGCTGCGGACGGCCGCCGCCGAGTTCGGACCGCACGGGGTGCGGGTGAACGCCATCGCGCCCGGCGTGGTCGAGACGCCGCTGACCCGCCAGATCAAGGACCACCCCGCCTGGTACGCCGCGTACGCCGCCAAGAGCGCGCTCGGCCGCTGGGCGTCCGCGGAGGAGATGGCCGGGGCGGTGGTCTACCTGGCGAGCGACGCCGCGAGCTTCGTGACGGGATCGGTGTTGTACGTGGACGGCGGCTGGACCGCCGTGGATGGCCGATTCGACCCGCCGAATTGAGGTGAATATCCCCGCCCTAATAGGGCAGCAGCCACGGGTCCGTCCCAAGAAAGGAGGGACCTGACCGATGAGTACAGCACGGAAATTAGCACCCGCGACCCTCGCGACCGTGCTGGCGTTGACCATCGCCCCGGCGGCGCAGGCCCAGACCACGGCGACCGCCGCTCCCAGCGCGGTCGATCAGGCCGGCTGGGTGCTGCATGCCTCCGCCCAGGACCGGGCGTATCTGAGGCAGGCGCACAGGGGCCACCTCGCCGAGATCGCGGCCGGCCGGGCCGCGTTGCGCGAGTCCCGCGACAGAGGCGTGCGCGCGATCGCCTGGCGGCTGATCCGTGATCATCGCCGGCTGGACGCGAGGCTGCGTTCGGTCGCTGACCGGCTGGACGTCCGCATCCCGGATGCCCCGAGCGCCGAGCAGCGGGCCGCCCTGCGCGCAGTGACCGCTAGGTCGGGTCATCGCTTCGACCGGGCCTGGCTGCGGCTGCAGGCCGACGCCCACTACCGGTCACTCCGGCTGGCTCAGGTGGAGCTTCGCCTGGGTCATTCCGAGTGGGTGAAGGACCTGGCGCGCGACAGCGCGCCGGTGATCCGGCACCACCTGCGGATGATCCGCGCCGAGCAGTGACTTGCTCGCCCGCCTGACGACCGGGTTCCCGTGCCGCTCAAGCGGCAGCTCGCGGCGCGTCACCCGCGCCGCGAGCTGTGGTATGGGACGACGTCGTCATCACAGGCTCCGGCCCCGAGCCCATCACGTCCTGGCTCGGCTGAGGGGCGGGCGGTGGGCCCAGGTGGCCCAGCGCCAGAGCCACTCGATGGGGCCCTGGCGGTAGCGGCGCAGCCAGAGGGTGGAGAACAGCCACTGGGCCGTGAGGATGGCTCCCGCGGCCAGGTACGCCGCCGCCAAGGACTGGCCGATCGGCAGGCCGAGGATGTGACTGGCCGCCAGGACCAGGAGTGTGGCGGTCAGATAATTGGTCAGTGCCATCCGGCCCAGTGGCGCGAAGACTGCCTGTAGCGCCGGTCGCAGCGGCGTTCTGAGCAGGACCAGCAGGGCACACACGTACACACCGGCGAGCAGCAGATCGGCCAGGCTGGACGTAAAGGACGGCTGCGTCGTGCCCGACCCGGTTTGCACGTCGGCCTGCACCCACAGGGCAGAGGCCGCGCCCGCCGCGAAGCCCAGGCCCAGCAGGACCGGCCCTCGGGTGGACCGCTCGATCTGCTCGATTACCCCGTATCGGACCAGTGCCGAGCCCAGCAGGAACAGCCCGGCAATCAGCAGGGGCCCGCCCCCGCCGATCAGCGCCGCCGGGACGAGCGCGGCGGCGAGGCCGGCCACGGCCCACCTCGGCAGCCAGGTCGAGGGCAGCAGCACCAGCATGCCGACGATGGCGTACTTGGTCAGGATTTCGCCCGGCCACAGCAGCACATGCACAAGGCCGATCGCGAGCAGCGCCAGAAGCCGGCGCAGCAGGACCAGCCGTGGGCGGGGGACGCGGTTGGCGGCGGAGTCCAGCAGCAGCGAGAACCCGATACCGAACAGCAGGGAGAAGATCGGGAGCCCGAGCCAGGGGTCCCAGTCGCCCATGGGCTGCGTCACGACAGCGGAGCCGTCGTTGGCTATCAGCTGGATGTTCGCGAGCAGGATCTCGCACAGCGTGAACCCGCGCAGCACGTCGAGCGCGATGATTCGGGGCCGACCGGAGGAGAGCGCAGGGGTCTGGGGCCGGCCGGACGCCGGCGCGGCGGTCTGCCGATCGGGGGAGGCGGTGGTGGGTCCGTCGTGCGGGAGATGGTGGCCGGGATGGCTGGCCGGGCCCTTGGGGTGCGGTTCTTGGGGGAGCTCTTCGCGTGGCATAGGGCCTCATCCTGCGGGGCCCGCCCAAGGGGTGGCACGGGTCGAAAGCAGGGTTCACGGCGTCCGAGATCATACTTTCGGCCGATCAAGACCCGATGCCCTGACCGGGAGCCGCAGGCGCTGCCGGTTTCGGCGAGCGCGCCGTCACGACGTTCGAATACCTGGAACGTGCCGACCTGGCTGCGCTGCTGGTGCCACACTGCGCGACCCGATCGTGCAGGCCATCCTCCTCCTGCAACTCGCCGAAAAGGGCCGTCATGCAGGATGAAAAGGGCTCGATGAGCAATGTGAAGCTTTTCGGCTGATGGGTTTTTGTGCCGAGAACTCATCAGCAAAAGAGTTATCCAGGCAGTCGCATTAGGAAATCGGGAAAAGATACAAGGGCGGATTCGGCTCCCAGCACAGGGTGCTGCCGCGATGGGTGTATCCGCCGGTCACTCGGGCAGTGGGGAAGTCGGTCGCGGGGATCGCACCAATACGCTCCGGGGGAGGGCGATATGGGTAGGAAAGAGAAGGCCAAGGGCAAGGTCGAGGAGACCAAGGGCCGGGCCAAGGAACGCGCCGGCGACATCACCGACAACGCGTCCCTGCAGGCCAAGGGGAAGGCCGAGAAGGCCAAGGCCAATCTCAGGCAGGCAAAGGAAAAGGTGAAGGACGTCTTCAAGAAGTAGCGGTTCCGCGACGCCGGACGGACAGCGGCGGAGGCCCATCAGGCGGGGCCTTCGCCACTGTCCGTCGTCACGCTCCGCGGCCCCGCTCGAATGCCTGGTGCAGCTCGCTGATCGAGGCCATCTCGGCGACGAATCCGAACCGTCCCTCCCGCATCTGCCGGGCGCCGTCCAAGAACGAGCGCAGCGCGAGCCGGGAGAGCGCGCCACCGACACTCACCCGCCGTACCCCGATCCCGGCGAGCCGCTCAAGCGTGATCGTGGGATCGGCGAAGCCCATCACGACGTTGACCGGCTTGCCGACGGAGGAGACGACGGCACGCATCTGGTCGAGCGTCCGCAGTCCCGGCGCGTACAGGACGTCCGCGCCGGCGGACTCGAACGCCTGGAGCCGTCTGATGGTGTCGTCGAGGCCGGCGACGCCGTACAGCAGGTTCTCGGCCCTGGCGGTCAGGACGAGCGGCACGGGCAGGGAGCGCGCCGCCTCGACGGCCGCGTGCACGCGCTCGACGGCGAGCCCGAAGTCGTAGATCGGCGCTCTGGGGTCGCCCGACGCGTCCTCGATGGACGCCCCGACCACGCCGGACGCGCACGCATCCTGGATCATCTTGGCCGCCTCCGCGGGCTCGTCGGCGTAGCCGTTCTCGAGGTCGGCGTTGACGGGCAGCGGCGTCGCCTCACTGATGACGCGGCAGTTGTCGAGGATGTCCCGCCGGCCGGCCCGCGCGCGGCCCATCGTGTTCGCCACTCCGAGGCTCGTGGTGGCGAGGGCCTCGAAGCCGAGGCCGGCCAGCAGCCGCGCCGTTCCCGCGTCCCAGGGATTGGGGAGCAGGAAGGGCTCCGATCGTTCGTGAAGGGCACGGAAACGCGTCGCCCTGGCCATCTGATCGGTGGTCATTGGTGCACTCCCCTCATGAACTGGTCGGGTACGAGCGTCACCTCTCGCCTATCAATCAGTCAAATGCATAGAAATGATGCTGTTTATCAGGAATGCTGATGGGTGTGACGGTCGAGGAGATCGAGGCGTTCGTCTGCATCGCCCGGACAGGCGGGTTCACGGAGGCGTCCAAGAGGCTCAACCGGTCCCAGCCCGCCATCAGCCGCCGGATCCGGGAGCTGGAGCGGTCGCTGGGCGGCGCGGCGCTGTTCGAGCGGACCGGGCGGCGGGTGTCGCTCACCGAGGCGGGCAGGGCGCTTCTGCCTTACGCGGAGGCCGTGCTCGCGACGATCCGTGACGGCGAGCGAGCCGTACGGGACGTGGCGCAGGAACCCGCGGGCGCGCGGACGCTCAGTCTGGCCATCGTCGGCACCCTGGCCGACTCGCACATTGTCGACGCACTGCGCACGTTCGAGGCGGAGTTCCCCGAGGTCTCCGTCGAGCTGCGCACCGCGACGAGCCGCGAGGTGAGCGCACTCGTCCGCGGCGGCGAGGCATCTCTGGGCCTTCGCTACTTCCCCGACGCCGACCCGCAGCTGGAGTCGATCCCGCTCGGCGTGGAGAAGCTCCTGGTCGTGGTGCCCGCGTCGCACCCGGTCACCGCCTCCAGCGTGCCGGACCTGCGAGCGCTGCGGAAGGAGCGGTGGCTCGGCTTCTCCCCCGAGCGGGGCCAGCCCGATTCCTTCGGCCACCTACTCGAACGCCAGTTGACGACGTCCGGGCTGACGGAATCCCCGATCACCAGAATCGACAGCCTCACCGCGCAGAAGAGACTGGTGGAGGCAGGTTTCGGCGTCACCCTAATGCCCATCAGCAGTGTCCGGGAGGAGTTGCGCATCGGCAGCCTGCGGGCGATCGAGGTCGCGAACATGGACGCGGGCCTGCCCGTGGTCGTCGTCCGCAGGCGGCGCGGCTACCAGAGCCGACCCGCGACGGCCTTCATCGAGGTGCTGAAGGAGCACACGCCCGGGCTGCTCGGCTAGCCCTGTTTGCGCACGTCACCACGGTCGGCCTGCGCTCCGTCGCCACCCTCCGCAATTCGGCGGAGGTCCATCGGAGAGGAGGTCTCTCGAAGAGGGCCGGCCCGAGACGCTAGGCCGGATGATGGCCATCCTGGTGACGGTGAACTCCTCGATGGCGAAGCGCGGCCCTTCCCGGCCGATGCCGGAGTCCTTGACGCCGCCGTACGGCATGTTGTCGGCCCGGAATCCCGGCACGTCGTTGACCACCACTCCCCCGGCCTCGAGGCGCTCGATCGCCGCGAACGCCGTGGCCAGCGACCGGGTGAAGACCGCCGCGTGCAGGCCGTACCGCGAGGCGTTGACCGCCGTGAACGCGGCCTCCAGGTTGGGCACCGCGCGTACGCACACCACGGGGCCGAAGATCTCCTCGTCCCAGGCGGCGGCCCCGTCGGGGACGCCGGCGAGCACGGTCGGCGCGATGGTCCGGCCGTCGCGGACCCCGCCCGTGATCGGCTCGGCCCCGGAGGCGGCGATCCACTCCAGGACCCGGTCCGTCGCGGCCTCGTCGATGAGCGGGGCCACCCGGGTCTCGAGCAGGCGCGGGTCGCCGACCGCGACGGTCTTGACGCGGTCGGCCAGCAGGGATAGGAACTCCTCGCGTACCGGCTCCTCCACCAGAACCCGCTGGACCGAGATGCACGCCTGGCCGGAGGCGTAGTAGCCGCCACGGACGACCGCGTCGGCGGCGGCCTCGAGGTCGGCGTCGGCGGCCACGATGAGCGCGGCGTTCGAGCCGAGCTCCAGCAGGACCTTGGTGGGGGCCGCGCCTCGGGCGATGGCGTGGCCGGCGGCTGCCGAGCCGGTGAACGAGACCGCGCCGATCCGCCGGTCCTCCACGAGCGTGCGGCCGACCTCGACGTCGCCGGTGACCAGCTGCACGGCCGCGGCGGGCAGGGCGCCGGTGGAGCGGAGGAGGTGGACCAGCCAGAGCGTGGCCAGCGGGGTGGCCGGGGCGGGCTTGACGATCACGGGGCAGCCGGCCGCCACCGCGGGGGCGATCTTGTGGGCGGCGAGGAGCAGCGGGTAGTTGAAGCCCGTGATGCCGACGACGACGCCGATGGGGCGGCGCGTCCAGAAGCCGATCAGGCCCTCTCCGGACGGCAGGAGGTCGAGCGGCACGGTCTCGCCGTGCAGCCTGGCGACTTCCTCGGCAGCGGTGGCGAGCGTGAGAAGCGTCCTGGCCACCTCGACCTTGCAGTCCACCAGCGGCTTGCCGGTCTCCATGACGAGCAGGCGTTCGAACGCGTCGCGGTCGGCTTCGAGGGCGTCGTGGGCCTTCATGAGGGCGGCGCGGCGGGCGTGCGAGGGGAGGGAGGCCATGGCGGGGGCGACGGCCAGGGCCTCCTCGACGGCTCGGGCGGCGTGGGCGGGAGTGCCCAGGGGGGCCGCGGCCACGACAGAGCCGTCGTACGGGAAGATCACGTCCGAGGTTCGGCCGGTTTGCACCCACCCGTCGCCGATGGGCAGGCCGTCCGGCCAGGTGGTGTCGGTGGTCATGAGATTCCCCCTGTGGTGGCTGCTGCGCTCGGGAACACGTCGAGGTACGCGGGCGCGCCCTCGCGGCCGGTCGCGGCGAGGACGGCGTGGGCGACGGCGCGGCTGAAGACGTCCGCCGCGGCCGCCAGCATGTCCTGGAACTCGTCCTGGGCGGGAGCGGGGGCGGCGCACGTGGCCATGGCGAAGATCGTGTCGCCGTCGGTCATGGTGTGGGCCGGTCGGATGGCCCTGGCCAGGCCGTCGTGGGCCACCGCGGCTAGTTTGCCGCACTGGGCCTTGGTGAGAGTGCGGTCGGTGGCCACCACGCCGATGGTGGTGTTGAAGGACGGTGCTTTCCGGGGGTTCCAGGCCTGGACGTCGTGCGGGGCCGGGGGGCGGAGGTGGTCGAACTCACCGGGGAGCCCGTACCGGGTGCCGGCCAAGGTGCCGTCGGCGGGATCCAGGACGGAGCCGACGGGGTTGGCGACCGCCAGGGCGGCGACGGTGGTGCCGTCGGGGAGTATGACGCTGGCCGTGCCGACCCCTCCGGCCAGGCCGCCCGCCATCGCCCCGGTCCCTGCACCGATCGACCCGCTCGCCGTCGGGGGTGCCGTCCCGAGGGCGGGTACGGCTGTGGGGCGCGCCGCGGCTTCCCCACTGACCGGGGTTGCGGTCCCTCCGGAGGAGGAGGTGCCGGGGCCGCCGCCCAACGCGACCGGGGTTGCGGTCCCTTGGGAGGGAGAGGCGTGGGTGGCGGCGTCGTGGGCGGCGGTGCCGAGCAAGGCGTCGGGGACGGCGCGGAAGGCGCCGCCGCGGCCGAGGTCGAAGATGACGGCCGCCGGGACGATCGGCACCACGCCGCCGCTCACCGGGTAGCCGATGCCCGCGTCCGCCAGCCGTTCCACCACCCCGCAAGCCGCCGCCAGCCCGTACGCGCTCCCGCCCGTCAGCACCACGGCGTGCACGCGTTCGACCAGGTTGCGCGGGTCGAGCAGCTCGGTCTCCCGCGTCCCCGGCGCGGCCCCGCGCACGTCCACTCCCGCCACGGCGCCCTCGGCGGGGGCCAGGACCACGGTGGTGCCGGTACGGTAGCCGCCCCCCACTCGGTGGGCGTGGCCTACACGCAGTCCCGCCACGTCCACCAGCGAATTAGTAGGACCAGGCCGCATCACAGGTCACCGGTCAGGAAGCGGCGGGCGGCCTCGGCGAACACCCGGGTGCACCGGACGATCTCCTCAACCTCCACGTACTCGTCCGCCTGGTGCGCGATCCACTTCCCGCCGGGCCCGTACACGACGGACGGGATCCCGCCCCAGTGCGTCAGCACGGTCCCGTCGGTCGATCCGGGCACCCCGCCGTAAACGGGCTCCTCACCGGTGACGGTGCGGTGGGCGGCGGCCAGCGCGGCCACCACGGGGTCGGACACGGGCACGTCCACCGGCGGCCGGTCCACCAGCACCGACACCTCGGCCCCGATCCCGTCGCAGGAGGCCAGGGCGGCCACCTGGTCGGCGATCTCCTTGTGCTCCACACCTGGGATCGTCCGCACGTCCACGAACACCGACGCCGTCGCGGGGATGACGTTGACCTGCTCCTCGGAGCCGGCCTGGAGCACGGTCGGCGTCACGTACACCTCGCCGAGGTGCTCGTGCACCGGATGCCGGCCCTGCAGCTCCTCCTGCAGCGCCCGCAGCCCGACCAGCAGCGGGCCGATCGCCTGGATGGGGTTGCGGCCGTGCTGCGGCATCGCGCCGTGCGCCATCTTGCCTGCGAGGTCCACGCGCAGCCGTAGCGCGCCCTTGGCGACCGCGCAGATCTCGCCCGCCTCGGGCTCGGCCACGATCGCGCCGTCCACGCCGGCCGCCAGCCCTTCGGAGACGAAGTGGTGCGCGCCGATCATGAGGCCTTCCTCGTCGGCCAGCGCGCACACCTTGATCCGCCCGGGGAACGGCCCGGCCAGTTGCAGGGCGCGGGTGGCGTACAGGGTGGCGGCCAGGCCGGATTTCATGTCGGCGCTGCCGCGTCCCCACAGCCGGCCGTCGCGGATCTCCCCGCCGAACGGGTCCACCGTCCACGTCGACAGGTCGCCTTCGGTGACCACGTCCGTGTGGCCCTCGAACATCAGCGTCGGCCCGTCACCGCCGCCGCCCTCGACGACGGCGACCACGTTGGGCCGGCCGGGCGCCACCTCGTACACGGTGGGCTCCCAGCCCCACTCCCGCATGCGGGCCGCCACGAGCTCGGCGGCCTCCTGCTCGCGCCGTCCGGGGTCGTTGGTGCTGGGGATGCGCACCAGCGCCTGGGTGAACGCCACCACTCCATCGGCATCGACGTCGATCAAAGCAATCCCTCCAGAGTCGGTACGGCCTGCAGCAACGTACGCGTGTAGGGGTGGGCGGGCGCCGCCCACACGTCGTCCACGGGCCCGGTCTCGACGATCTCGCCCTGGCTCATGACCGCGACCGTCTCGCACACGTGCCTGACCACGGACAGGTCGTGCGAGACGAACACGAGCGTGAGCCCGAGCTCGTCGACGAGGTCGGCCAGCAGGTTGAGTATCTGCCCGCGGACGGAAACGTCCAGAGCGCTGACGGGTTCGTCGGCGACGAGCACCGCCGGGCGGGGCGCGAGCGCGCGGGCGATGGCGATGCGTTGCCGCTGCCCACCGGAGAACTGGTGCGGGTAGCGGTCGGCGGCGGCCGCCGGCAGGCCGACCTCGTCGAGCAGTTCGGCGACCCGGTTGCCGACGGGCAGGCCGAGGGCGACGAGCGGCTCGGCGACGAGGTCGCGCACCCGCATGCGGGGGTCGAGCGAGCTCATCGGGTCCTGGAAGACGATCTGGAGGTTCTCGCGCAGGAACCGCAGGCTCCGCTCGGGCCGGCCGGTGATCTCCCGGCCGTCGAACGTGATGGTGCCGCTGGTGGGCTGGTCGAGCGCGCAGAGCAGGCGCAGCAGGGTGGACTTGCCGGAGCCGGACTCGCCGACGATGCCGTACCGCTCGCCCCTGCCGATGGTCAGCGACACGTCGTTCAGCGCGTGCACGGCGGCACCGGGCTTGGTGAGCGAGGTGCGGGGGCGGCGGTAGACGCGGGTCAGGTTGCGAGCGTCAATCAGCGGGGTGCCAGCATGCGTGGGCATGGCCGTCTCCTGTCAGCGCCGGTGCCGTCTCACAGTCGGGGGTGACGTGCGGGCAGCGGTTCCCGAACACGCAGCCGCCGGGGAAGTGCCCGGCCGCCGGGACGCTGCCCTGGATGGTGGGCAGGCGGGTGCCGCGCGGGGTGAGCTTCGAGGCGGCCAGCAAGCCCTCGGTGTAGCGGTGGCGGGGCCGGGTGAAGACCTCGCGGATGGGGCCGCTCTCGACGACGCGCCCGCCGTACATGACCAGGACCCGCTCGCAGACCGAGGCGACGACGGCGAGGTCGTGGGTGATGAACAGCAGCGCGGGCGCGACCTCGGCGATCAGGTCGAGCATCTGCTTCTGCACGGTGACGTCGAGCGCGGTGGTGGGCTCGTCGCAGATGAGCAGCTGAGGCTCGTTGGCCAGGGCGATGGCGAGCATGACACGCTGCCGCTGACCGCCGGACAGCTGGTGCGGGTACGCGCGCGCGATCTGCCGGGGTTCGGGCAGGCGGACCCGTTCGAGCAGTTCGTACGCCCGGGCGTAGGCCTGCGGGCGTGGGGTGCCGTGCAAGGTCATGACCTCGGCGACCTGGGCGCCGATCCGCATGAGCGGATTGAGCGCGGTCATCGGCTCCTGGAAGACCATGGACAGGTCCCGGCCGCGCAGCCGCTTCAGCCGCTTCTCGGGCACGCCGACCAGGTCGCGGCCGTCCAGCGCGGCCCGCCCTGAGGCCGCGACGCCCTCGGGGAGCAGCCCCATGAGCGACAGCGCGGTCAGCGACTTGCCGGATCCTGACTCGCCGATGAGCCCGACCCGCTCGCCGGGCCCGATCTCGAACGACACGTCGCGCACGAGCTCGACCGCGTCCGCCCGCACGGAGAGTCCCTCAACCTTCAGCACGGATCCTCCTGAGCTTGGGGTCGAGGTAGTCGCGCAGCCCGTCGCCGAGGAGGTTGAAGCCGAGCACCGCGAGGGCGATCGCGAACCCGGGCCAGAGCGCCAGGCGCGGGGTGGAGAACAACAGCTCCTGCGACTCCTGCAGCATCCGCCCCCACGACGGGGTGGGCGGGC
>NZ_JBQQBR010000088.1:0-17493 GCF_052245935.1 Nonomuraea sp. 3N208 | reverse complement strand
GACGACATGGCTGGCGCATTTGCGCAGCGCGAAGGCGTCCACCGCCACCACTCGCACCGCCTCTATCCACGGTTCCGGCGCCGCGCGGACCAGTCGTAGCAAGGTGTCCTTGTCCAGGCGTAACTAAAGAGGCGAGTCCAGCCGGGCACGTGCGCACGCCGCCATCGAGATCGCGACCGCGGTCAGCGGGGCGCGGAGCAGTGGTGTGAACCGGGCGTGCAGGCTGCTGAACCCGCTCCACCTGTTCGGCGAATGTCACCACCGTGCACTCCCCTGACGCACTTTGAGTGAGCACCGTCAAAGCGAGCCAGCGCCTGGATCCGCCGAGCGTGACGTCTGCCAGTCGACGTACGTACCTGCGTGCACCCGACAGACATCTGCTCACAGTGCTAACAATTTCCTGCCTTCGCTCGAACCCGAGTGTGCAGCGTGACCACGTCCGCGATTGCTCGACGGCGTTCACGAAATCCCGGGCGGGTGCGGGAGAAGATCTTCAGGGCACGCCCGAGCGTGATCAACCAACGAGCGGTTTCTATGTCACAAGATCAGCGATGGAGTCAGGAATAGGAGCGGAAAATGACCAGAACAGATCATGTGGGTGTATTTAGGCTTAGACCAGATTTGCAGCGATTGGCGTCAGAGCCGTTCGACGTTAGGCCCCCGGCAGCGGTTGCGCGTGTCGAAGATGAAAGGGCTCACCTGCTCGGCCAGCTCGTAGTCGAAGCAGTCGTGGTCGGTGAGGATGACGACAGCGTCAGCCTGCTCAAATTCCTGGCGGCTTGCTTCGATGATCTCGATGCTAGGCGGGGCCAAGAAGCCTTTCGCGTATGGGTCGGCGGCTCGTACGCGGGCGCCGAGCCTACAGAGAGACCTGGCCACTTCGATCGCGGGGGACTCGCGGCAGTCTCCTGCGTTCTTCTTGTAGGCGAGTCCGAGCAGGACCAGTCGGCTGCCCTTGATCGGCTTGGCACGCCTATTCAGCGCCAGGGCGAGTCGCCGTATGACATGTTCTGGCATGCCCCTGTTGATGTCGTTGGCCAACTCGACGAACCGGAAGTTGTGTCCCAGACCGCGCTTGACCGCCCACGATAGGTACGACGGGTCGATCGGCAAGCAGTGCCCGCCGACGCCGGGGCCTGGCGTGAAGCGCATGAAACCGAATGGTTTGGTGGAGGCGGCGTCGATCGCCTCCCAGGCGTCGATGCCGAGCTGCTGCGCGAAAATGGACAGCTCATTCACCAATGCGATGTTGACGTGCCGGAAGGTGTTCTCCAGGAGCTTGCAAAGTTCGGCCACCTGAGGAGACGAGACAGGAACGACGTCTCGGACGATCTGCCCGTAGAACGCCTCGATCTTCTTGAGTGAATATTCGTCGATGCCCGACACGACCTTCGGCGTGTTCTCCAGTCGCCACCGTGAGTTGCCCGGGTCGATGCGCTCCGGGCTGTACCCGAGATAGAAGCCATCGGGCGCGCGCAATCCAGAGCCCTTCTCCAGGATCGGGAGAAGATACTCCTCGGTGGTGCCGGGGTATGTGGTGGACTCCAGAACCACGGTGGATCCTCTCTGGATCAGCGGCGCGATGGAACGGCCGGCCGAGGCGATATGACGCAGATCCGGAGCTCCCTCGCACAAAGGAGTGGGAACAGTGATGAGGCAGATGTCGAAGTCTTTGGCGGCGGCGTAGTCGGTGCTGGCCATGTAACGGCCCCAGCGCAGAGCAGCCTTCACCTGGTCGTCAACGATGTCCTCGACGTAGGACTCGCCGGCGTTCAACCGCTTGACGCGCCACTCATCTACGTCGATTCCCACGACGTCGAACCCTGCCTCGACCCCACGCATCGCCAGCGGCAGCCCAACGTAGCCTTGACCGACGACCACGAGTTTCTCTCTCATATCCGGACCTCCGTCACTTCGAGATGAGATATGACTGACTGTAAGCGCATGGTGTCCTCATATCGCCCATTTCAGCGCTACCTCTGGCGTGTCGTGTCCTCACCGCCCAACGATGGGCGCCACCTCGTTCGCCTCGAACTCGCCCTGGGAACTGGATCAGAGTTCGGCAACAGGGGCCGACAGGGCCACCACGACGGCGGTAACGCTACAGTCGCACGCGGGGAGCATCGGCGTCTCTCCGAGATCCGAGGGTGTCAACCGCGCAATGCTCCCCGTTTCGTTTCATACGCCCGATACCCGCATCCCCGGCACTTCCGGAGTTTCTAGACCTATCGCCAGCAACTTTGCAAGACATGCAAGTCACCGCAAAACCTCCAGCATTAAGCGATCTAAGAGCGAAAGTCGAGCTTGCTGCCTGGTTCGAAAATTTGCCGATACCTCGCCGAGGTTCTGTTCCAACTGGTCGGCAGTTGCTACGAGCACGCATCACTGATCGTGACCAGCAGTAAGCCGTTCGGGCACTGCGGCGAGGTGTTCGGCGTCGACGTCGTGGCCACCGCCGTAGAGATCGCCTTGTCCATCACGCCGAAGTCCTGAGCCTGAAAGGAGGTGGCCATCAGCTCCAGGTTGGGTCCGATCATTACCAGCATAAACAAATGGCAAAGATTGCGCTATTTGCAGGAGTTCGTATCTGTCTGCGAGTTGCGGTCCATCATGCTTTTCTGCATGGATATGACTAGCTCTGTGAATAGTGCTACCCTCGCCAGGCTCGTACCTGTAGATCGCATGCAAGCTTCTAGGCGCCCTCGCCGGGCGTTGCGGTGGCTGCCGGCAATCTTCTCGACTGCCGTGGTTATAGCCATACTGAGTGTTTACGGCGTCCCTATGCGTGACATAGTGTTGTTCGGCGCATATCTCATGCTGGGGGTGACTCTTCCGGGACTGCTTCTACTCCGCTGGCTGTACGGCGAAGCGCGGACGGTGGTGGAGGAACTCGCGCTCGGAGTGGCGCTCGGCTACGTCATCGAGGTGATCGCCTACATCGCCGCCCGGTCCAGCGGGGTGCCGCTTCTCGTCATAGCTTGGCCAATCACTACGTATGCACTTTTCCTGATGGTGCCCCGGCTTCGGAGGCACTGGAAGAGGGCGTCCCGCCGGGATGCCCCTCTCTGGTGGTCATGGTCGCTCGCCATGATCGTCGTCTATCTAGTCTGCTGGAGCGCCTTTACGTTCTTCAGGACCAATGCGCTCACCTGGCCAGGGCTCGGCACGTCACACTATGAGATGCCGTACCATCTCGCCCTGATAGGCGAACTAAGGCACCACATGCCGCCCTCGGTGCCCATGGTCGCCGGCGAACCTCTGCTCTACCACTGGTTCGTGTACGCGCATTTCGCGGCATCCAGTTGGCTAACCGGAGTGGAACCGCTCGTCCTGCTGTTCCGGCTTGCCCTCCTGCCCATGCTGTCGGCGTTCGTTGTCTTGGTGGGCATGGTCGCCCATCGAATGACTGGATCTAGGGTAGGGGCGTTGCTGGCTATCATAGGCACCGTCTTCGTGGCGATACCGAGCTTGCACCCGAACGTCAACGGGCTGCTGCTTTGGACCGGTGTTCAACACACTCCCTTTACAGGTCCTACTCAGACCTTCGGTGCCCTGCTGTTCGTGCCGGTCGTCATGCTCCTGACTGATCTTCTGGTGAAGCGGTCCCGCAGTGTCGGCTGCTGGCTCCTGCTCGGCATCTTCCTTATTGGGGTCATGGGCGCTAAAGCCACCTATTTGCCTCTCCTTATCGCTGGTTTGGTGTCAGTGGCAGCAGTGAAGGTGATCGGCCATCGCCGAGTTCCTTGGTCCACACTTGCTGCGTTGGCTATGACCACAGCGTGCCTCAGCTATGCGCAGTTCGTATTGTTCGGCGGCGCAAAGCAAGGTATGACACTCGAACCTCTCTCGCTTATGCGCAGGACTTGGGAAGAGGTAACCAGGGCCGGCAGCGGAGAGCCACCGCTGTATTCGCTTGTGGGCATGGCCATGGTTTACCTGGCATGCTGGATCGTGACATGGTCAGGAATCCTCGGCTTGTTGAGCAGGCCTCGCCTACTCATGCAGCCTGCGGTGGCGCTCATAGCCGGCATATCCGCAGCTGGTTTCGGCGGGATAATGCTCCTAGGGCACCCTGGGCTGAGCCAGGGATACTTTCTTCAAGGGGTTTACCCCTACCTGGCGATTCTCGCAGCCTACGGGTTCGCTGTGATTGTACGGCGAGAACAGACACCGCGCTGGGCCCTTGTTTCTATGGTCGCTGTCGGAGTGTTGATAGCCCACCTGATTCGGGTACTGTCGGGCGTGGAGCTTCCGCTGATGTCCAGTCAAAGCGACAGTTTTCTGTATCGGCCGTACATTATCTTGCTGGCTGTCACCCTGACAGCCGTTATAGCTGCAATCGTGGCACGGCGAGTCCGTCGAGTCTGGGCGCTTGTGATCACCATGATCGCCGCTATGGGAATTCCCAGCGCATGGCATGCTCGTATCCTTCTCCTCAGCGACGACAATAGGGCCGGCAACGCTTCACAAGGGGTATCTTCTCCGACGCTAGCACAGGTTCCTCAGGGTTCACTCGCTGCCGGACGATGGCTTCGCGCCCACTCGCAACCGAATGACTTGATCGCCACGAACGCGCATTGCCGCTTGGGGTACCCGAGCCCATGCGATAGCATCCATTTCTGGATTTCCGCGCTGACCGAAAGGCGCGTCCTTGTCGAAGGATGGGCATATACTCCAACAAATCATGACCGTTGGCGACCCGGCCAATCGCTGCTGCGCCTACCGTTTTGGGATAACGAACGGCTCCAGATGAACGACCAAGCCATTAATGCACCGTCGGCGGCGGTACTTCAACGCCTGCGACAACGTTACGGCGTGCATTGGCTCTTTGTCGAGCGACCGCGTCCGAGTTCCAGGATTGGAGACTTCGCGCGCCTTCGGTTCCACGAGGGCGACTATGCCATCTACGAGATACCAGGGGGACATTAGATTACTGCACTGGCTTCCGCGTTCCTAATACGCCTCCATGAATGTAATTGAGAGAATGCTCCGCACGACGGATGAATGGCGCGAGCGCAAGCCAGGGAACGATCCACCCGGTCAGCCGTTTGCCCGCCACCATCAGCCAGGGAAAGCCGCTCGGGCGCAGGTGCAGCAACCCCCACACCCGGCGTCGTACTCTCGCCCTGGCCTTGGCGATGCGTGCGAGCATCGCCTCGTCCAGGCCGGCCAGCGTGCGGCGGGTGGTGGAGTCCGACGGCACGACCCCGAACAACGCCGCCTGATGGGCTTGCAGTCGCTCGGCCTCCGACAGGCTGCGCGCACCGCAGACGATCGCCGTGGCCAGGCTGACCAGCACGTGCGCGCGATCGCGCGAGATCAGGTTCTGCCCTGCCGACCACAGTGCGTCCAGAGCCTCGATCAGCCCCACCCGGTCGGCGATCTTGTGCAGCAGCACCGCGCCCACATGTCCGACCAGCCCTTTTCCATCAGCGGTGACAGACAACCGCCGGTCCCACCCTGTACGCTCACTCACAGAAAGGTGCACCTGCTTCTGCAGCGGATATGGCTTCGACACCCGAATCCTTGCAGCTCAGGGCAATGCCGGTGAGTTTAGGCATTTGCGCTTCTGAAGGTGCCTTTCTTAAGATTTTGATCTTGTAGTTGGCCTTGGTGGCCGGTTGCGCAGTGTCACGCTTCTTGGTCGGGAAGGTGTTCTTGGCTGGCTTCTTGACGCGCTCGCACTGACGGTCGCGACGACGTGGAAGCAGGTCGTCGAGAATGTCGCGGACAGCGTTGCGGCGGGCTTGGGCGGGTTCTGCTGATGCACTGACCGCGTGGTCGCGAGCGACGCGGACCGTCACAGTGAAGGAAACGCGGTCCGGGTCGATGCCGATGGCCAGGGCCGCTTCGCACTTCAGCGTGCACAGCGCTTGGTAGACGGCGAGCAGCGCGAACAGTTCCTGGCAGACGAGTTCGGGAAGCTTGGAGCGCAGGATGAACGCCGCTCCGCGGAGTCGGGGTCTTGAGTTCGCCATACCCGTTCTCGATCTCCCAGCGCTCGTGATAGACGGCTGCGATCTCGGCTGCGGGCGCTTGTTCGTGATCGAGAAGGGTGGTGACGAGGCGGAACGGTTCGGTCCTCGTGCGGCCGTCCGCTGTCTTGATCGTGACGGTGTATTCGATGATCCGGACGAGGTGGCCGTGCGGTGTCCGTCCAAGGCTGCGGCCGCGGGCTCGTGCGATGCCGTGCCGCAGGTTCTCGGCCGGGGTGGGCATGATGGACAGAAACGAACCGTCCGGCAGGATCTCGACCGCGGGGAACACCAGGTTCTTCTTGATCCGCCACAGCATGTCGGATCCGGTCGCGGTGACCATGCCCCACAGTTCGTGGCCGGCGAAGTTCCGGTCGGCGAGCAGGAGCATGCCCGCGTTAAGCGCGTGCAGGCGCCTGCGCGCGAGCTTGTGCTCGCTGGCCTTGGTGACACCGTCAAAGGCGGCATCGATCAGCGCGTGGGTGCCGCATTCGATCAGCGCCAGCAGCCGAACCTGTGGATTTCCGCCCTGTGTGACCCCGAACTCGGCCGCGTTCTCTGGAGTGTCGGCCGCATCCAGGCCGGTGCCGTCCCAAGCGACCAGACGGAGCCCGAACGCCAAAGCGCCCTTCGTGCCCGGGCCGGCCAGTGGCCCGCGCCGCAGATCGAACAGCAGCTCAAGGGGCTTGGACCCGAGCCGCTGCCTGGCCTTGGTCAGTGCCGAACTGGTCGGCAACGCCAGCCCATGCAGATGCCGTAGGCCGTTGGTGAGCCACCTCATCACCGACCGGTATCCCGGCGGTGCCGCGCTGTCGGCGCCGCTGAACAGGCATAACCCCAAAACGAAGTACACCACCGCCCGCGCGGGCAGCAGCCGATGCCGCTTCTCGCGACAACCCGACAGCTCGACAACCTCATCGACGAACTCCGGCGGGATTTCATCGGTCAGGACCCCGAGCCCGACTGAGCACATCGGCCGATCCGGAGCCTCCTCTACGGATGATCTGGGCGTGACAAACTGAGCGAGCAACGAAGCTCCTCGGAAGGACAATAAAGCGATCTTGGTCGACCACTGTCCCATCGAGGGCTTCGTTGCTCAGGCGAGCCAACGCACTATCCGTCACCAAATCGCGACGATCCGCGCCAGGCCAGCTACGCCCAACACCAGCGAAAGCACTCGCTACCTGCGCAAATGCCTTGACTCGCCGGCATTGCAGCTCAGGGGCACCTTTTCTCTTGATTCAGGCCACTACCATCCAGCCGCTTGAATACCTGGTGTCGGCGTACGGGTTCTGCTGCAGAGACAGGTACGTATTGACGTCCAGGCGTACCTGGCTCTGCACCGGTACCTGTACGCCGACACCTGGGGTCAATCACAATCACGCTCGAGGTCGACCAGCCCAAATGTTCATAGAAGCGGATGCTGGACCGCACTCGGGACTGTCCGTACACCAAGTAGGTGTTGTTCGCGCTAGTGCCCAATCTGGCGTTGGATCCCAACTCGAAGCTTGCGGCCTCGTGTGGGGAGGCCGCCCGGCGCACATCGACCGCCAGCAGGGGTGCAGCGACGATGTCTGCTACAACGTTCTGTTTTAGACACAACCAGCACGTATTTCGAAATCAACATCCCCAAACGAGCCCATCGACGTGATGAGCAGGGCATTCCACTGCCCGACAGCACCGATAGCACCACGGCCGACGCCGAGGCCGAGTTGGGTCAGCTCACCATCGCGACTTTCACCGGCCCCTTCTGCCAGACCGCGGAACTGGCCAAGACCCAACGCGACGGGCTGCACTACCTGGTGCTGGACTCCACGCTCATCCACATCGATCGCATCGCCGCCGACCGGCCGTACTTCTCCGGCGAGCACCGCATGCACGGCATGAACATCCAGCTCATCGCCTCACCGGCCGGAACGATCCTGTGGACCTCCGGCGCACTGCCCATCAAGACCCACGACCTTAGCACCGCCCGCATCTGGGGCATCCTGCGCGCGCTGGACAAGGCCGGCATCATCACCCTCGCCGACAAGGCCTAACAAAGAGCTGAGGCCCGGTCCTCACTCCGTACAAAGGCAAGAGCAAGCCCGAGTCTCAGAAGCAGGCCAACCGCTCCCACGCCAGGCTTCGCGGACCCGGCGAACGCGCAAACGCCCAGCTGGAGAGCTGGAAGATCCTCCGCAAGCTACGCTGCAGCCCTTCCAAGGCCGGCCACCTCTGCAAGGCCATCGCCGTTCTTCAAACCACCGCATCGGGCAGGCCGCCGAAGGATGAAAAACATTCAGTGCGGACGAACCTTTCCACCTAACCTGGGGCGATTCATACAGGCTCATGGACGGGGTGAGACGAACACATACTCGTTACAGCCGTGACGACCCTTACATGTTCTGAGATAGCGCAATTCGAAACCGCGCTCCCGGAGGAACTCGAAAACCTTCTCAGGTGCGGCTACCTCAAAGGGGAACCCGCCAATCCAGTCGACCACATCGTGCCATGCCGACATGCCTCGCTGCCGAATGTGGTCGCGAGGCGGGCACAGATCTGCTGCCCGCAGCAGGGCGCCCGCTGCGGTCCGAAATGAGAAGTACGTTCCACCGGCTAGGACGAGCATCCACCGCGTTAGTGCACCAGAACGAACATACCGGCGCTTGACTAGCCACCACAAACGGCTGACTGGGCCTTGATCGTTATATATTGCCGTGTACAACGACCCTTTCGGTGCAACAAGGGAAGTTGCCGCCTCGAGCGCGCGCCACATGGCGCCCGTGTGGTGCAAGACGCCCCAGGCATAGACAACGTCGTAGACTCCTAGGCTCCGGACGTAAGTCTCGTCGAGAATCGATCCTTGCTCCACCGTCCAATCACCGTCCTGTGCGTACCTGCGGCGTAGCTCCACGCAGGCCGCGACGGAAGCCGGATCGTAGTCGAACGAGCGGACCTTCGCTCCGAGACGGTGTGCGGCTAGCGAGAAGAGGCCACTTCCACAGCCGAGATCTAGGAAGGTGCGCCCCCTTAGGGTCTCCACCCCGAGCGCAGCGATCAGGGATCCCATGGCACGCTCGATACACTTGTCGTCCACCGTCTTGAGAAAGCTCAGCCAATTGTCGCCAAAAGAAAAACGATCATTATTTATCGCTTCTATCGAGTTGCTCATCATTTGCCAATCTATATTACTCGTAAAGCAGGCTAAGTGGCACTTCATGCTGCGCGATGGCCAAAATATCCACGAATACGCGCGCACGAACAGTTTTGTTTATTATCACCGAGGCTACAGTAGGGATGGTATGATATGTGAGTACTAATTTCCACATGACACGCCGAACAACTGTGAGCCCACGGGTACGCCCCCAGTGGTATGTTGCCACCAACAGCTACACAGGCTGAATCCGTAGAGGCGGCCATTGATTAAGGCGGATTTTTGTCTCAACTACACCGTAAGGGCCAAAGTGTTCTCATGTTATGAAACCGCGTAGCTGAAGGTCGTCGGGCGGGGTGGCTGCGGCAGTGGCCGGTGACGGCCGTGATCTTCGACTACCTAGAGATCTGGCACGATCGGCAACGACGACATACAACCTGGGTATGCTCACCCCGATACAGTTCGAGAACGCGTCCACCGTGGCGTGACAATCGAGGAACGCACTCCCTCAAAGAATTCGATCTTGAATTTAGCCAAGCCAGGACAGCAGACAAGATCAAGTTGCGGTAGATCAGCGCTGTTCCGATACCTGGTATCGCTACCGCAGCAACACGATCCCCAACCTCTGGGTCTCCGAGATCGCCTGAAAGGCAGAGACCGTGGAGCTCGTTGCGCTGAAAGGCGCACAGTGGGATCGGCGAGAGAGGCCTCGGGAAACGGACCGGGAGCAATCCCGGCACCGCGCCCGGGGCCTACTCAGCGACAAATCAGGTCAGGGGTTTAGATGGCGACGATGCAGGAGGAGGCTCATGCACCTCGTCCTTTACAGCGGTACAGAAACAAGATCTTATCGTCCTGCCAGTCGTGGCGCTGCTCCACCCGCGTCGCGATGGTGTCGAAGATACGTTGGATCCTGCCTCGTTGATAAGGGAACTCGTCGACCATGATGTATCTGACGTGCTTGGCCTCGAGCAGCTTGCGGATCTGGGTATCGATCCACTCGTCCGACATGTAATGGAACCAGCCCGTAGTGATCAGCAGATCGATGACCTCGAGATCAGTCTCCGCGAGTGTGTCAAAGCTTCCGGCATGGAACTCGACGTCAGAGCGGTTGAACCGCTGTAGGAAACGCGCCCATGAAATGACTCGCTGATCGATGTCGAGCCCGAACTTCCGCTGCGCGCCTACCCGATTTACGATCTCACCTAGGCCACAGCCGACTTCTACGACCACGTCCAGATCGCTAGATATTTCTTTGGCCAAATGTACGGCCATCTTCTTGTAGTTCGTAGTGTGATAACCCCGGAGGTGCCATCTCTCTCCCCTGTACATCAGGAACAAGGGGAATTGTATAAGCTTCTGCGTCAAGGCAATCGCCACGTTCTGCGCCCCGTGCCGCCTCGCTACGTGAACCTTCCGATAGAGTTTCTTCACAGCCGTCGGCATGCCAGCCCTCCGTGGCCATATCGAAGAATGATGCAGTTCCAGCAGATCACCGACAACCGCCATCCGCCATTCCGGCGCGCCCGAAGTTTTTCCATATTTGCGTCAACTTCGCGCTACAGAGGTTGAACGGTCAGGGTTCATAGCGAGCCCTTGGTTACGGTCAGGCCGGTGTGTGCGACGAAGGCGTCCAGCAGGCTGGATCGGTACGGCATCCGCATGAGCCGGGTGAGGGCGTAGTCTCCGCCTCGAGGAAGCGTTCTGCTCGCCGCGGCGACCGCGGTAGAGGAGCATGCGGTAGATCAGGCGGGCTCGTTGTCCGGGCTTGAGGCAGATCAGCCCGGCGACCGAGACACGCCTGGATCCCTCGCCGGTAATGGTGACGACCGGGGTACGGCCCCGGCGGACCAGGGCGCGTGGATCTGAGAGACCGAGCGCCACGAGGCGCCGTGTGACCGAGCGAGGGTGGAAGACCCTCGCCGCTGTTTCGTCGCAGCGAAGCGGTGAGGCTGGGGGCAGCCCGATCCGGGAGACGCCGGGGAGGGTGGACAGCAGCCCCGACAACGACGGGACGCGTCAGGACTACCGGATGGCGCGGGTTCCGGCAAGCGAGACGGGAAGGTGGACGCGAGGAACCAGCGGTGCAAAGCCTCTTAAGACCTCTGCCAGCTCTAACCCGGGGGGATGTGGGCTGGATGGCGGCGCGCACCCGCCCCCTCATGACGAGGCGGGGAACTCCTTGGGGTCTTGGTTGCGTCCACGGAAGTGGTGTACGAGTTTGACCTGGTCACAGGCGTGGCGTCGTGAAATGACGACGGCCATCGCGTGATCCTTTCGATTAGCGAAGATCAAGATTCGAAGGGAACCAGGCGATGACCGCGGACAACAGTGTGACGCCCGAGCAGTGGCTGGCGAAGCAGATCGAGACCGGCGACCCGGATCTGTTGCGATCCATGGTGAAGACCATGGCCGAAGCGTTGATGTCGGCCGAGGCCGACAGCCTGTGCGGGGCTGGCTACGGCGAACGCAGCGACCAGCGGACCAACCGGCGCAACGGGTACCGCACCCGGGAGTGGGACACCCGGGCAGGATCGATCGAACTGGCCATTCCGAAGCTGCGCGCAGGCTCGTACTTCCCGGACTGGCTGCTGGAGCGTCGACGGCGGGCCGAGCAGGCGCTGATTAGCGTGATCGCCACGTCATATCTGCTGGGAGTCTCCACTCGGCGGGTCGACAAGCTGGTCGAGCAGCTCGGGATCAAGCACATCTCCAAGAGCCAGGTGTCCCAGATGGCCAAGGTGCTCGATGAGCAGGTGGAGGCGTTCCGCACCCGCGCTTTGGATGCCGGCCCGTACTCCTTCGTGTGGCTGGACGCGCTGACACAGAAGGTGCGTGAGGGCGGGCGGATCATCAACGTCCACTGCCTGGTGGCGACCGCCGTCAATGCCGACGGCCGCCGCGAGATCCTCGGCCTGGACGTCACCTCGGCCGAGGACGGGGCCGGCTGGCTGGCGTTCCTGCGCGGCCTCGTCGCGCGTGGCCTGTCCGGCGTGCAGTTGGTCATCTCCGACTGCCACGCCGGCCTCGTGGCCGCCATCGGCGCCACCCTGCCCGGCGCCGCCTGGCAGCGCTGTCGCGCCCACTACCTGCGCAATTTGCTCACGGTCGTGGCCAAACGGTCGCAGCCGTTCGTGGCCACGCTGGTGCGCACCATCTTCGACCAGCCCGACGCCGTCTCGGTCCGCACCCAGCACGCCTGGGTCGTGCAAACCCTGGAGGCCAAGCACCCGGCCGCGGCCGAGCACCTGGACGCCGCCCGCGACGACCTGTTGGCCTTCGCCGCCTTCCCCCGCGAGATCTGGTCCCAGCTGTGGTCCAATAACCCGCAAGAACGCCTCAACAAGGAGATCCGCCGCCGCACCGACGTGGTCGGCATCTTCCCCGACAGGCCCGCCATCATCCGCCTGATCGGCGCCGTGCTGGCCGAGCAGACCGACGAATGGGTCGAGGCCCGCCGCTACATCGGCCTGGACATCCTGGCCAAAGCCCGCATCCGGGTGATCTCTAGCGACACACCGGCCCCGGACCCACTCCCGCAGACACTCACCGCTTAACCTGCAAAAACAGGATCACGCGAAGATCGATTCATACACCACGTCCGTGGACGTGACCATCGGTCTTGCCGGCCGGGAGGTCACGGTGAAGGACTGCGGCGTAGCCGTAACGATGCCGCAAGGGCAAAGCTGGCCACCTCACCCGACGATCGGTTCACAGTGAACGTGGGAACCATCCTGCGGCTCCCACTCTTGGCCCGGGCTCCAGGCGGGCTGATCGGGAAGGCATGTCGTCTGCCGACAGCCGCGGGATGGGGCGGAGGGCCAGGAGAAGTCAGAGCCGGGGAAAGCCCGCGCACACGGCGAAGGGCCCAGCGGAATCAAGCCTGTGAGGTAATGCAAGGGCAGGAGACGCTAGTGAATGCCAGTGAACCGTGGCCGGATCCGTTGGGAGCCGGGCAGCGGGTACTACGGATGCAGGCCAAGCTGCACCGATGGGCGGTCGAAGATCCCGGCCGCAGGTTCGGTGATCTTTTCAACCTTGTCCATCACCCGGACTTCCTCACCATGGCGTGGGAACGGGGTGCGGGGCAATCAGGGAGCACGCACCGCCGGAGTGGACCGGGTCATCCCCAGGTTCATCTCCGACGATGCCGACGTCGTGGCCTTCCTCAGTGACGCACGCGAGCAACTCAAGACGCGAACGTTCACCCTGCTGCCGGTCCGGGAGCGCGGATTTCAAGCCGGTGTCGTACGACTTCGACGGTCTTGGACCGGCTGTCGTTGCGGGTGTTGCCGCTGTCGTTGCTGGAGCGTTCGTGCTTGTCGTAGCCGAGATGGTCGGTGATCTTGCCTTCGAGAGCGGACACCAGCACCAGCTTGGTCAGCCGGCCCAGCAGCCCGTTCTCCCCGACCACCTCCACCCTTCGGCTCGCGCCTGGTCGACCAGCCTCGCCACCAGATCCCGATCCGTCGAGTTGTCCGGCTTCTTGCGCGCCACCCCGGCGTCCTCCAGGTCCATTCCGTCGATGCCTGGATCACAGTACTCATCAGGTGCGTTCTCCTTGATCAGGAGTTACACCGAAGAGAAGACTATACAGTCCCGATCCGGATGATGCTAAGGATCGGCAAAGAAACCGATGTAAACCGACTAAGGCCAGAGCGCCTACTGTGCGCATATTGGTGTCCATGTCAAAGTCGATGCCTAGGTGACGGTCTGACGCGTCTGCTGTCGCAGGACAGCTGCCAACCAGGTGGTCCCGGCATCCTCTCTCCCGGCGAGGCTAGCGGAACGCGTTGGAAGGATTCTTGGCAGAAAGAAACCCTTTCTGGC
This sequence comes from Nonomuraea sp. 3N208, assembly GCF_052245935.1. Taxonomy (NCBI): domain Bacteria; kingdom Bacillati; phylum Actinomycetota; class Actinomycetes; order Streptosporangiales; family Streptosporangiaceae; genus Nonomuraea; species Nonomuraea sp. 3N208. Next base: position 3,552 of record NZ_JBQQBR010000088.1, on the reverse strand, counting down.
GTGTGCCGACATGGCGTGATCTTGCGGCACTTCGAGTTCTCGGCGCGCTGTCTGCCTTCAATCGGGCATACGTTTGTCCAGAGGACGTCGATATCAGCTCACTGGCGCGGAAACATGCGAAGCCGTGTCACTTGCTATTGGAGGATATATGTGCGGAATAGCGGGAATGGTGTCAACTTGTCAACCCGACCCGGATCTTGTGCGCCGTATGTGTGAGGAGATTGTGCACCGGGGGCCTGACGGGACGGGTTTTCATTTCGACGAACATGCGGCACTCGGTATGAGGCGACTAGCGATCGTTGATTTGGCCACCGGCGACCAGCCTGTCTACAATGAGGACGGACAGGTCGTCGCCGTCTTCAACGGTGAGATTTACAACTTTGTCGACCTGCGGAAAGCCCTGGATGCGCGAGGACACCGCCTGCAGAGTGCAGGGGACTCCGAATGCCTTGTACACCTTTACGAGGAGTACGGCACCGACATGGTCCACCAGCTCAGGGGGATGTTCGCATTCGCTATCTGGGACCGTAAGCACGGACGCCTGTTGCTGGCACGGGATCGGGTTGGTAAAAAGCCTCTCTACTGGCGCTCTGATAATGACTCGATATGGTTCGGCTCGGAGCTCAAGTCATTGGAGAGGGATCCTCGTCTGCGGCGCGATGTGGATCCGATCGCGCTGCACCACTACCTCAGTTACCAGTATGTTCCCGCACCTTGGTCTATCTACAAGGGAGTCAACAAACTTCCGCCTGGGCACCTGCTGATCTGGGAAGGAGGTCAAGTCACCGTACGCCGATACTGGGAACTGAGCAGTACTCCGCGGCAGGTGACGAATGAGGCGGAGGAGGAGGAACGGCTGCGCGAGCTGCTCCTGGAGGCGACGCGTATCCGCATGGCGAGTGAGCGTCCCATCGGAGCATTCCTGTCTGGTGGAATCGACTCATCCGCAGTGGTGGCGGCCATGGCCATGCAGAGCCCTCAGCCGGTCAAGACTTTCTGCATAGGCTTCGAGGAGAGCAAATATGACGAACGCCGCAAAGCACGGATGGTCGCTGATCGATATGACACCGATCACCATGAGCTCGTGGTCACCTCTCGCTTGCTGGATGTCTTGCCGCGCATCGCATGGCACTTCGACGAGCCATTCGCCGATTCCTCGGCCATACCCAGCTTCTACGTCGCACACCTGGGACAGCAGCATGTCGCAGTCGCCCTCAACGGTGATGGTGGGGATGAGAGCTTCGGTGGATACCAGCGCTACATACTGATGGGGAAGTCCGGATGGATTCCACAAATGCCCGGCGCCGTGGCAGCGATTTCTGGGCGCATTGGCGACCTCATCGCGGAGCGAAGCACCAGCGGATCCCTGTTCCGGCGGCTCGGGTGGCTGATGCAGTTCGCCGCGGAACGCCCGTCACAGCGGTACGCCCGTCTAATGTCCGCCTTCACGCCCAAGTCGAAGATCGAGATCTATAGTGACGAGCTCCGCGACCTGCTGGTAGAGGTGGACAGCTACCGCCTATTGGACGAGGCTTTCCAGCAATCACGAGCGGAGACCGATCTCGGCCGCATCCTCGACGTCGACATTGCCACCTATCTCCCCGGTGAATTGCTCGTAAAGGTGGACATCACGACGATGGCCAACTCACTGGAAGCGCGATCGCCGTTTCTGGATCACCATCTCATGGAATGGGCAGCCGGTCTACCGATCGACTACAAGGTCCGAAATGGCAAGACCAAGCTGCTGCTTAAACGAGCGATCAGTCCGTGGCTGCCTAAGGAAATACTGACATCTCCCAAGCAAGGGTTCGGCGTGCCACTTGCCTCATGGCTGCGCGGGGAACTTCGGGAGTTGGCTTTCGACGTCCTGACTGATGACACTGCACGCCACAGAGGCCTATTCCGCCCAGCTGTGGTGCGTGATTTGCTCCATCATCACATCGCGGGTGCCGATCACAGCGTCCGTCTTTGGACCCTCCTGCAGCTGGAACTTTGGTACCGGGCGCGCGCAGCGCCCCAAGATCACCTTATGGCAAAAGTATCCAGCGCGGTCGACATGAACACGACCCTTACGTGAATGACATCCACGATCTCTACGAGTGCTTGCCGTTGAGTGGCCAAACGATTCTTCCTACGGCCAAGAAAGCAAGGACGGCGACGAGGATGATCGTATGGCATGGCCCTTCCGGTGGCGTGGTTCGCGGCGACGATCGAAAGGTGAGACGCGATGGAGTATTTTATCGTCACCTTGGTGGCGGTAATGCTCGTTGTGCTGGTGTGGGCAAGCTTTTCTGCCGATGCGGTCGGGCGCGTCCTGCCGGTACTGATGGCGGCCTTCGTTGCCCGGCTGCTTATCCATCTTCTGTTGACGCGATCAGATGCACTCGGATATGGCGGTGACCATCTCACCTTTGAGGAAAGGGCTGCAGAAATCGTTGCGCTCTGGGAATTGGAGGGCGTGCAGTTCGTTACTTCCGAACAGATTCCCTTCCTGTTCTCCGTAGCGCTACCATGCAACCTTTTCGCATTTATCATGTGGCTATGCGGCGGCGAAGCGCCTTTTGCCTGCACGGCGGTGGTCGCGTTTATCGCCTCTGCGCTCTGCATCATCGTGTATAAGGCTGCTATCTTGATCGGTGCTGACGCCCGTGCAGCTTTCCGCCTCCTCGTAATAACGGCCTTCCTTCCGTCCTTCCTCCTGCACACATCGGATATGTACAAAGATGGCATAAATGCGTTTCTGGTACTTGCCTGCATGTACTTGACGCTGTCGATTCTGCACCGCTTCGCTTTTTGTAAGATGTTTCTTATCGGACTGGTGTTCCTGGCGTTGTGGCATGTGCGACTTTATATGGTTTTCATGTGTGCCGTGCCGGTGATGTTTGGATTTCTGACGCTCAACCGGAAATTCCCTTTCGCAAGGGTAATGGTTGTATTCGCATTCGGAGTAACTGCGCTACTGGCTTGTGGCGGTGTCAATGAAATTCTATCGGGTACGCCGCTTCAAGAGCAGTTGGATTTCGCTCATGCACGGCAGGCCCTGGATTCCAACTCCAGTGGCGGGTCGGGTGTGTCGTTCGATGACGGCGGTAATCCGTGGGGCGCAATAGTGCCAAAGCTGCTCTATGCGTTGCTGTCTCCCTTTCTGTGGATGGATGGAAGCCTTGAGCTGCAACTCGGCAAGATCGAGGTGGCTTTTTGGTATTATCTTCTCTGTTGTGCGGCAATCGGCGCACGAAAGCTATGGAATGTAAACCGTATAATACTGTTGCTTCTCTTGCTGCTCATCGTGCCCGGCTTCATTGCCTATGCGACAACCATGGCAAATGTAGGTCTCATTCTTCGGCAGCGTATGCCACTTGTCATGGTGACGAGCCTCATCTCAGCCGTCGCGTGGACCAGAAATTCCGGCAAGCAGGATACTAGTAAGCATTCATCAGGGCTCAAGATCGGGTACGGCGTGAGCGTCGTGCTGCTCGTGGGATGATCTTTCGGTGCAGGCTGGGGATGGGCGTCCGTCGTATGACGAGCTTGCCGCCCTGGTCGTGGAGC
>NZ_JBQQBR010000087.1:0-20442 GCF_052245935.1 Nonomuraea sp. 3N208 | reverse complement strand
AACGCTGGATCACCCGCTGGAAAGCCGCTCTGAACGCCTTCGCCATCACCTTCGAAGGCCGTCTGACCCCGACCACTCGATAGAACTAATTCAAGATCGAGTTACACCGTTTTCTGGACAGGCCCGTCGCGCACGTCGCCGCCGCGCTTCGTCACCAACTCAGCACCGGTGTGGCGCTCGGCGGAGGCAAGGAACGAGCACATGGACTGCGTTTGATGGTGACCGACGCAAGCATTGACGTCGGCGAAGGTCCGAAGGTGCGCGGCACCGCCCTGGCGCTGCTGCTGGCAGTGTCCGGGCGGCCCATCGGCGCAGATGAACTCACGGGCCCAGGCACCCCAGCACTAACACGAGACGGAGGACTTCACCATGGCTGATACCGGGAGAACGACGCGCGAAATCGATGCCACGTTCACCGCCTCAATCGTTGCCGATTCCAACAGCGGTTGGCCATGTGTGCAGATGCCCGGCTCGGCGGACTTCTTCGGCACCGGGAAGGCCGTGAAGGTGGCAGGCACTGTGGACGGGCACGCATATGAAGCAACCATGCTGCCGGTCGGCGGAGGCACACACATGATGCCGCTTCGCGCACCATTTCGGAAGATCATCGGCAAGGCCGTCGGCGACGAGGTGACGGTGCACCTGACGCATCGTTTCTCCTAGGCAGGGCAGTCGTAGACCTGATTCAGCGGCAGCCGCCAGGCCGTCGTCGGCCGTGTGCACGTCGCCGAGCACCGCCTGGGGCTCTCGCTGCCGCAGGTCTGTCTGCACGCCGTCACCGCCGCGCGGGCGCGGCTTACTTGTGGTGGCCGCTGGCCCCGTCTGTGGTGGGGATGCGAGACGGCGCCTGGGTGGGCTCTAGGTAGCTGCTGCACGGTGGAACCGAGTCCCCGGATGTGGCCCTGTTTCGGCCAGGTTGCAGTGGCGTTGGCGGCTACCAGGTTGCCGGGCGGATCCATGGCAGGCGGCGCTTGGTCTTGACGTCGCGAGTAGTGATGTCGTTCCAGAAATCGTCGTCAGAATCGAGATTGCTGAAGAGCTGATCCCAGAGGTCGGCCTGCCGAGAGCTGTCGAAGGGGTACGAGGGGTACAGGGTGGGAGCCGCCGCGCCACCCGGGGGCGTCGTGGGTGAAGGGTCGGCGGCGCGCTTGAACGTGTAGATGGTGCTGATCTGCTTGATCTCGCTGTCTTCAAGGCGGACCAGGTCATGGATGACGTCGCGTGCGTGGCGGCCGGCGGGCTGTGTGCGGCGGTAGAGCAGGGCGGCGAGCAGGAAGGTGGTGTCGATGGTGTCACTGTAGGCATTCCACCTTCTCGCCCTGGTCTTCATGCCGCTGGCGCCGTAGGCGTCGGCGATGTCGCGGCAGACGTCGCTGACGATGGCGCCGCACAGCCGGTCGCGGACGGTGAGGTCGGGCAGGGTGAGCCTCAGCTTGCTGTTCACGCGGGCGGCGCGCTGGAGGAACAGAACGCCTTCTTGGGGGGCGTCGTTGTTGATGAGCAGGATGTCGAGCCTGAAGGCCGCCAGAGCGTCCTGGTCGTCCGGATCGTCATCGCAGGCGCTGAGAAGTTCTGGGCCGCGCGGGCCGAACCAGCTGCGCATGCGATCTGCTGCGGCCTGTCTGGGGGGCGAGCTGCCCATGAGGGCCAGGGCGGCCTCCTTCTCCACGGGCTGAGTGTCGTCCTCCAGCCGGTGAGATGGGTCAGGCCGGTGCTGGGTGTGGCGGGCAAGGTCGGGCGTCGCCAGGTCCTCTGTTCCACGAGGGGCCGGGTTCGGCGCAGGCTGGTCCGTGCCCGGCATCGGGCCGCTGGGGATGTCCTGCGATGCGGGCCAGGGCTTGTCCGCCGGGCCGTTGGGTTGGGGCAGCGTGTCCAGCCCGTCCAGGGGCATCGCCGGTGCGGGGCTGAGCGAGGTGCAGGCGTCGGGAGAAGGCGCGCGGGTGGCGGGATCGTGAGCGCCGGGCCGGGCGGGAGGTCTCCGGAGGCCTCCGGAGTGCAGGCCTCCGGGGTGGAGGCCGCCGGCGGGGAGGGCGAGGCCCTCGGCTCCGCCGGGGCCTCGGTCTGCGCCGCGTCGACGGCCTGCTGGTGGAGCAGATACAGGTCCTGCTTGGTGCCGAGGCTGTCGGCGCTCACGCCGGTGCTTTGCAGCTCGGCGTGCAGGACGTCGTACACGCTGGCCACGTTCTCCCAGCATGGAGGCCCCTTACGGCCCTGACCGGTGAAGATGGCCGCCACGGTGGTTTTGCTCAGGCCAAGCGTGTTCTTCTTGGCGATGCACCCGTAGGAGACATTGCCAGCCTTACGGCGCAACCGCCGCAGTTCTTCATAGAGCCGCTCCAGGGGAGCGTCGACCGCACGGCCAAGTCATCGTGGCGGTCACCGCCAATCACAGAGTGCGCCTTGAGGTAAACGGAAAGCAAAAGTCTCTCGCACTGCGCGGAGCGCTGAAGCCCACATGCCCGCGGCCGCCGCATCCGGAACGACCCGGTACGACATGGTCATCTCCCCATCTTTCCGATCGGGCTTCTGCGCAGGCCTCCATCGTTCCGGATCGTTCCGCAACGGTCCGCGCGCGGGCCGTTCCGGAACGCCTGCCGGGAGCCGTTCCGGAACGACGCGGGACGCGATGTGGGGGCGTCCGGCGAGCCTCCAGAGGGCGTGGCACGCCGCCGAGGCCAGATGTCCCGCAGTGGATTTGGGAAACCCGTTCGACGGCACGGGTTCGTTCCGGAACGACCCGGTTGTGATCTGTCCGGCCGGCTGCGGGAGGGCGAGGCACTAGGCATGGAGGGGACCGCATGCCCGGGGGCACGGGCACGCTCCGGCGCCGCCGTACACCCCCAGGGGTGCGTGTGTCCGATGACCTTGACCCCCTTCACAACGCCGTGAGGAACGCCATGAACAACAACCGGGGACTGTGGGTGGCCGTTATCGTCACCGCCGGTCTCTTCGTCGCCTTCGCCGGCGGCGGCTTCGCCTGGCTGGGCGGCACCCCGGTGCCGCTGGCGGTGCTGGCCGGAGCGGCCGGTTTCGCCGGCTTCGTCGGCCTCGCCCTGGCCGTCATGACGTTCCTGGCCCGGGCGCAGGGCTGAGCCATGGCCACCCTCACCCGTTCCCGCCCTGCCGGAAGGTCCACCCGCTGCCGGGGAGCCGCAATGACCCCGCCCACGTTCGCTTGCCAGCACATGCCCGGCGTCACCGTGATTTCGGTGGCTGGAGACCTGGACGCGGCCAACGCCGACCGGCTGGACACCTTCATCAGCCGCGCCCGCTACCGGCCGGGCGACCACCTGGTACTCGACCTCAGCGAAGTACCGCTCGTGGGCCACTCCGGCCTGCGCGTCCTGCTCAACGCCCGGGCCCTGACCCGCCAGCACGGCGGCGACCTGCACCTGGCCGCCCTGCAGGAGTCACCCGACCGCCTGCTGAACACCACCGGGGCCAAGCCCGTGCTGACCGTGCATCACAGCGTGGAAGGGGCCATCCTCGCGGCCCTGCACGCCAGCCAATTTCCTCAAGGCGGGCTGTAACCGGTGCAGGACCTCGAACGTCGCGTCGGCGGCCGCCGACACGGCGCTCCAGGGCTTCGGCGTGTCAGCAGCAACAGAAAGCTGATCGGCTGCGATGTTTGGTACGGCGGTCTGGGCAAGCAGCTTTCGGTCCAGGAGTCTCGGCACCGGCTGGCGCGCAAGCTCTGCCACGGCAACGCCGGGAAGATCCGGCAGGCCTACCGGGAGGGGCAGGAAGATCAGTTAGCGGCGTTAGGGCTGGTGCTCAATGCCGTGGTGTTGTGGAATTCGAAGTATTTGTCGGCGATCGTGGATCAGTTGCGTGCCCAGGGCGTGCCGGTCAAGGACGAGGATGTGGCCCGGCTCAGCCCGCTGGGCCACGCCCACCTCAACTGCCTGGGACGCTATGCGATCGCCTCCTCGGCCCCGGACAAGGGCCTGCGGCCGCTCGGAGCGGCGGTGCTACCCCAGGATGCGTCTTCGGCGGTCGTGGACGAGGACGGCGTCTAAAGCCCCGCAGTTACGTATCTCTCCCGACGACCGGTGTCGGAGTCATGCCGCTGCGTCGTCGTCGATGTCGAGGGCGACCGCCAGGTCGCGCAGGCACTCTTCGAAGACGGGCTCCAGGTCGGTGTAGGCGAAGTCCAGTTGGTGCAGGACTTCCATGCACAGCAGGCCGTACAGCCTGATCCAGCACGCCAGGAAGACGTGGGCGGCCTCGGGCGGCAGTCGCCCATCGATGGCGGCGGAGTAGGCGGTCAGCTGCTCACGCAGGGAGGCGGGCAGGTCGGCCAGGTCGGGCACCGGGAACGGCCGTGTCCGCCACAGCTCGACCGTTAGGTCCAGCAAGACCTGCTCGAAACGCAGGGCGGCCTGGTGGCGCACCGAGTCCGGCCGCCGGTTCGGCGGTGCGATGGGGCTGGCGAAGATCCAGCCGAACTCGGCGGGATGGGCGATGGCCCAGGCGCGCATGGCCCGGCAGACGGCCAGCATGCGGTAGCCGATCGGCGCGCCGGCGCAGGCGTCGCGGGCCTGCTCCATGACGGCGGCCAACTCGCGGAAGAAGTCCGCGGTCACCGCGCCGACCAGCTCGTCGTGGCCGGCGTAGTAGTGGTAAAGAGCCGGGCCGCTCATGCCGACCTGCCGGGCGACCGCGTTGATGGTCACCGCGGCCGATCCCTGCTCGACCAGCAGCCTGCGCGCGGCCGCGTGAATCTCCTCCAGGGTGGCCTGGCGCAGCCTTTCCCGCCTGCTGGTGTGTGCGGACATCATCGCCCCTCTTGTCGTTCTGTCGCCGCGATTGACATCTTAAGGCATCTATGTTTCCTTAATGGCTATAAACAATCTAGAACCCATAAGGAGTGGACATGGAGCCTGTGTGGATCCTTCTCGCGGTGGTGGTGCTGGTTGCGGCCGTGTGGTGGCGGATGTCCAGATCCGCCCACGTCCGGCGGCGCAAGGACTCCTGACATGGCCCGCACCATGCGCGACCGCTTGTTCGGCAAGTACGCCATGGAGGCGACCGTCACCGTCGCCGAGCAGGTCACCCCCGCCATACGCCGGATCCGGCTGGAAACCGACCAGCCCGTCGCCTTTCCCTACACCCCCGGCCAGCACATCAGGATCCAGCTGAAGGACCCGCTGTCGGTGTCGGGCATCCTGCGCCCAGCCGAGACGCTGCGCACCTACACGATCTGGGACCTCGACCCCGGTAGAAAGGCGATCGAACTGCGCGTCCACCTGTACGCGGGCGACGGCATCGGACTGAAGTGGGCGCGGGCGGCCCGGCCCGGAAACCGGGCGACCTTCTGGTGGCCGCAAGGTGACTTCTTCACCCGCGAGGCCGACTACCACGTGTTCATCGGAGAGGAGACCGCCAGCGCCGCCTTCGGACCGATGATCAGAGCGTTGGGAGCCTCGGCCGAGGTGTACGGCGTCCTGGAGAGCGAGACCCCCGAGCACGACCTGCCCATGGCCGGGACGCCGCCGCTGCGCCGCGTCCACCGCCACGGCGCCCCCGCCGTCGCCTCCCCGGTGCTGCTCGCGGCCGTGGCCGAACTCGACCTCCCGGGCAACGCCGGAGCCGCCTACGTGGCCGGGGAGGCGAGAACCTGCCAGCTGGTGCGCGACTTCTTGGTACGCGAACGCAACTGGCCGCGTACCTCGATCAAGGTCAAGCCGTTCTGGGCCCCGGGCAAGCGGGGCCTGCACTGACCGTCAAGGAGGGGTGCCGTTAACGGACGTGTCACCAACCGCCAAATGTGGGCGGCCCCTTAACTGACCTGCTGTAATGCCCTGCCGCTTCGGGCGGATCCATAGATATGGAGCGTCCGCCGTTAGGCATGGATGAACTGGTCGACCACTGGACGGTGCTCAGCGACGAGGCCGACCTGGTCAACGCCAAGCACGAGAACACCCGGCTGCCGTTCGCGTTGCTGCTGAAGTACTACACCCAGCACGGGCGGTTCCCTCGTGGCCGGAGCGACTTCCCCGACGAGGTGGTCGACTACGTCGCGCGCCAGACCAAGACGTCACCCGGCAGCGTGGGCCTGTATGAGTGGTCGGGCCGGACGATCGAGCGACACCGCCGCGAGATCCGCGATCATCTCGGTTTTCGGGAGTGCTCGGTCGCCGACGCTGACAAGCTGATCGACTGGCTGGCGCTCAACGTCGCGCACGCCGAGCGGCAATCGGACCGGGTTCGCGAGGAGCTGCTCAAGCAGTGCCGGGCTGAGCGGATAGAGCCGCCCGCGCCTGGGCGCATCACCCGGATCGTGCGGTCGGCACTGCACAACGCCGAGGAGACTTGGTTCGCGAAGATCGCGGCCCGGCTGGATGCCGAGGCGACGGCCCGCGTGCTGGCCCTGATCGCTGTTGACGGCGACGCCGGTGAGGCTGGCGATGAGGCCCAGCAGGAGGAGGTCGAGGACGACCAGAAGGACGAGGGTTCGGTCCTGGCCTTGATCAAGGCGATGCCGGGCAACGTGAGCCTGGACTCGATGCTGACCGAGATTCGTAAGCTGAACGCGATCCGCGCCATCGGGTTGCCCACGGGACTGTTCGCGGATGTGGCACCGAAGGTATTGGCCGGGTGGCGTTTCCGGGCCGCGGTGGAGTCGCCCTCGCATCTGCGCCGGCGGGCCCGCAACGCGCCGGACGCGACCGTCACCCTGCTGGCCGCGCTGCTGGTCGAGCGGGAGCGTGAGGTCACCGACAACCTGGTCGATCTGCTGATCGCCACCGTGCACCGGGTCGGCGCCCGCGCCGAGCGCAAGGTCACCGAGGAACTCATCAACGCCTTCAAACGGGTGTCGGGCAAGGAGAACCTCCTGTTCACCATCGCCGACGCCTCGCTGACCAAGCCGGACGGCACGGTACGCGACGTGGTCTTCCCCGCGGTGCGCGGCGGTGAGCAGACGCTGCGCGAGCTGGTGCACGAGTTCAAGACCAAGGGGCCGGTCTATCGGCGCACCGTGCAGACCACACTGAAGGCCTCCTACACCAACCACTACCGGCGCGGCCTGATCGAACTGCTGGAGGTGCTGGAGTTCCGCTCCAACAACACCGCCCACCAGCCCGTCATCGACGCGCTCAAGCTCGTCAAGCGCTACGCCAAGGCCGGCAACACCACCTACTACCCGCTCGGCGAGACCGCGCCCCAGCACAAGGGCACCGTCAAGGACTGGGCCGACCTGGTCTACCGCGCCGACACCCGCGGCCGGCGCCGAGTATCACGCATGGTGTACGAGGTGGCCACCTTCCAAACCCTGCGCGAGCAGCTGCGCTGCAAGGAGATCTGGGTCGTCGGCGCCGACCGGTGGCGCAACCCGGATGAGGACCTGCCCAGCGACTACGAGTCTCGCCGCGCCGAGCACTACCGCGAGCTGCGCAAACCCCTGGACCCGACCGAGTTCTGCGACACCCTTCGCGAGGAGATGACCACCGCCCTGGCCGACCTCAACGACGCGCTGCCCTCCCTGGACTGGGTGGAGATCAGCGACCGTAAGGCGGGGGCGATCAAGCTGACGCCGATCGAGGCCGCTGAGGAGCCGCGCAACCTGCGCCGGATCAAGAACGAGGTGGCCCGGCGGTGGAGCGCGGTCCCGCTGATTGACATTCTCGAGGAGGCGATTCTGCGCACCGGCTGCCTGGCCAAGGTGACCGCGGCGACCGGCACCGGCCATATGAGCCCGGAGGTGCTGGCAGAGCGGCTCATGCTGGTCATCTATGCCTATGGCACCAACTGCGGCATCCGGCAGGTGGTCTCCGGCGCCCACGATCACAGCGAGGAGGACCTGCGCTACGTGCGCCGCCGGTACCTGATCCCGGAGGTAGCCCGCACCATCGCGATCGAGATCGCCAACGCCACCTTCGCCGCCCGCGACGCCGGCCTGTGGGGGCAGGGCTCGACGGCGGTCGCCTCCGACTCCACGCATTTCCGGGCGTGGGATCAGAACTTGTTCACCGAGTGGCATTCGCGGTATGGAGGTCGCGGGATCTTGGTGTACTGGCACGTGGAGCGCGGGTCGGTGGTGGTGCACTCCCAGACGCTCAAAGCGTCGGCCTCCGAGGTGGCCGCGATGGTGGAGGGTGCCATTCGGCACGGCACCACCATGAAGGTCGAGGGCAACTATGTCGACTCGCACGGGGAGTCGGAGCCTGGTTTCGGGGTGACGCGACTCCTCAACGTGGACTTGCTGCCGCGCATCAAGCAGATCAACCGCGTCAAGCTTCACCAAGCCGACTACGGCGACCTGGCTCGGTATGCGAACCTGGCGCCGGCGATGACCAGGCCGGTCCGCTGGGACATCATCGCCACCAACTATGACCAGGTCATCAAGTACGCCACCGCGATCCGCACCCGCACCGCCTCCACCGAGGCTATCTTGTCGCGCTTCACCCGCACCGCCTCTCACCCGGCCTACCAGGCGATGCTGGAGATCGGCCGGGCCGCACGTACCACGTTCGTCGCCCGTTACTTACGCGATCGCGACCTGCAGCGGGAGATCGAGGAAGGGCTGAACGTGGTGGAGGCGTGGAATCGCGCCAACGCGGTGCTGTGCTACGGCCGCGGTGGCGAGATCTCGACCAACCGGCGCGATGAGGTGGAGATGACCGCGCTGTGTCTTCGCATCCTCCAGGCCGCGCTCGTCTACGTGAATGTCCTGATGCTGCAAGACGTTCTGGCCGAAGAGAGGTGGGCCGCCCTGCTTACCCCGGTCGACCGGCGCGGCCTGACCCCGCTGTTCTGGCTGCACGTGCGCCCGTACGGCGAGGTCCGCCTCGACCTGAACGCCCGGCTGAGCATCGGTGGTCTCGGCTCGCTCGGCGGCGTATGACGGCAACTTGTTGATCGTTTGAGTCACAGTTCCCCGTTTCCGGACATGACCAACAAGGGTGCGCGCTCGAAGGCCGGAGCCTGGTCAAGTCTCTCTGTCGGACCGACTCGACCAGGCATGGGCTGTCAGTCGTCGATGGCCTGGTAGAGCGTGGTCCAGAAGTCGTGGATGGCCCGCGCCGAATCCGGGGTGGACATGCCGGTCTGGGTGAGCAGGATGCCGACGAGTTGGTGGTGCGGGTCGGCGTAGACGGTGGTGCCGCTGCCGCCGTCCCAGCCGAACTGGCCGACGGGCGCGTAGTCGCCCCGGTAGGTGCGCACTGCCATGCCGAACCCCCAGCCGCCGTGCTGCCCCAGGCCGTACCCTCGATGGACGGAGTCGCGGCCAAAAGCCTCCCGGGCGGCCAGCTGCTCGGGCGGAAGTTGATTGGTGGTCATCAGCTCGACCGCGGGCCGGGACAGGATCCGCTCGCCGTCGTGAATCCCGCCGTTGAGCAGCATCCGGAAAAAGGCGTGGTAGTCGTCGGCGGTGGAGTCGAGCCCGCCGCCGCCGGACTGGAACGCCGGAGGCGTGCTGTGGTGCCCCCCTTCGGCAGGGTCCTCCACGCGGAACTCTCCGGTCTGCCAGTCGGGGGCGTACAGCGGCGGCAGCCGGTCGATCTTGTCGGCGGGCACGTGGAAGCCGGTGTCCTTCATGCCCAACGGGTCGAAGATGCGCTCGCGCAGGAACTCCTCGAACGACTGCCCGGTGACCCTGGCCACCAGCACGCCGAGCACGTCGTTGCTGATGTTGTAGATCCACCGCTCGCCGGGCTGGCAGATCAGCGGCAAGGTGCCGAGGCGGCGCATCCACTCATCCGGGTCCGGCGCGGGCAGCAGCCATCCGTCCTCCTGGCCGTAGACACCCCGCTCGAAGAGCGCTCCCATGATCGGGGCGCCCGGCGCGGTCATGTCCATGCCGAGCCCGTTGGTGGAGGTGAGCAGGTCCCGCACGCTGATCGGCCGCCGCGCCGGCACCGTGTCGTCCAGCGGTCCGTCGGGCCGCGTCAGCACTTGCCGGTCGGCGAGCTCGGGCAGCCACGGATCCACTGGGTCGTCCAGCCGCAGCCGGCACTCGTCCACCAGCACCATCGCCGCCGCCGCCCCGACCGGCTTGGTCGTGGAGGCCATCCGGAAAATGGTGTCGCGGCGCATCGGCGCGCCACCGTCATGGCGCATCGTCCCGATCGTCTCAACGTGGGTCTCCTCGCCCCGGCTGACCAGGGCGACCAGCCCGGGGATCTTCCCGGACTCGACATGCCGTGCCAGCACATCGCGCAGTCTGTCCAGCCCGGTCTTGGAGAAGCCGCTGTTGCTGTGTCCCATCGTGAATCTCCTTTACACAATGTTTGATCTTGCAAGTCCCGTCCCGGCGCGGCGCGCACGAGAGTCGGGAGTCTGGCGGTCTCAGACGGCGACGCGCGCGATGGCGTCGGTCAGCTGCTTGCGCGCACGCGCGGGGACGTAGCCGCCGTCGGAGTAGTCGCGGACGAACTCCTCGACGAACTTCACCGGGTCATGCCCGACGATCTCGCGGATCGGCGTCCCGTTCGCCGCAGCCTGTTCGAACAGGGCGGCGAGTTTCTCGAACCGCGACGCGTCGCTGTCGCCGTCGGTCGGCACGAAGTGCATCATGTGCCGCTCGATCGCTTCGACCGCCGTGCGGTAGTTCGGCGGGAGCTGGCTCACGCGCGCCTTGTACTGCCGCCACCGCCGCTTGGGGCCGATCATCCTCGCGATGAAGCCACCCATTGCGATGTCAGACATATCCTCTGTCTCCTTTGCGTCAGACGTTCATGCATTGCTGAACGTCTGTGACAGTACATTGCATTCAGATATTGGTCAACATTCCTCGGCATCAAAAAGCCTGTACAGCTCGGGCATGTGACTGATATTGCAATGAATATGGGACTGAATGCAATGGGTGATCAAGCTTTGGATTGCAATGACGTGCGAGTGAATGCATACTGTGCGGCGGGAGTGCGGGCGCCGAGCCCGCGCACGCACGCAGATGGGAGACGAGCGTCGATGCCCGGAGACAGGCTCACCAGCGAGGACCGTCAGCAGATCGCTGCCGGGCTGGCCGAAGGGCTCGGCTACACAGAGATCGGCCGCCGTCTCGGGCGGCCCGGCTCCACCATCATGCGGGAGGTCACCCGCAACGGCGGACCCGACGACTACAGGGCGCAGCGGGCGCAGGAGGCCACCCAGCAGCGGGCCCGCCGGCACCGTAAGGCCAAGTCCCCGGCGCCGCCGGTCGGCGATAGCAGCCACGGGCGCGATCCCCGGGCGGTCCAGGACCTCACCGAATCCTTCGCCGCGCTCCTGGAACAGCAGGGCATGCCCCGGATGACGGCCAGGGTGCTGGCCTGCCTGTACGTCACCGACTCCGGCACCCTCACCGCCGCCGAGCTGGTCCATCGGCTTAACGTCAGCCCCGCGTCGATTTCACAGACCGTCGCCTTCCTCGAACAGCAGGGACTCATCAAGCGGGAACGCACTCCCGGCGGGCGCCGCGAACGCTACGTCGTTGACGACGAGGTCTGGGTCCGCTCCACTCTCGCGGCCGTGCAGCAGAACGACACCCTGATCGCCGCGTCGCAGCGCGCGGCGCAGATCCTTGGGGCCGCGACCCCGGCCGGCGCCCGCTTCGGCGTGGCCGCCGAGTTCCTGCTCTCGGTGAACGCACCCCTCCGGCAGGTCATGGAGCAGTGGCAGCAGAACCAGGCCGACCGGAACGCCCGTGCACCCCTGTCCGGATAAGGCAATGGCCCCCACCTTGCGTTTAAGGCCGTGTGTGGGTTCTCACCTGATGTGGCGAAGATGATCATTTGAAGACGGATGCTGCGGTGGGATCGGCTGCGATGCCGATCGGGGTTGAAGCGGGTGAAGGGTGAAGCGCCACGGGACCCGAGCGGGGATGAGGTTGACCCCGGTTGAGGTGTGTCCTATTGGGCGGCATCCGGCGGCTTGGCGAAGCCGTGGAGGATGGCGTCGGCGAGTGACTGGGCTTGTTGTGCGGGTGAGAACAGAGCGGGGCATGCCAGCCAGGTGGCGGCGGTGCCGTTGGCCGCGTTGATGATCGCGAGCGCCGCCGTGTTGGCGGTGACGCCCGGGCGGAGTTCGGCCGAGCTCAGCAGCTGTGCCATCTGCCGCCGCCAGCCTTCCATGATGGCCTGCTTGTCGTGCAGGCCGCGTGCCAGTTCGGGTGCGCCCTCGGTGCTGCGCATCGACAGTGCGAACACTTCCCGGAACGTCGAATCCTCCTCCAGTGCCGTGAAGAACGCGACGAGGAAGTCGGCGACGCGTCGGAGAGGTGGTTCTGGGCCGTCGAGCTTGTTCCAGACGGGCGTGGCGGCCTCGACCCACAGTTCGCTGATCGCCGTGAGGCAGAGCTCGGCCTTGTCGGTGAAGTGGTGGTAGAGCGCGCCGCGGGTGACTCCTGCCCGTGCGGCGATCCCGGCGAGGGTGGCCGCGGCGTAACCAAGCTCTGCGAATTCCGCAAGGGCCGCGACCAGCAGGGCGCGGCGGGTGGCCGCCGCCTCCTCCGCAGTTCTCCGCATGCCGGACAGTTTCCCATACATGCGGGCATGTATGCTTCACTAAAGATACGTATATGCATGTATGTAAAGGAGCTCGCCATGCTACTATTCCGCGACGTCAAGGTGTTCGACGGCGAGGAGGTCCTTCCGCCCACGCACGTCACCGTCGCCGAAGGGCTCATCACCGTGATCGGAGAGGCAGAGACACCCGGAGCGGTCGTCGTCGAAGGGCGCGGAGCCACCCTGATACCCGGCCTCATCGACGCGCACGCGCACGCCTTCCCCGGCGATCTGCAACAGGCCTCGGTATTCGGGGTTACGACCGTCCTCGACATGATGGCCGACCCCGTCCAGGCCGCCAAGCTCCGCGCCGCGGCCGCAGCCGCCCCCGAGTTGGCGGACCTGCGCACCGCAGGCACCGCCGCCACGATCCCCGGCGGGTACGGCTGGTACCTCGTCGAGATGGGCCTCCTGCCGCCCTTCCCCACCCTCACCACCCCCGAGCAGGCTGAAGCCTTCGTGGCCGAGCGACTGGCCGAAGGGTCCGACTACCTGAAGATCCTGCTCGACGACGGCTCTACCGTGGGCATGCCGACCCCGACGATGCCCAACGAGACACTCCATGCGCTGGTCGCCGCCGCCCACGACAGAGGCAGGATCACCGTCGCCCACGCGCTGACCGCGGAGTCGGCCCGGCTGGCAGTCGCGGCAGGCGTCGACGTGCTCGGCCACTTATTCGTCGACCGGCCCGCCCCAGAGTTCGCCTATGAGCTGGCGGCAAGGGAAACCGTGGTGATCCCCACGCTCGCCGTACTCGGCGAGCTGTTCGGCAGGCCGCAAGGCCGACAACTGGCCACAGACCTCCGGGTCGCGCCATACCTGGGCGAAGGGGCACGGCGCATGCTCACCATGGAACCCGTGCCGCTCGGCGAAGGCGCACGGCACGACTTCGACGTGGCGACCCGCACGCTGACAGAGCTGCGCGACGCCGGCGTCACCGTGCTAGCCGGATCCGACGCCTCCAACATGGGAACAGCCCACGGCGCGACCCTGCACCATGAACTGCGCCGGCTCGTGGCCGCGGGCCTGACGCCCCGGGAGGCCCTGACCGCCGCCACCGCCGCCCCCGCCCGCCGCTTCGGCCTCACCGACAGGGGCAGAATCGCGCCCGGACTCCGCGCCGACCTGGTACTCATCGACGGCGATCCCACGGCCGACATCGACCACACCCTCGACATCCTCGGCGTCTGGCGGGGTGGACAGCGCATAGCACGCGAGCACCAACTCGGTGACGAAGGTCCGCTTACCAGCTGAGGGCAACCGGTGGACGCCCCGCCGGAAACGAAGATCTAAAACGATGGCCGTGGAGTCCAGTATGCCGGTTACGCCAACGCGGGCGGGAGAGCCATCGACGATGAGCTCGTCGGAGATGGCGAGGTTGCGGGAATTCCGGGCGGGCTGGCATGACTGCCTGACCAGGCGTGGGAACGCGTTGTTCGAGCTCACCGACGCCGTGTTGTGCGCGCCGACGATCACGTCGCTGCCGTATCTGAGTTTGGAGCCGGTGTTCCGCCGCAGCTGGGGCAGCCTGTACGACGGATTAGCGGCGGGATCGATCGATGCCGGACGGGTGCGCGAGCTGCTGGTGAGATCGGGCCCGGCGGACTGGCCGCTGACCTTCGCCGTGGACGCCAGTACGCACCCGCGTCCCTATGCCGAGACCAGTCCCGGGCGTGAGTGGCATCACCTGTCGGGACCAGGTGGCGTGGACGGCGGGGTGCCCGGATGGGCCTGGCAGCACGTCACCCAGCTCAATCTCGATCACGATTCGTGGGTCGCGCCGATGGACGTGACCCGGGTGGCCACCGGTGCCCCGGCGCAGACGCGGGCCGCCGTCGGCCAGATCCGCGCCCTGGCCGACCGGCTGCGGATAGCTGGGCTAGCAGGGCGCAAGCTGTTCGTCCACGACGCCGGATACGACCTGGCCGTGCTGGTCTACGAGCTGCACGGCGAGGCCGATGTGAGCGGTGAGCACGCCCGCCGGTGCGTCGGCCTGCCCGCTGATGCCCATCACTCGTTGTGCGGGGTGCACACCGTGAGCGGCAACGACGATATCGAGGTGCTGGTGCGCATCCGTAACGACCGGCTGCTGTATCGCGATCCACCGCCCCGCCCCGCGGGCAACGGCGGACGCCCGGGACGGCCCCGCCGCCACGGCGAGCAGTTCTCCTGCGCTCGCCCCGCCACCTGGGGCGAGCCCGACCAGGCCGTGATCGTCCACGATGAGCACTACGGCCAGGTCACCGTCCAGGCGTGGCACGGCCTGCACCCCAAGCTCGACAAGAAGGACCACTTCGCCGACCGGGCCGAAGCACCGATCCTGTCCGGCACGGTCATCCGCGTCCAGGCCGAACGGCTGCCCGGCGGACGCAAGCACACTCCGAAGCCGATGTGGCTGTTCTGGTCCGGCCAGGGCAACCCCGACCTGGACCGATGCTGGAGATCATATCTTCGCCGATTCGACATCGAGCACTATCTGAAGTTCCTCAAGAGCGTGCTCGGCTGGACCAGCATGGCGCTGCGCCACCCCGAGCAGGCCGAGCGCTGGAGCTGGATCCTGCTGGCCGCCTACACCCACATCCTGCTCGCACGCCGCCTCGGGGTCGTGGTCATATCCAGCCGGAAATTCCCGCTACCGGCTGTCTCCGCAGGCCAGCAGCTTCCGAGAAGACCGTGTTCCCGGAAGCCCTCGACGCGAGGACTTCCGAGAACGAGGCCCAGAGCGCGGCGAACAGTCAGCTCAGCACTTCCGAGGACAGCGGCCGGACAGCAAGCGGAAATTTCGGCCGGCTATGACCAGCACCCGGTCATAGCCGATGCAGGTTGCCGCACCGCTGCGCGTCGACAGGGATGGGGCTTGCACGTGATCAAGAATCTGCGTGATCAGTGGCTGAGGGGCTTGCGGTATCGGCGGTACTCACGGACCACCTGGAAGCCGAGCCGCTCGTACAGTGACCGCGCCCCGGCGGGGTCGCGGCCCTCGGTGTGGAGGCGGATCGGTCCGGCGCCCTGCCGGGTCAGCGTGCTGAGCGTCCGGGTGAGCATCGCGGTCGCCAGGCCACGCCGCTGGAGGTCCGGATCGACCTGAACGTCCTCGATCTCGATGCGGGAGGGTGTGTGGCTCACGGCGACGAGCCCCACCACGCGTTCGGCAATGGTCGCCACCTGAAACAGATCGAGCTGCGATCGGCCGAGCCAGTCGCGTAACCGGTCCTCGCTCGGCGCCGTGAAGAACGGTCGCCCGGCCCACACGCGGGAGGCGAGGTCCAACAGCGGTCGGGCGTCGGCGACCGTGGCGGCTCGGACCGTGATGCCGTCAGGTAGCTGCCGGGGTAGTACCGGCGAACCGTCGTACTCCATCTCGACCATGGTGAACACCTGCCGATACCCGCTGCGCTCCAGCAACGCCATCCGGTCCCGCTGGACAGTCGATGCGTTGGCACCGAGCACTGTCAGGCTGTTCCCGGGGTGGCCGACGGAAAGCCGAGCTGCGACGGCTTCGGACTCGCGCAGTAACCACCGGCCCAGGCCGTGCCGCCGTGCCGGCGGTGCCACGTAGCCGTCATTGAGGTAGACACGGGTTCCGTCGTCTTCCGTCCAGGACTGCAACGAACCCCACCCGATCATCGAACCGGCCGCATCGACCGCGACGACGGCCCAATCCGCGGCCTCCATCCCGCGCCGCACGCCGTCCGGATCCAGGACGGGCTCCATGGTGGAGTGGACATCGACGACATCAGCCACAGCATGTCGGGCATGCAGCCCATGAACCGCCGACGCGTCGTCGGGCCGGAACGGGCGCAACTGGTGGTAAGTCACCCTCCGAGTACATCACTGCCGTCAACGAGGATTCCTGGCCGTAGTGACGCGAATGCGCGCACACGCAACGCTGGATCTCTTCCTGCGGGCTCCTGGCCAGCCATCGAGCGAGGCGGTTTGCTTCGCTGGGCGGCGCAGGCCAGCGTGATCGGTTCTTGGTTCGGGGTCGTGGTCATATCCAGCCGGTAGCGGGAATTTCCGGCTGGATATGACCACGACCCCGCCTTGCTCAAGACCAACGCTACTCCTGGGAACGCCGCCACCACCGCAGGCTCTCACCAGGCCGAGTTCGCCGCGATTTCCCCCGGCTACTGATCATCCTGGGCACACCGGCTACCCTGCCGAAACCCTCCAAAGCCGGGCCGGGCCGCCCCAAAGGCCGTACCAGCACCCCGGCTCCCCGGTACCCAGCCCTCAAGAAAACTTCTTAATCACCGTCGGGTGGCCCAGGGGAATCCCACCCCTGGGCTCCCACAGAACCGTGCGTAACAGTCGCCCGTTACACGGCTCTTCTCATCCTTTCCAGAGGAAGTTGCTCTCCCAGGCCCAGTGCTTGAACAGGCCGGGGTCTCGATCGAGGATCCCGGTCCACCAGGCTTTGAACCGTTTGAGGGAGCGCAGCCGCTTGTATTTCTTTCGGGCCCAGCGCGCCAGGTAGGTGTTGACGTGCCGGAGGAGGGGATACAGCTGCGACCGGTAGAACCGGCCGTAGTAGGTGATCCAGCCCGTCACGATGGGGTTGATCCATCCGGCGAGCTCAGCGAGATCGGACCTGCCGCGCATGTGGATCCGCCAGGAGCGGAGCCGTTGACCCATCGCCTTGAGTGCCGCCGCGCTGACCGCGGGCAGAAAGGACGCGAACGCCTTCCCATCCGGATAGACGGCCTTGCGGGGGCGGAAGGTGTAGCCGAGGAAGGTGAACGAGATGTGCTCAAACGAGCCTCGTCGCCTCGAATCCCGGCAATACACGATCTTGGTTTTGTCGGGATGCAGCCGCAGCCCGACCTGTTCCATTCTCTCGGCGAGTGCGGCCAGCACCTGACGTGCCTGCCGCTCGGTCGCGCAATGCACCACGGCGTCGTCGGCGTAGCGCTCGAACTCCACAGTCGGGAACTCGCGTGCCAGCCAGGTGTCGAACGCGTAGTGCATGAAGCAGCGGCAGGGATGACGATAGCGACTGGAGGGGCATGGCTGTCAGTTGATTAAGGTCTTCTCCACGAATGACCTGCGGGCGCTTCGCTGCCCAACACGAAGAGATCCTCCAACTCCGCCGCCAGCACGACCGCGACACCCGAGTACGTCGGCTGCCAGCCCGGGCTGAGGGAATCGGGCCACGCAGCTGAGCCACCCACTCGACATGATGCCGCCGATCAGCCAGCCGACGGCTGGCCCCCGTGCCCGAATACCAAATATCGGCGCAACGCCTCTCGCCCACCGGGAACGAAAGGCCATCGATCAACGACCTCCCGCAGTTCGAGCTCTGTGAGCCAGGCATGCCAAGCGATCTCGGACGGATCTGGAACCAATGGCTCAGTGATCACGGCCTCGTGCACCCCGAACCAGACAGGGCTGACCCCATCCCGGCACAGGAACTTGAACATGAAACGCACCGGGACGCTGGCGCCCAGCTCCTCGGACAGCTCGCGGGCTGCCGCGTCCTCATACGACTCGCTCACGTCCACGGCGCCGCCGACCATCACGTCATAGTGGCCGGGAAAGCGAGTGTGCTGCTCCGCTCGGCGCAGCACGAGGATCCGCCGCATCGGATCGCGACAGATCGTCGTCGCGATCCGATGCATCCATCGCCGACGCTCCGCCTCTGCGCGATCCACGACTCCCAGCACGCGGTCCAGTTCATCCACTCGCTCGACCAGCTCGCCCATGCAGGACACGATCGCAGGCACCACCGACAACCTGCTCTACGAGCACCCAAGCTAATGATCTGCGTCACATGACCTGCCCGGAACGCAACACGAGCGACGACCCCCAGCGCGAACACCCCGATGGAAAGCCACCTGCTCGATCGCCACACGAACACAACCGCACACAGCGAGTACGGGCAGAAGGCGCTCCTACGTCACCCATTTGATCGAAGACGGCTGGGACCCGCGCTTCGTCCAGGAACAGGTTGGACACGAGCACGCGAGCACCACCGCGATCTACACCTGCGTCAGCTCCGACTTCCGCACCCGCACCCTGCGCCGGCACCTGGACGCCACTGTCGCCGCCCCACTCCAGCCCCAGCCGGGAAGGGAATCATGAAACGCAATGTCGGCTACACCTGGAAACTGCACGAGATCATGGCCGACCGGCGCATCTACACGGCCACCAGAGCGGGGCCACATCACACCGAGCGTTCGCGATGGCGCCGGCGACCAGATCAAATCCGCGACCTTATTCCTCAGGTGGCTCGACAATCGTGGCCACGCTCTCGCCTCCTGTCGTCAGAACGACATCGACGCCTGGTTCGCCGAGAACACCGAGAGCGCTCGCATTCGGCTACGACCCTTCCTCACCTGGGCCATGCGAAGCCGTCACTGTTCCCGATCCCTGTCCCTGCCCGCGATGCAGATCTCCCGTCGGGCAACCATGACCGAAGACGAACGCCTGGCAGCCCTCCGCCGCCTGTTGATCGACGTCGAGATTCCCCAGCGTCTGGGCGTCGCCGGCATCATCGTGCTCCTCTACGCGCAACCCCTTACCCGGATCGTGCGGCTCACCGTCGACGACCTGGTGCACGAGGGCGAAGCCGTGTTTCTGCGGCTCGGGGAACCGCCCTCGCCCGTCCCCGCGCCGGTCGCATCACTGCGGCTGGATTACGTCGCGGCTCGCGACAACATGAACACCGCCACCAACCGCGCCTCGCGTTGGCTGTTTCCCGGCCGGCGGGCACATCAGCCCTGTCGCCCCGACCACCTATCCGAGCTCCTCAACGAGATCGGCATCCCCGCGGCCGCCCGCGGCGCCGCCATCCGGCAGCAACTCCTTGAGATGCCCGCCCCTGTCGTCGCCGACGCCCTCGGCTACCACGACAAGACCACCGCCCGACTCCTTCGGGAAGGCGGCGGAGCGTGGAGCCGATACACCGCCGGAGAGCACGGACAGTGACCGTCGGGCTCGCTTCCACCCACAACATCCAGCAGTTGAATGGGCGAGCTCGCCAGTAAGTAATTGACCCCGGAAGGTGCGCCGGTCGCCGTATCAGGGTGTCTCGCGCTGAAGGTCTTCCCGCGGCAGGTCGGCGATCGCGCCCACCAGCAGTGGCCCGCTCAGCAGGTCGGCGGTGAACGTCACGCCGGTGAGGCGGGCCGCCATCGCGAACATCCACGCGAGGCCGTGCTCAGACAGGTCGTCGTACCGCTGGTCCCACTCCTCGTCCGAACCCTCCTCCAGAGGCAGGCCGAACTCGCGCATGAGGCCAGCGAGCCGGTCCGTGTCGGCACCGGAGCGATGCTCGGGAGAAGTCGGGTCGAAAGCCGTGACCGCAATGCCGTCGGCGGCGTAGTGGAAGTAGTCGCAGGCGTAGTCATGCCGTAAGACGGACACCACGTCGGTGCCGGCCGACAGCCGCGCCAGCGTCAGGTCGTCGGTCCCTGACCAGCCGCACGGCTCCACCGCCGCGCACCCATCGCCGGTTGCGACCACTCCGACGTGGCCACCTCCCTCACCGCCACCGGTCACCATCGTGAAATCGGAGACCGCCAGATCCAGCTCGGCGAAGCTCATCTCCGTGCTCGTGCGGGCGCCGAACCGGCGCAGCACCTCGGCAGGGTCGAGCCCGCGCAGCAAGGTCACGCAGTAGATCTCGCCGAGTAGGTTGCCCTGATCGCCGTACGGCGGTCGCAGCCAGCGGAACGGCGCCAGCGCATCGATCGTCATACCGGGATCTTGGCAGGCCCTACCGACATAGTCAGGCCCACTCCACCGTTCCTAAACAGTAGCCAGGAGTGACATCTTGATGCCACGTCCCGGAACTGCGCGCATCCCGAACGGTTTTGGATGCGCTGATCTCCCGCGTTCTCGTTCCCTCCGTCCGGCGATGTGCATCGTGTGCACGTTCCGTGACGGGGTGGCGGGGTTCCTCACGCCCTCGGACACCACGGTCGGCCTGGATGGTCCGATGCCCACGACGATC
>NZ_JBQQBR010000086.1:0-24948 GCF_052245935.1 Nonomuraea sp. 3N208 | reverse complement strand
CATGCCAGCCACCGCGAGCAGGGCAGCATGATCCGCCGCTACATCGCCTGGCGAAACCGCAACACCGACAACCCCCGCCTACGGAAGATCGTCAACAGGGCGAACGTGGCCTGACGCGGCACTAGCTTCTTGACCGCCGCATCGATATAGAGCGAATTCCACCAAGTGATGGCGTTCAGCCCGAGGCCGAGCGCGCCCACCTGGTCCTCCATGCCGCGTTCATAGCCCCTGGTCAGGCGGCCGAGGTTGCCGAAGAAGACGCGGCGGGCGAGCTGGTGGCGGGACTCGCCGATGTTGAGCTGAGCTCCGATCATTCTGCGGTAGTCCTCGACGTGGATGATCTGGAGCAGGTGCAGCGATTTGAAGACCCGGCCGTAGTGGGCGAAGGCGTTGCCCAGTCCGTGAGGCGGCCGTCGGCCGTCATCATCCGGATCAGGTCGTAGGCGCGGACCTGGTTGGTAGCCAGCGACCCGGCCACCCGCACCATGTCATCCCAGTGCTGCACGATGGCCGGTAGCGACACCCGGCGCAGGCCCAGGGCGTTGAAGTTGCCCCAGGCATTGGTGGCACGATGGCCGCGGGTGATGTCGCCGTCCAGCATCGCCACATCGATCCACCACAGCTGGGTGTCGGTGATGTCGGCGTGCCGCGGCGCGAACTGGTAGCCGCAGATCGCGAACAGGCCGTATACGACGTCGCTGTAGCTGCCCTGATCGGTGGTGATCACCTCGGGGTGCTCGGCGGCGTCCAGGCGGTGGATGGCATCCAGGATGAACAGCGAGTCGCGCAGCGTGCCGGGCACCAGCAGGCCGCCGAGCCCCATCACCTTGTCCGAGACGGTGTTCAGCCAGGTTGAACCGCGTGCGCGCTTGCCGATCCCCCAGTAGAGCGGTGAGGGCCGGGCGTGCAGGGAACGGACGGGCACCACGAAGCGCATGCCGTCCACCGAGGCCACCAGCCCGCCGCCCCAGTCGGCGGTGATGTCGATGCCCGCCTGCTTGTCGACCAGGCGGGCCGAGGCCGCGGCGATGCCCTCACCGTGGAAGTAGCCCTTCTCCACGCCGAGCAGCCGGTGCTCGGTGAGCGCCGCCACCCCCTCTTTGATCACCGGCACCAGGCCCACGTTGCACGAGCGGGCCACGGTGAGCGCGGCCAGGGTGATGTCGAGGTCGTCGCGGCGCAGGTGCGAGCCGGTGATGTGTCGCATGCGGTCGAACATGCCGGTCTTGGCGTGCGTCTCCAGCAGCAGCTCGGGGTAGTCGATGCGCGGCAGCATCGCGGCCACCGCGTCGTGGACGGCCTGGAAGCCCTCCGGCAGCGGGGCCGCCTCCAGCTGCGACATCTGCAGCTTGCCGCCCTTGATACTGACCGACGCGTTCGCCGCCAGCCCGGCGGCGACCTGCGTGTAGGCGTCGTCGACACGCCAGTCAGATGGCACAGCCGTGCGTGGTTGCTCTCCACCGTTTCCCTGACCCAGGGTCACAGGTGCCGCATCCGCCTCGTTGATGAATGATTCATTTCGAGATAGTCGAAATTCGGCTGGCAGTTTCTGGTGAAAAGAGTCCGCCGGATCCACGGTGAATCCATCTGATGTTCACCTCGTCAGCCTGCCTGTTCATGTGAAACGGCAGGTTTAGGCGGGTCGGCCGCCTTCCATGCACATGCCCCGACGGAGTACAGTCATGATCAAAATCATCCCATGCGCCACCGCGTTCTTGGCGGCCGTCGCGCTGCTCGCCGGATGCGGCGGTGAAACCGGTCCGACGGCCAGTGACCGATCCGTTGTCTTCGTTGGGACCGGCGGCGCGTATCAGGCCGCGCAGCGGGAGGCGTTCGTCAAGCCGTTCGCTGCGTCCTCCGGCATCAAGGTCGTCGAGGATCAGCCGGTGACCTACGCCAAGCTCAAGACCATGGTCGACAGCGGCCGCGTCACTTGGGACGTCGTCGAGGCCGATCCGTTCTACGCGATCGCCAACTGCGGGCGGTATGTCGAGAAGATCGACCTGACCGTCGTCGACGTCTCGAAGATCGACAAGGAACTCGTGTCGGAGTGCGGGGTCCCCGACATGAAATCAGCCTTTCTTTTGGTCTACAACACCGAGAAGTTCGGCCAGAACCCACCCGCGTCCTGGCGAGACTTCTTCGATACCAAGAAGTTTCCCGGCAAGCGCGGGATGATGAACGACGCCAAGGAGGGCGGTCTGGAGATCGCGCTCGTCGCCGACGGCGTGCCGACAGACAAGGTCTACCCGATCGACTACACGCGGGCCTTCCGCAAGCTCGACACCATCAGGAACGATCTGAAGTTCTTCACCACCGGTGCGGAGCAACAGCAGGCGATGGAGACCGCGCAGGTCGACATGGTGCTCGCATGGCCGGGCAGAGCGAGCCAGGCTGCGCACAACGGCGCGAAGATCGCGCCGGTGTGGAACCAGCCGATGTTCTTTTGGGACGTGCTCGTGGTGCCGAAGGGGACGGCGCACAAGACCGAGGCGATGAAGTTCATCGCGCACGCGATCACTCCCGCGGCTCAGGCCACGCTGACCGAGCACATCGCCTACGCCCCGATCCACCCCGACGCGAAGCTGCCGGCGGACGAGGTGACACGACAATACCTGCCACTCGGTCAGGACAAGGGAACCGGCTTCCTGCGGGACATGTCCTGGTGGGCGCAGAACCTGGACACCGCCACGCAGAAGTGGACGGCCTGGATCTCCCGCTGAGTCGCCGTCGGGTCCGCCCCGCTTAGGAGGTCGGACCCGGCGGTGCCTGTGGAGCCAAACGCGAAGAAGTCACATTTCGGAGGTAGGGGCGTCATGCCCATTTCGTCCACTTCCATCATGTCCGCTTCAGCACCTGAACGGCCTGAACGCCGTCTGCTGTGGCTGAGCACCAAGCCCTGGTACGGCGTTCTTCTCGTCGTGCCCGCGATTTGTCTTCTTGCCGCCGTCTTCGCCTATCCGGTGGCGGCCCTCATTTGGCTGAGCTTCGCTGATCCGTCTCTCGGGCTCGAGAACTATCATCGGCTGCTCACCGACGGGGTCAGCCTGCTGGTCTTGCTGCGGACCCTGCGCATGGCCACCATCGTCACGCTGGTCACGCTGCTGTTGGCATACCCGTACGCCTATCTCATGACAATGGTCGGTCGACGTGCCCGTTCGGTGATGGTCGCCCTGGTGCTGCTGCCGTTCTGGACGAGTCTCATGGCACGTACATTCTCCTGGGTCGTCCTGCTTCAGGACAACGGACCCATCAACGACCTGCTTGCGATGGTCGGGCTCGGGCCGCTGGAACTCGCCGGGACAGAGGCCGGCGTGACGATCGGGATGACGCAAGTGCTGCTGCCTTTCATGACGCTGCCCTTGTACGGCACGCTGCGAACCATCGATCGACGCCTCCTCGACGCGGCCGTCGGCTTGGGCGCGCGGCCGCTTACCGCATTCCGCCGCGTTTACCTGCCGCTTTCCATGCCGGGGGTCGTGGCGGGCGCGATGATGGTGTACATCCTCGCGCTGGGCTTCTACGTCACTCCAGCGATGCTCGGCTCACCAAGCGAGTCGATGATCTCCCAGTTGATGACGGTGCGGATCACTCAACTGCTGGACTTCGGCGCGGGCGGAGCCCTCGCCACGGTGCTGTTCCTGCTCACGCTCCTGCTCTTGGCCCTGGTCTCGCGCTTCCTCTCGCCGAGCGCCGCCCTCGGCATGTCGACGAGGGGGGAGCGTTGATGGGCGTCAATCGGCCCGCGAATCCGGCACTGCGGCTGTTCAGCGTCCTGGTCGGATCGTTCCTCATCGCGCCGGTCCTCGTCGTGGTGCCTCTGAGCTTCACCGACAAGGACAGCTTCGAGTTTCCCCCGCGTGGCTGGTCGCTCCACTACTACGAGCGGTTCTTCACCGACCCGGCGTGGAGAGAACCACTGCTGGCCTCGCTGAAAGTCGCCATCATGGTCACGCTGATGGCGACGATCATCGGAACATTGGCGTCATTCGCGATCACGCGAAGCCGCCGCCGTGGAGTAGCCGTCCTCCAAGGGCTCCTTGTGGCGCCCATGATCGTGCCGAACGTCATCGTCGCTCTGGCGATCTATACGGCGTTCCTTCGATGGGGCCTCGTGGGCACGGTGGAAGGCCTCGTACTCGCCCATGTCGTGCTGGCCCTGCCGTTCGTCGTGATCACCGTGAGCGCTGGTCTGCGTACCCTCGATCCTCGGCTGGAGCGTGCGGCGGCGAGCCTTGGAGCTTCGCCGCTGGCGACCTTCCGGCTCGTCACGTTGCCGTTGATCGCGCCGGGCGTGATGTCCGGAGCGGTGTTCGCGTTCGTCACCTCCTTCGACGAAGCGGTCATCTCGCTGTACCTGCAGTCCCCGCACCTGCGCACGCTGCCGGTGCAGATGTTCACCAGCGTTACCTCTGACGTCGACCCCACCATCGCCGCGGGATCGACGGTGATCCTCGTCGTTACCACCGCGCTCATCCTCCTTCCTGACTTCCTGAAACGAAGGGCTCCCCAATGACCGACATGCGAGGGGCCGCTATTCGGCTCTCCAGCGTTACCAAACGGTATTCGGAGCACCAGCCACCAGTAGTGAACGACGTCTGCCTGGAGATCGCCGCCGGTGAGTTCATCACGCTGCTTGGCCCCAGTGGTTCGGGCAAGTCGACCACGCTCAACATGATCGCCGGGTTCGAACAGCTCACCGCCGGGGACATCCTCATCGACGGCGTGAGCGTGGCGTCCCTGCCGCCGTACAAGCGTGGCCTCGGCATGGTCTTTCAGCACTATGCGCTGTTCCCGCACATGACGATCGCACAGAACGTCGCCTTTCCCCTCCAGCAGCGCAAGATGCGCAAGCGCGACATCCAGCGGCGCGTGGACGACGTGCTCGATCTTGTCGGTTTGGCACACCTGCGCGACAGGTTGCCCGGTCAGATCTCGGGTGGCCAGGCACAGCGGGTGGCCCTGGCCCGCGCTGTCGTCTTCGAACCCCACGTGCTGCTCATGGATGAGCCGCTTGGCGCGCTGGACAAGAAGCTGCGGGAGCAACTCCAGGGCGAGATCGCCCGTATGCATCGCGAGCTGGGGATCACTTTCGTTTTCGTCACCCATGACCAGGAGGAGGCGCTTGCCCTGTCCGACCGCATCGCGGTCTTCGACCGCGGCCGGATCGAGCAGGTCGGCACCGCGCAGGAACTCTACGCACACCCTGCTTCTCTGTTCGCCGCGGAGTTCCTGGGAGAGTCCAACGTGTTCCACGGGATGATCACCGAACGGCGCGGACGCGTGTCCCTCGTCGGTGAAGGATTCGAGGTGCTGACGGGTGACGGCAGCGCGGGGCTCGTAGGCACGGCCGGCGTCGTCGTGGTGCGCCCGGAACGGATCCGTCTGACAGTCGGGGACGTCGCCGTCGAGCACGGCGTCAACGCGATGACCGCCACCGTCACCCACATCGTTTACCAGGGTTCGTACCGCAAAGTGGCATTCCGGACCGACGCCGGTACGACGGGAAGCGCACGCGAACCAGCCGGAGCGGAGTCCTCCGCCATCCCTGGTGACCGGGTGACTCTGTGTTGGCGAGTCGGCGACGGGGTGATCGTGCCCGCGCAGAGCGTGCCGGTGGTCGGCCTGCCTGGCGATCCGCTCGTCGAGTCCACGTCATGAGCGACGACGGCTCGCTCCTAGCGGCCTCTGCACAAGGCATCCCGTTTCGGCGGCCTGGGTGTGGCTGCGACCGCACCGTTGGACAACCCAAGAAAGGTGGACGACTTGTCCTCTCTCCCTAACGAAGCAGCACTGGCCGATTTGACGAACCTGTGGCGGATCCGATGCTTCGAAGAAGAAGTCACCCGGATGCGGATCGAGGGGCAGATCGTCGGTTCCGTCCATCTGTGCATCGGCCAGGAAGCCATACCGGTCGGCGCCTGTGCGGCGCTCGATCTGACCCGCGACGCCGTGTTCGCCACCTACCGTGGCCACGGCTGGGCGCTGGCCTGCGGTACCGACCCGGTAGCGCTGTTCGCCGAACTCCTGGGCCGGGAGACCGGCACCAACGGCGGCCGGGCCGGCTCAGCGTACCTGTCGGATCCGGATCACGGGTTCTACGGCGAGAACTCAATCGTGGGAGCGGGCGCGCCCCTCGCGATGGGCGCCGCGCTGGCTGCCAGGTACGACGCCTCCGGACGCGTCGCGCTCACCGTGTTCGGTGATGGAGCGATGAACCAGGGCGCGGTTCACGAGGCCATGAACATGGCCAGCGCCTTCGACCTGCCCGTCGTCTTCCTGGTCGAGAACAACCGCTATTCCGAGCTCACGCCGATCGCCGCGATGGTGCGCCGTGACGACCTCGCCTCTCGGGCCGCCGCATACGGCATGCGGGCATCGCGAATCGACGGTAACGACGTCAACGCCGTCCGGGAGGCCATCTCCGAGGCGGTCGCCACCTGCAGGGCCGGCCGAGGGCCGGTACTCATCGAGGCTCTCACTCAGCGCCTGGTCGGCCACTACATCGGAGATGCGCAGGTTTACCGGCCACACGATGAGGTGGAGCAAGCCCGGACCAAGGAGCCGATCATCGTCCTGTCCGCGGCCCTGCGCGCCGACGGCGTCTCTGAACACGAACTCGCCGGGATCGAGACCCGAGTCCGCGCCGAAGTCGCCGCGGCCGCGACCGCGGCCCTGGCGGCGCCGCCGGCCGACCCCACCGCTGTGAAGGAGCACCTCTATGGGTGAGATCACCTATGCCCAGGCCATCAACGCCGCACTGCGTCGCGCTCTGGCCGAAGACCCCAAGACCCTGCTGTTCGGCGAGGACGTCGCCCTCCCAGGAGGCGTCCACGGAGTGACCCGCCGCTTGCGCCGGGAGTTCGGCGACCGGGTTTTCGACACGCCGATTTCCGAGTCCGCCATTCTTGGCGGAGCCGTGGGCGCCGCCATGATGGGACTGCGTCCCATCGTCGAGATCATGTGGGCGGACTTCGCTTTCGTCGCGTTCGACCAGTTGATCAACCAGGCGGCCAATGTCCGTTACGTTTCCCGGGGCCGCCTGAAGGCGCCGATGACCATCCGCACCCAACAAGGCGCGACCCCAGGCTCCTGCGCCCAGCACTCCCAGTGCGTGGAGGCGTTGATCGCGCACATCCCGGGCCTGCGGGTATGCCTGCCTGCCACCCCGCAGGACGCCTACGATCTGCTACTGGCCGCCATCGAGTGCGACGATCCCGTCGTCGTCATCGAGAGCCGGGCGCTCTATCACTCGCTGAAGGACACGGTGGACCTCGATGCACCCCGGTCGCCGATCGGCGGCGCGCGCATCGTCCGCCCGGGCTCCGACATCTCCGTGGTGACCTGGGGGCCTATGTTGCACACCGTTCTGGAGGCCGCCCATGTCCTGGAGGACGACGGCATCGACATCGAGGTGATCGACGCCCGCTGGCTCAATCCCTTCGACACCGACACCGTCACGGAGAGCGTCTCCCGTACCGGCCGGCTGGCCGTGGTCCACGAGGCGAATCTCACCGGCGGGTTCGGCGCGGAGATCGTCGCCCGCGTCGTCGAGCGTGGCGTCCCGCTGTCGGCGCCGCCGCTGCGTGTCGCGACCGATGACCTGCGGATCCCCGCCGCGCCAGGGCTGCAGAGGGCCGCGATCCCCGGCTCTGACCTGGTGGCCGGTCGGCTGCTGTCGGTGCTGAAGCCCGGGAACGACTGATGGACGGCCGTGCGCGGGTGGCCGTCGTCACCGGTGGCGGCAACGGCATCGGTCTGGCCTGCGCACAACGGCTCTCCGGCGACGGCTTCCGCGTCGTCGTGGCCGACGTTGATGCGGATGCCGGGCCTCAGGTGACCGCGAAGGTGCCGGGTGCCGAGTTCGTGCCCTGCGACGTGCGATCGCCCACGGATGTCCAGCGGGTCGTCGACAGGGCCCTGGAGATCGGCCAGGGGCGGCTCCATGCTCTGGTGAACAACGCGGGCCAGACCGCCCGCGTCCGCTTCGCCGACTGCGACGAGGCGACGTGGCAGCGACTCCACGATGTCAATCTCCGCAGCGTCTTCTCCTTCACCCAGGCCTGTCTGGAGGGGCTCACCGCCGGACACGGTGCTGTGGTGAGCGTGGCCTCCGTGGCCGGCCTCGTCGGCGCGGAGGATCTGTCCGTCTACAGTGCCACCAAGGCCGCGATCATCGCTCTGACCAGGTCACTCGCCCTGGAACTCGGCCACGTCATCCGCTTCAACGCCGTCTGCCCGGGGCAGATCGCCACGAGGATGATGGCCAGGGTGCAGGCCGACGACGACCTGCGCGCAGCCGTGACAGCGCAGATCCCCGCAGCCCGGCTCGGCCGACCCGAAGAGGTCGCCAACGTGATCGCCTGGCTGCTCGGCGACGAGGCGAGCTACGTGAACGGCGTGGCGATCCCGGTAGACGGCGGAGAGAGCGCCGGTTTCCTCCAGCCGAAGCCGTCCGGCACAGCCGGCGAGCGAGTCAGTCCCGGCAAGGCACCGTGAGGCGATGAGTGCGCAGGAGGTTCGTCGCGATTGCGGCGGCCTCCTGCACCGCAGCGACCAACTCCCGCTGAGAGCTCCTGAACCTCGTCACGGGCACCGAGACCGTGTACGAGCCGGCGGGAGCGCCGTCATGATCGAAGTAAGCGGCCGACGCACAGCAGATGCCGTCGCTGAACTCCTCCAAGTCGAGGGCGTAGCCCTGCCGGCGGACATTACCCAGCTCCACCGTCAAACTGTCGGCGTCGCAGTGGGTGTGGGCGGTCAGCCGTCGGAGTTCCACCCCGCGGAACATGATGTCGATCTGCTCATGCGGCAGATGGGCGAGCACCGCTTTGCAGGAGGCCCGAGCGTGCATGTCGCCGGTGTAGCCCACGTCGAGCCCGCGCACACTGAGCGCCTGTTCACCGGCGATGAACTGCAAGAGCGTGATGACGCCATGGTGCCAGCCACTGACATAGGAGGTTTCCCGCGTCCGGCTGTGCAGCCGGGACAGGACCGCGAACAACTCGGGCAGCGGCTCGAACCGCGCACGCAACTGCCGTCCCAGCGAGGCGCCCTGCGCACCGATGTCAACTCTTCCACCAGGCAGCCGCACGATGTAACCCGCCGTCTTAAGCGTCCTCAAGATGTGGTAACAGCGGCCAAGACTGAGGCCGAGGTGGCGACTGAGGCTCTTGGCCGTGGCCCCGCCGCCCATGTCCGCGATGGCCTGCAACACATCGAGCCCGCGTACCAAGGTCTGCAGGACGCCATCCTCGTCGTCCTCGGTGGCCGTACTCGATACGACTGGGTTGGTCATGATGCGCTCCAGAGAAGGCTGGCCCGGAGAAGTGCACCGCCGGGTGCCCTCTTCGCCAAGGGCCGCCACCATGGTTGGCCCCCATGGACCCACACTAAGCCGCAGGCCAGGCGCACCTTAGGATTGTCGACCCGATTTTTCGACTATAGCGAAAAGACTCGCCGCCAACTGGGGCTGGTGCCCACGGAAGGGTCATGCTGCGAAGCACCTGACAGGTGTCGCAGCCATCATCCGGACAGAAAGGATCACATGCTCACCTCGGAGCAGTTTCGCGCACACTTTCCCGCGTTGCAGCGCCATGTCTGGCTGGACACACCAGCCAGCCCGCCGGCAGCGCTCGGTGTCGTGCGAGCGCTGCAGTCCGCCATGGACGCGTGGCTGTACGGGGAGTTCGACTGGACGGAGTGGGACCGCGCACCCGCCGCGAGCAAGAGTTCCATCGCCCGGCTGCTGGACATCGCCGAGGAGCAGATCGCTCTCATGGGCTCAGTCGCCGAAGCAGCCGCGACCGTGGCCAAGTCACTGCCGCCCGGCCGGATCATCGTGCCCGCCCAAGAGTTCCGCAGCAACCTCTTTCCCTGGCAGCAGTTGGAGCGGACCGGCCACGAGATAGTCCTGATACCGACCCGGGACGGCCACACCCGCACCGAGGACATCGTGGCCGCTCTCGACACGCGCACCGTCCTCCTCGCCATAAGTGATGTGCTGTCGATCGACGGCCACCGAGCCGACCTCATGGCGCTGCGCCAGGCCACGAACGATGTGGGCGCCCGCCTATTCGTCGATGCGACCCAATCACTTGGTGCCCTCCACCTCGACATGGGCAAGATACGCCCCGACTACCTCGCAGTGCACGGCTACAAATGGATGCTGTGCCCCCGCGGCACCGCCTGGCTGGCGACCAGGCCGGAGCTGACCGAGGAACTCATCCCCCTGCTGCCGAGCTGGAAGTCGACCGACCCACCGCATCGATACTTCGGCGAACCGTTCGTCCCCGCCCGCGGTGCCGCCCGCTGTGACACCTCACCGGCCTGGCTGTCCTGGATCGGCGCCCTGCCCGCGCTCGACCTCCTGCTCGACCTCGACGCCGAGCAGGTCGAACGGCACTGTGTACAGCTGGCCGCCGACTTTCGCGCCCGCGCGATCGACATCGGCGTCGCCGTCGGCGGCGGCCAGAGCCACATCGCCGTGGTGCGCGTGACCGATCCAGCCGCGGTCGGTGCCCAACTGGCACGAGACGGTGTACGGGCGACCTTGCTCGGCGACCGACTCCGAGTCGGCTTCCACTACTTCAACAACAACTCCGATGTCGAGAGGGCCGCGAGCGCCCTGCGAGGTGAATCCACATTGTGATGAGGTTCCCTGCTCCCACCGAATCCCTCAAGGACACCATCGCCATGGCGGCCGCCACCCGGCGCGCCCACCTGCGCGATCACCTCGCCCGACTGGGCTTGCGCGGAGCCCTGGTGTACTCCCGCCGACGGTCGGCCGTCACCTGGCTGACCGGATACGCGCCAGGATTCATCTCCAACAGCGCGGCACTGTGGATGCCCACCGCAGGTGAGCCCGTGCTGGGCGTGGAATTCCCCTTCGAGGTGGAGCGCGCCCAACACAGCGGGCTGCATACGGTCCCCATGTCCTCGCCGCTCGACCTGATCCCGGCCGACGTCGAAGGGATCGGCCTGCTGGCCGGCGACCTCGTCATCGACGAGAGACCCCCCGCCCTGCTGGAGGGGCTGAGGAGCCGGAACATCGACCCTGTCGACCTGGTCGCGTGGGCTACAGAAGCACGCCAGCACAAGACCGACCCCGAACGCGAGCTCCTCACACACGCCGCACACATCGGCGACCTGGCGCTACGCGCCGCGGGAGACGTGGCAGTTCCCGGCATAAGCGACTACGAGATCGCCGCAGAGGTCGAGGCGGCGGCCCGCGCCGCAGGGGCGCTGCGCTGCCTGTGCCTGGTCGGCATCGGAGACGGCGCAGTGATCACCGAGGCGACCGGCGCCGTGGTCGCTCCAGGCCAGCCAGTCGGCCTGGAGGTCAGCCTGTACGCCGCGGGTGCGTTCATGCACGTCAACACCACCCTTCCCCCGGTCCCGTCACGCCCTGTTGATCACCGGGCAATCGCCGCGTGCCGGGCGGCACGGACGGCGTTGATCGACGCCCTGCGCCCCGGCCGAAGCGTGAAAGCAGTCGTCACGGCCGGCGACACCATCTTGGCCGAACATGGGCTACTCGCATTCAAGGAATACGACTTCGGCCACGGCCTGGGCTGCGACACCCCCGAGCATCCACGCCTGCTCTACGGCACAGGTCGGACTGTCGCTGCGGGTGCCGTCGTCGCCATCCACGTAGCAGTGCGTCGTCCTGGCGGGGAGACCGCGATGATCGGCGGCCCCGTCTTCATCGCCGAAGATGGAGCACGCGAACTCTGTCCAGGTGCGGTCTGGACATGAAGCGTTACCCCTCCGTGCAAGTACCGAACGTCATCAGTGATGAGGTGATCATGTTGTCAAGGCGCTGGACTCCGGCGGCCATGCCCGCACCAGTCGGCCGATACAGCCATCTGGCGGAGGTGCCCGAGGGCTACACACTGGTTTTCGTATCAGGGCAGGTGGGGAATCTCCGGGACGGCTCGCTCGCAGGCCCGGACGCTCTGTCCCAGACCCGCCAGGTGTTCGCCAACCTGCAGACCGCCTTCGAGGAACTGGGGCGACACCGCGTGATCTGGTCAAGCTGTTGACCTTCGTGGCCGGCACCAACCACCTGCCCGGCTTCTACGCCGCCCGGGAGGAGGTCTTCGCGGATTGGTATCCCGATGGCGACGTCCCGGCGCACTCTCTCGCCGTCGTCTCCGCGCTTGCCTCCCCGGAGTTCACCGTAGAAGTCGAGGCCGTCGTCGCGTTGCGGAACGGGAGCACGCGATCCGCCGCCGAGAGAGGCGACGAATCTGCTGTATGAGCGTGCCGGGCTTCCACGAGAGCCGTTCTTGAGTCGGCTGGACTGAAGTTGACGGGATCCCGTCTGATCATCGCGATCAGGCGGGATCTTGTCGTTTCGAGGGTTTCCGAATCGGGTTCGTCCTGGTTTGGGAGTCGCGGAGCAGGTGTCCGGGGAGGCCCAGGTGGTGTAAGGGCGCTGGTGGAGGTCGGAGTTCGCGGTCGCTGGGCATGGCGATGCCGGCTCCGGGCTGGGTGGTGCGACACGGTGATCTGAAATGCGGGTTATGGGTCGGGTGGTGGCCTGTTCCGGCCTGTGAGCGGCGAGCGGTCGAGGCGCTCTGCCGGGATCTCGAAGATGTCGGTGGACGTGTTGGGCTCGTCTGGGGGCTGGTGGGTGTGGCGCCACTGGTCGAGGAAGTGGTCGTTGGCGACCGCGACGAGCAGAGCGACCAGGATGGTCTGAGCGACGCGACCGCGTTCGAAGAGAGGGACCTGGTCTCGTTCTTCGCCCCGATCACCAAGTGGGCAGTCGAGGTGCACGGCCCAGAACGGATTTCGGAACTGGTCCAGCGCGCGGTCCGCGTCGCGACCTCCGGACGCCCCGGACTTGCCATGACGGCTGCGCCAGACCAGGGAGTGCGGCCCCCGCCTTGGGACCCCGGGCGGGGGCCGCACGCTTTCAGAAAAGCAAGCAGGGAGCGAGTGAGAAGGGAAGCTGATGGCGGTCGGCCGCGCACATAGGTGGATGAGTCCGGAAGAGAGAAGCGAGATGTACCGGGAGCGATTGATAGAGGCTGGGTTATCGCTGTTCGGTCAGGTCGGCTTCGCGGCAGCCACGCTCGCGGATTTGTGCAGGGAGGGGCAGATGTCGCATCGGGGCCTGTATCAAGCCTTCCAAGCCTTCGATGGGGGCAAGGAAAGGGTGTTGGCGGCGGTGGTGGACCGCTGCACGGATGAAGCCGTCTTGGTGATCCGCGAACGACTTGCGGACGGCGAGGGCGAGGGGTCGGCTGGGGTGGCTGCGGCGGTTGCCGCCTTTGTGGAGTACATGACGGGGAAGCGGCGGGTGTATCGGATCCTGTACGTGGAGGCCCATCACCTGACCAGGGTTGAGGCGCGGCGCGATCCGCTCGCGATCGTGCTCCGGGAGATCCTGAACGGCCAGTTGGCGGGGAAAGACGCCCGTCTGGTGGGAACTGCGATCGTGGGCGCGGTTGGGGCGCTGCTGGCGGACTGGTACGAGCGTGGAGACGTGGCCGTGGGCGAGGTGGTTGATGCAGCCGTGGGGGTGTGCCGGTGGGCGTCGTCGTTCGGCCGGGTTGATCGGTGGGTCTGCGCTGAGTGAGGTGATCGGGTCGCAGTCCACTCGGCGAGCGTGAATCGACCCGGTTGGAGGATCACGTCTCCTGGCCGGGCTCCGACCCCGGGGGTAGGGGTGGAATCCCGACACGCGCGCACACCGCGCCGGGCATGGTTCGCGGGCTGCCGCCTGGGCCGGTGGCCGCGAGCGAAGCGATGCGCGAGCGGGGTGGGGGCAAGGGGAGGGGTGCAACCCCTCCCCCCGGGGGAGAGGGGTCCGGGGAGGGGCGCGGCCCCCTCCCCGGTACGCGCGAGGCTGCGAGTGGACTGCGGGCGGCCCTATCTGCTGGCGTCGCTATGGCGACGCGTGAGGGTGTCTCTCAATCAGAGGAATGGGGGCGTCTACGCGGGAGGGTGAGGGGGGCTGGTGGCGGGCTACCACCTACCCAAGATCACAGCCCCACCAAGATCGTTCCCGCGGGGGTGTCGCCCGGCTCGGCCGGGCGCGCTTGATCTAGTAGGAAAACTCATCACACAGGGGCCGCGCGGCAGGCGGCACTGCGGGCAGCGAGGCCAAACGAGGTATAGATCCTTATGTGCGCAAGCTGGTGGAGCTCAGCGTCCCCGGGCCATTGCAAGCCCCCGTGGGTCAAGGCCGTGGGCAGCAAAGGGTGCACAGCGCTGAAGTCATCAGACGTCCGTCCACGCCTT
Organism: Nonomuraea sp. 3N208; assembly: GCF_052245935.1. NCBI lineage: Bacteria > Bacillati > Actinomycetota > Actinomycetes > Streptosporangiales > Streptosporangiaceae > Nonomuraea > Nonomuraea sp. 3N208. The sequence goes on along the minus strand of NZ_JBQQBR010000086.1, from coordinate 10,695 downwards.
GACGATGTGGCAGTTGTAGTTGTCGCCATAGACCTTCGAGAAGGGCGGGTTCGTGGTACTAGATGTCCGGGATTTCCACGGGCCGTAGATCGTGGTCGTGTAGGGATAGCTTGGCGAATCGCACTTCGCCGCCACTCGATACCGCCCGAACCCGCGAGTGCACAGGGTCTGCGCATAGTTGTATTTGGAGATGACGGCCGGGTAGCAGTTGTCGACTGCTGCCTGTGCGGGGGCGGCGAGTGCGCCAAGCATGGTGCCGACCAGAGCTGTCACCGCGAGGGCGCTGAGGGCATGCTTTCCGGGGGACTTCATGCCACTTCTCCTTCGTTGGCGCTCGAAGATCATCGTTTCGCAATGCACAGTAACGCACATCGCCACACGTTCGCCACAAGATCGGCATAGGGCGGTCAAGCGGCAGTAGCAGAGGCTGGGACCCGGGGGCCAAACGAAGGGCGGCGGCGCGGGTGCGCGGGTGCGCGGGCGCTTCTAACACGGGCCGGGCGTGGGCGCATGCCGGTATGCCGTGGCGGCATCGCATTGAACAGCTCGAACGCGCGTTCGAGTACTGCCTGCCATCTGGGTGTCACGGGACACCCGCAGGATGGAGGTAGACAGATGCGATTTCCTGTCGACACGAGCCAACTGGGGTTCACGGTGACGTCGCCGCCGAGTCCGGCGAAGGACTTCACGACGAAGAAGGTTCGGGTCACCGAGGACGGTCGGCCGGTCATGGTGGTCAACCTGCTGGCCATGGATGGCAACGACTCCACGAAGATCAAATTCAACCTTCCGGGTGAGCAGAACCACCTGAAGCCGGGTCAGTCCGTGCGGGTGGGCGCTGTGCTACGGCATGGCCAGGGACGGCGAGGTGCGGTGGTGGAGCACCGATGCCGTGATCCCGCTCAACGCGGGTCCGGTGACGGCGCAGTACGTCTCCGCGCCGTCCGCTCCTGCGTCGGTGCCCGCGAGCAACGGCGAGAGCACGGCCGGTGCGGCGCGGGGGCGTAACCCGCACGCTGCCTCCCGGCACGGTGCCCCGGGTGAGGGCGGGGGCGAGAGCTGATGGACCTGGTGATCGCGCCTGCGGGGACGCGGGTGAACACCTGGCGGGTACCGATCGGCTGGCCGTTGCTGAGCTTCACCAGCTTCAGCGGACAGCTTGTGGTGCTGCGGGTGGATCACCTGTCCCCGGCCGTGGCGCGGTGGTTCGCCTCCACCCTGGCGCGGGCGGCCGACGCCTTCGCCCGTGAGGTGGATGTCTGTTTCACCGAGGGTGAGCCGGGCTGGCTGCGCCGGTCCGGGGCGCTGGATCTGTCCGGCGTCGTCTTGGTGCCGCTGAGTGATCCGCCCGGGGTGGCGGCGGTGCCCGCACTGTCCCACCGTCCGCCGTATCCGGCGCATCAGGCGACCGGTGCGGGCGGGGAGTTGGAGGGGCCGTCATGACGGGGCTGATGGGTCCGCAGGTTCCGGGGCGTCCATCCGGGCTGCCGCCGATGGTGGAGATGCCCGCCGTGCCGATCCGGGCGCAGTCCACTCCCGGGTCACGGCTGACCACGTACTTGCTGCGGCCGGTGTGGCTGCGCCGTCGCGAACTGGGCTTGAGCCTGGTCACGGTGGCGCTGGTCGGCGGGGCCTGGCGGCTGGGTGATTGGCCGGTGGCGCTGGGCGTCGTCGATGCGGAACACGTGCCGGCCCAGGCGGCCCCGTGGTCGTCCCCGTGGCCGCCCCATTGGCCGCCGCCGTGGTCATCATCACGGCGGAGGCCCTGGCCCGCAGAGCGCTGAACGGAATCTTGAACATCGCGCCGATCCCTCCCACACAGTGCGCCCTGTTCACGGCCTTTCCGGATGGGCGGTTCAGTACGTCGTTTCCGCGGCATCCCGTACGCCGCCCCGCCAACCGGGGAGCGGCGCTGGCAACCACCCCAGCCGCCGAGCTCATGACCCGGCACCCGCGACGCGACGAAGGCGGGACCGGCGTGCACGGCCGCCCGCAGGACTGGACCCAGCCCGTGCTCCTGATCATCGTGGTCCGGGTCCTCTGCGATGGTGAGTGACACCTGGCCGATGACGCCCGGCTCGGTGTGCCGGCGGACGGCGAGCGCCTCACGGGTGCGGGGCGGCCGGCAGAGGTACCGGGCGACGCTGGCCAGGCCCTGGTAGCCGACCATGTCGTCCAGGTCATCGGCGGTGAACAGGCGCAGCAGCAGCCGGGGCGTGGTGATCGGCAGCGTGAGAAGTCGCCCGGGGTTCCAGTCCGGTGCCCGCCCCAGGGCGGCGAGGACGCGCTCCAGTGGACCGGCCTCATCCGTGACCGGGAGCGCTGGCCGGAACGCGCTGCCCGGCGCCAGCCGCCGCTCGCCGTCCGGCACCGCAAGCGCCACCGGGAGGGCCGCCGTGAGCAGGTCCGGTTCGGGGTGGTACGTCGCGTGCTCGCACGGGCGGCCGATCTCTTGGCCTGTCCCGCGGCGTGGGTACGCCAGGCGCTCAGCACGGGCACGTGGACCTTTGAGCCTTTCTTGCCGCGATCGACAGGATCCGGGCTTGTCAGGTCCCCCCTTTGACTGCTCGGACACTGACCAAGGCGATTACACACCGCGAGGCGCCGGCAAATAGCAAAGGCAAGCTGTCGGCGCGCGCTGAGTAGGGAGGAATACCGGCCCGGCGGGGCCGGTATTCACCTGACGCGTCCGGCCAGCCAGAAGAGCGCGAGGGCGACCAGTTCGACGCCGGCCGCCACGGCGGGCAGCCAGCCGCTCCCGTACCCGCCGAGCACGAGCCCGCCGGCCGCGCCGCCGGCCGACACCCCGACGTAGACCGCGCTGCTGTTGAGCGCGAGCGCCTGCGGCCCCGCCGGGCCGGCCAGGGCGAGCAGCCGGGTCTGCGCGGGCGGCGGGATCCACCAGGACACGGCCGCCCACACCGCCAGCAGCGGCAGCAGCGCCGGCAACGGGACCGGCCGCAGAAACCAGCAGGCGCTGAAGACGGCCATCACCACCGCGAACCCCACGACCCCGGTGATCAGCGCTCGATCGGATCCCCACCGGTCGGCGCCCCGCCCGCCGAGCTGCCCGCCCGCGAACCCGGCGAAGCCGGCCAGCACGAATACCCACCCGAGCTCGGCGGGTCCCGCCCCGGCCAGGTCGCGCAGGAACGGCGCGAGGTAGGTCAGCACCATCATGCTGCCCAGGACGATCGCCACGATCCCCAGCAGTCCCAGCAAAACCCGAGGGCCGGCCAGCGGCGCCAGCCGGTCCCGGATGGGCATGGCGAGCGCAGGAGGCGTCTCGGGCAGCGTCCTCCTGATCGCCACCAGTGCGACCAACCCCAGCGCCCCGCCGAGCCCGAACGTGGCCTGCCAGCCGAACGCGCCGCCCACCCAGGTGCCGATGGGCACGCCGAGCGCGAGTGACCCGGTCAGCCCGCCCATCACCAGTGCTAGGTAGCGCCCCTGCCGCCCTTCGGGGGCCAGGGTGGTCGCGATGGCGTACGCGGCGGGCACGACGGCCGCCGCCGCCACCGCGGCCAGCACCCGCAGGCCCATGAGCAGCGCGTACGAGGCCGTGAACGCCGCAGCCCAGTTCGCCACGACGAACAGCGCCAGCGCCCCGGTGAGCAGCCCGCGCCGGGGCCAGGTGGCGGTCACCACGGAGGCCACGGGCGCCGCCAGTGCGAACGCGAGCGAGAAGATGGTGACGAGCTGCCCGCCAGCGGCCTCGCTGACGCCGAGGTCCGCCGAGATCGCGGGCAGCACCCCAGCGATCACGTAGTCGTCCGTGGCGAAGGCGAACGTGGTGAACACCAGGGCGAGCAGCCACGTGGGTGGCCGCTGCCGTACGGCGACAGGCATGGGTATCCCCTTGAATAAGGTAACGAGTGTTTCCCGGTTAGGGTAACAGGCGTCACCTTAATGACGTCAAAGGAAATTGCGATGGCCAGGACCGCCGACCCGCAACGCCGCGCGGAGTTGCTCGACCAGATCGTCGACTACCTGGCCGGGCACGGCCTCTCGACGTTGTCGATGCGCCCGCTGGCCCAGCACCTGGGCAAGTCCACGCGCGTGCTGACCCATCACTTCGCCGACAAGGAGGCCCTGCTCTCGGCGACCATGGAACGCCTGGACGAGCGGCACCGGGCCTGGCTTCGTTCGCTACCGGGCTGGTCGGGATCCGACAGCGTCGGGACGATCATTCGGCGGACCTGGGACTGGCAGACGCGGGAGGAGAACCTGCCGGTCGCCCGCCTGATTCACGAGATCGAGGGCCTGGCCGCGGCTGGCAAGCTGGCCGGTCACGTGCCCAGACTGCTGGCGGACCGGTCGGAGTTCGTGGCGGGGCTTTTGCGCGAGCGGGGCATGCCCGAGGCCGACGCGTTGCGGGTCTCCACGCTGGCCAACTCGGCGTACACGGGGCTACAGATCGACTTCCTCACGACCGGCGACCGTGAGCGCGTGGAGGCCGCCCTGGATCAGCTCTGCGCCCTGGTGGACGACTGGGTCAATTCCACGTGAACCACAGCACAACGCCCGGCCGAGATCTCCCTTGAGGGTCAGTCGCTAGGGTCTGCACGGCTTTGCCGCATGAGGACCACATCGGTCTCGTTGCGGACACCGCCTGCAACGAGGCTGTCCAGGTCAGAAGCCATATATCGCTCAGCAGCTCAAGATAACGGTCACCTATGAAACAGTCCCGGAAGTCGTGAAGCTACGGCGACAGTCATCGCGTGAGCGACACGGGCGCCTTACGGCTGTTCCTCGCCGGCCTGGTCGCCGACTGCCCGACGCGCGAGCACGCCATCGTCCGCATCCGCGGTGCGCAGGCGGGCTTTTTCCTGCACGGCCTGCTGCTGGCCGTCCCCCCGCTTGGGTCCCGGACAATCGCGGAAAATCCAACGAACGTATCACTGACCTGCGCTTACTCAGGTTCCCGGGACGGTTGACGATCTTTGCCGCTGCGGTTCGCACTGGCACTTGTTCCGGCATGAGGAATGCCCGGCCCACCTAGTCTCGCCTCATCCCCGAGCCGCTCTTTCAGGGCGTTAGTTCAACGGGTAGCCGAAGTCGTCGTCTCGTTGCTCGGGGGTGATGTGGACGGGGGCGTTGCGTCCAGTTGGTGAGTACACGGACACGGCCCCGTCAGCGGCGGCGAGGAGTTCGGCGGCGGCGTCGCCGTCGAGGTCGATCAGGGACACGGCCTGGCCGAATCCCGCCGTGTTGGGGTCGGAGATGCCGACGGTCTCGGGGACGAACACCTGGGCATCCCGGGCCGACAGGCCGCCGCGTCGGCCGCGCAGGATGTAGACAGCCCCAGTATCTCCATCGCCGCCGACAGCGACGTCGCCGTACCCGTCGGCGTCGACATCGCCGACGGCAATGGACGAGCCGAACCCGCCAGCGACATCCGTGGTCTTGGGCATGCCCGGAGAGCCTGGTCCCAGCAACCGCCGCTCCGCCAGCCCGCCGGCCGAGCCTCTGCTGATGTAGATCTGGCCTCCCGAGTCCTCGGCGTCCGCGTAGGAGTTGCCCGCGATCACGTCGCCGAAGCCGTCGCCGTCGATGTCGCCGATGGCCACGGCGCCCACGCCCCAGCCGGGGAAACGGCCGGGCACCCGGCCCGCCAGGCCGGTCGGCGAGCCCCGGTACACCACGCCCGTTCCCTCATCGGCTGGATCGTCCACCGAATAGGCCACAGCGAGGTCGGCGAAGCCGTCGCCGGTGACGTCGCCGGTCGCGAACGAGCCGACGTAGGCGGCCTCTGACAGGACGGTCTTCCAGCTTGCCCGTCCCTTCCTGATGCCGCGGCCGCCATAAGTCACCCACACCCCGGCGTCGTCCGTCACGACCAGATCCTGGTATCCGTCCTTGTTGAAGTCTCCGGCGGCCGTCAGGAGGGTGAGCCACCCGGCCGCCGGCGGCTGCGTCACGGTGACCGGTGTGCCGGAGAGCCCATCGGCGGTGCCGAAGACGATGGTCAGCTGGTGGTTGGTGCGAAGTTCCTGCGGGGCGGCGGGGTCATTCGTCACCGGTACAACGATCGCCAGGTCGGCGTATCCATCTCGGTCGAAGTCGCCGGAGGCGAGACTCAGGATGTCGTCCTCTGTGCGGGGTGCCACGACGCCGGTGGAAACGATCTCGCGTTTGGTGGTGGTGAGGCCGTCGGCGGAGCCGTACAGCACCTCGGCCCGCAGGATCAGCGCTTTGCCGTCCGCCGTGGCCTGAGGGGCTCCGACGACCAGATCGGGGTAGCCGTCGCCGTTGTAGTCATGCGCGGCCTGGACCTTGCGGGCAGCCGCGACGACGCTCGCCGCCGGAGTGGCGACGGCGGTGTAGGGCGTGACGCTCGGCGGCGGAACCGAGGTGGCAGCATCCGCCCGCGTCGGGGTCGTGACCGGGGGTGGCGTTGTGACCGGGGGCGGCGTCGAGGCGGGCGTCGGCATCGTGCTGCATGCCACGGCGGCGAATCCGGCGAGGAGGCAGATTGCGAGTTTTCCCGAAACGGGGGAACGCATCCGATGATCATAGTTCGGCCCGTGCCAGGGGACGTCATCCGCTGCGTTGCCGGGTACCTCAGGAAGGCGGCGACCGACGGTGGTCTCGGCACCGGCAACGGAGTATTCGGGGGCCTTGGCCCTTGTGCTTGGGCTCGTCGGTGCGGTGCACCGGCGGGCTGGTTTGGCGAATGAGTTCGAGCGCCAAGTTCGCATGAGTTTCGGTGCCAGTTGACGATCTTCGGGGGGCTGTCGGCGAACGAGTTTTGGTACCATTCCCGCTGCCAACAGGTGGCGCGTGCGTCAGTGATTCTCGACTGTGGTGCTGTCAGTCGTCAGCTGCGATGATCAGGGTCAGGTTTCTGCTAGCCCGGTCCACGACGATGAGTTCATGGAATTCGGTGTGGACGCCACCCCAGTCGTGGAACGCAGACCGGCCAAGCCCTTTGAGGCGATATCGGCTCGTGGCCGCCTGGATGAGCGCATTGACGTCGTGGTTCAAGACCTCTTCCAACTGTTTGGGCAGACCTCCATACTGGCTGGCCCAGCTTCTCAGGACATCGTTCGCGGTCGTTTCGTCCGCCGGTTCGTAGGCGTCGGTGGTGATATTGCTCAGCCAGTAGGGACCGTGTCGAATGCCCAACGGGTCGACACCGCCACCGGCGTAGTCGTCTCGAAACTGGTCATGCTTGATCAAGGCGTCCAGGAGCAGCGTGTCGTCACAAGAGGGCGAGAGCAGCTCGAATCGCTTGAGATCGATCCACCGGTAGCCGTGAGCGCTCTGGTCGTTGAACGGATAGTGACGGAAGTTGATGAAAACCTGATCACGGAAGTTGAGCGCCTGTTGCACGATCACTAACCGTAGACGCAGGCCTGAGCCTACTTTGGCATGACCGAGCGCAGGTCTTCGGAGTGCGGGTGATGAACCAGCTCAGGCTGGGGTGCCTTGTTGAGCGCGAGAGTGCGCCAGCCGGTAGGAGTCGGTGCCGGTTTCGATGATGGTGGCGTCGTAGGTGAGCCGGTCGACGATGGCGGCGCACAGGCGCGGATCGGTGAACGTTTTGGTCCAGCCATCTGGGGAGGCCTTGTTGCTGGTCAGCAAGATCGAGCCGGTTTCATACCTTTTTGAGATGGTTTGGAAGACCAGGTTGGCGTCGGCTCGGTCGAGCGGTAGGTATCCCACCTCGTCCAGCACGAGGACGTCGGGGCGGGTGTAGGTCTTCATCTTGGCGGCGAGGCGGCCGATGGCGTCGGCGGCTTTGAGCTGTCGGACCATGTCGTCCAGCGTGGTGAAGTAGACGGTGTAGCCGGCCCGGCAGGCCGCGACCGCGAGCCCGATGGCGAGCATGGTCTTGCCTACTCCGGGTGGCCCGAGAAAGGTGCTGCACGCCGGCTTCACCACGATCTCCCAGCCCGGCGGCAGCTACTACATCGGCGTCGGGCTCCGCGATGCTCTGGTCAACGGGTTGATCCAGGGGCCACGGATGCACACCGCAGGCCGCTATCTCACCACCAGCAACGGGCTCACCGACTGGTATCCAGATCACGTCGGCGTGCCCGAGGGAAGCATCGGCGTGCTGACCAACACCGTGGACGAAATAGTCCGTGAGATCCGCCACCAGGTGAAAAACGGCGTCGACCTCATCAAACTCGCTTCGACAGCCCTTACGGCGAGTACCAGGCGTTCACCAACGACGAAATGGCCACGGCCGCGGATCTCGTCCACCAACTAAAACGCAAGATCACCATTCACGCCCGTGGCTCCGCGGAGGTCTCGGCAGCGGTCCGCGCGGGCATGGACTGGATCATGCACGGCAACTCGATGACGCCAGAAGTCATCGAGGAACTCGCCAACTCGAAGATCCCACTCGTGCCTACCCTCCTCCTGCTCGCCAACATCGCCGACTACGGCAGCAGCGTCGGCGTCGCAGGACTCGTCCGCGACACCGTCAAAAGGCTGCTCGATCGGACCGCCCACACCCTGCACGACGCCCACCACGCCGGCGTCACCTTCATGGTCGGTACGGACAGCGGCTTCGCCGTCACGCCATACGGTGAATGGCACGCGCGAGAGCTGCAACTCCTGCGTGACTTCGCCGGATTGTCGGCCGCCGAAGCCCTGCAAGCCGCCACGACCATTCCTGCCAGGGCGCTCGGGATGGAGGGCAAACTGGGCACCATGCGTGTCGGCGCGACAGCCGATGTGCTCGTGCTCGAGAGCGACCCGCTCCGGGACCTGTCCATCCTGCTCAAGCCCGGCGGCATCAATGCCATCATTCAAGGCGGGCGCCCGATCGACACGTCCGATCAGGAGCAGGAGCAGCGGTGGCGCAACCTGCGCTCTCGCACGGCACCGTCCGGCGCCGTGACTTTCTCGACGGCATAGCGCCGGCCACCCCATCCACAGCCGTGATGAATGGTCCTGGCGTCAAGGATCCCGACCTCACGGACGTCTTCCACACGGTGAAGCGTTTCGAACGCGACGCCGCGATCGACATCGACGAACAGGAGAAAGCATGATCGCACATGCTCATGGGGCGCAGGTGGTCCGCGAGGACTCCGTCCAGATCCAGGAAGGGCACGGGTTCCGCTTCGCCGATGGCGCGGTGCCCGCCGTCTCCCTGACGTACGCGCCTGCCAGTATAGTGAGCGTCGGGACCGCCAAGTTCATATTCATCTCCGGGCACACCGGCACCGCCCCCGACAGCACGGACTGCGATGGGCAGACGGAGCAGCCGCTGACCCAGGAGATCTCCCGTCAGAGCGTAGCCGCCCTGACCAAGATCGAAGCGGTGCTCCACTCCCTGGGCGGCACAATGGACGACATCGTCCGCGTCCGCGTGTACGTGCGGGCTCCCCTCACCAAAGAGATCTTCGAAGCGATTCACAATGCCCGGCGCGCTTTCTTCGATGGCCCCCATAAGCCGGCCAGTACGTTGGTCCGCATCGACGCACTCGTTCGGCCGGACGCGCTCATCGAGATCGATGCCGATGCGGTGATCACTGACCATCCTGATGTGCGGCCAGAAGTTCACAACACATGATCATCAGTTACCCCATCCAAACCGCAGGCATCCGAAGCCGGATCGTGGAATCCGGAACCGGTCCACGGGAGATTTGGCTCATCCACGGCATCGGTGGCCGCGCCGACCGTTGGCGCTCATGCCTCGAACCGCTCGCCCGAGCCGGATATCGAGTGCGCGCCGTCGACCTCCCCGGACACGGATTCGCCTCCCGCGCGGACGACGTCCCCTACACTGTGGCAGGCTTCTCAGCATTCATCTCCGAGACCCTGGCACACCATATCGAGGGCGAGTCGGTCACCCTGATCGGCACCTCTTTCGGCGGCCAGGCGGCGCTTCGCACGGCGCTCGATCTGCACGCCAGACCGGACTCGCCATCCCTGCGGGCTCTGGTGCTGAGCGCCCCTACCGGAATATGTGCTCTTGGCCCGGAGGTGTGCGCAGGACTCGCCAATCGTCTCGCGCAGACGGATCGCGAGACGGTCCGGTCACGTCTGGCGTTCATGACCGGAATGACCGGCGCCGACCTGGACGTCCTGGTCGAGGAGGAATACCATATCGCCACATTCCCCGGAACTCCCCTCGCCATGCGGCGGCTTGCCACCATGGTGCGCGAGGAGTTGGACGCCCAGCCACTGCTCGAGTCGCTCGCCCGGCTCGCGCAGACGCTACCCGTCCTGCAGATTTGGGGCGAGGCTGACCGTTCGATCTCATCGGAGATCGGCCGGCAGATCGCCCAACGCGTCACCTGTATCGGGGCCGACATGGCGGGGTAGGCGTGACGTCTCCTGCTCATGCAGCATAGCCTGCGCCACGGCGGCGGCGGTGACGGCCTCCTCGCGCTGCTGGTGAGCGATGCGCAGCGCGCTGGTGGCGTTGGTGAGCTCGGTACGAAGCCGATCGGCCTCACCGGCGGCTTCGGTTCGGGCCTGGGCGGCGGCCTCGCGGGCCTGCTCGGCCACGGCGGCCGCGGTGACGGCTTGTTCGCGCCGCTGTTGTTCGGCGGCCAGCGCCTGGCGTAGCCGGTCGGCCTCCTCGGCTTGCGCCGCGGCGATGCCGCGGGCTAGTGCCGTAGCCGGTCACGTTTGCCCTTTTTGTGACGACACGCCGATCGAGGTCTCCTCTCGGTCGGCGTGATCGTTTCAGACTTCTGGGTGTGGCTGAACGGGTTCGTGTACGCGAGATCG
>NZ_JBQQBR010000085.1:0-26602 GCF_052245935.1 Nonomuraea sp. 3N208 | reverse complement strand
CATCGATCTCGCGTACACGAACCCGTTCAGCCACACCCAGAAGTCTGAAACGATCACGCCGACCGAGAGGAGACCTCGATCGGCGTGTCGTCACAAAAAGGGCAAACGTGACCGGCTACGGCACTAGAAAGTGATCACCAGCTGCTGGACTTGCTGAAGATCGTCGACCCCGCCATCCCCCGCTGCGGGTCTTCTCCGGCAATGCCGGCGACGGCGTATCGGCCGGAACGCTTCCCAGCATGGTCCAAGTCGTAGTGGCGAACACGTCGAGGAGCAGGGGAGGTGCTCAGCCGCACGCTTGCCGCAGATCTGCGTACGGCGGGAAGGCATCAACCAGTTCGGCGAGCGTCAGCAGCCGGGCCAGCGGTCGCTGCACACCGATGAGGCGCAGGTAGCCCCCGCGCTGCTCGGCCTGCCGCTGCTCGGCGAGGAGTGCGTTCAGGCCGGTGCAGTCGCAAAAGCGGAGCCGACTCACATCCACCACGATCTTGACCTGGCCGCCGGCCAGCAGTTGGGCACAGGTGTCCAGGAAGACGGGCTCCGTCGCCAGGTCAAGTTCGCCGTCCAGGTGCAGAACGGACACTCCCCGACGATCGTCGACCCGCAGGGCCAGCAGGGCATCGGACATCTCTGCCTCCAGCTACGAGACCGAAACGGATATCTTCGTGCAAACCGCCCAAAAGCGGCTAGGTTTCCCGTACGTTACCCGCGGCGCCGACCAAGGTCAGTCAAGTCCTGCCGCATGTACGGTCAAATGCCTGTTACTTCATGCTCCGCCGAGCTCCGTCCTGGCTTCGCCGGCAACGGCATTTCACCTTTGGCGATCGGATACCTGCTGGATGCAGGTGTGGGCGGGTTCGCTTTCAAAGGGAAAGCCGATCTCGTGATGGCGCCGGCGTCTGGGCACCACGGCTAGGAGTGGCGGACACCCGCACCCTACTTCGCAGATGAAGATCTGCGAGCGGCCGAGGCTCGAGCCCACGAAATATGACCCAAACCGCTCCACGCGGCTTCCGAAAACCACCCTGATGTCCGAAAGTGGAAGGGCGATGGCGATGTGCGATCGAAGGAGTTGGGGCATGACGGATGAGAAGTCGCGCGTCTTCGAGGAGCAGGCGCGTGTCCAGATTACGGATCAGCTCACGAACGCGTTCGCCGACGATTGCAAACCCGAACAGATCAACGAGGCGATCGATCGTGCCTGGCAGAGATTCGACCGGGCACCCGTCAGGGACTTCGTCCCCCTGCTCGCCGCCCGAATCGCCCGGGAAGAACTCCACCGCCTGAGCGCGGAACAGCAAGGATGATCTTTTCTGCAAGCTACCGCGGCCAGCTGCTGAGGAGACGATCCGCGCCCACGGCGATGAGGCGGATCAGGCGTTGGTCAGGCTAGGGCGGCCTTCTCGCCCGTCGCCCGGAACGCCGGCCGAGGCGTCACCGCCCGGTCAGCGGGAGGAGTGTTCGGTGATCCACCAGGCGCCGAGCAGGTCGGTACGGGCGGCGGAGTCGACGGTCCTCCAAAATCCGGTGCGACAGGTGCGGTGACAGTTTGTGTCACCGCCCCCACCCTCCTCTAAATGATCCATGGATTTATGGAGGATCTCATGGCAGCGACCACAGCACAGGCCAAAACCCAGCTGTATGAGGCGTTCGCGGCCAGCGGCAAGGCGCTGGCCAGCGGAAAGCGGCTGGAACTGCTCGACCTGCTCGCCCAGGGAGAACGCACCGTCGAGGCCCTGGCCAAGGCGGCAGGGCTGAACCTGACGACGGCGTCCGCCCATCTGCAGACGCTCAAGCAGGCCGGGTTCGTCGCCGCCCGCCGCGACGGCGTGCGCATCCACTACCGGTTGGCCGGCGACGACGTCGCCCAGCTGTTCGCACTGCTGCGCAAGGTCGCCGAGACCCACCAGGCCGCCGTTCCCGCAGCTCGTGACGCCTACCTGGGTGAGGACGGCGCGGTGGAGGTCACCCGTGAGCAGCTGCGCGCCCGGGTAGCAGCCGGTGAGGTGGTGGTGCTGGATGTGCGGCCGGTGGAGGAGTACCGGGCCGGCCACATCCCCGGCGCCGTCTCCACCCCGATTACCGAGTTGGCTGAGCGGATCAGCGAGTTGCCAGAAGACACCGAGATCGTCGTGTACTGCCGCGGCGAATACTGCGTGCTCGCCTACGACGCGGTGCGGCTGCTGACCGATCGCGGTCGCCAGGCAGTCCGTCTCAGCGACGGCATGCTCGAATGGCGGCTGGCCGACCTGCCCGTCGAGGCCGGAGCACCGGCATGACCGCCCGCCCGGCGCAGCAGCCGGTCCCCCACCCGGGACTGGCCAGCGGACCGGTCTACCTGGACTACAACGCCACCACACCCGTCGACCCGCGGGTCGCCGAGGCGATGGCGCCGCACCTGACCGACCTGTTCGGCAATCCCTCCAGCAGCCACCCCTACAGTGCCGAGCCGAGGACGGCCCTCGCGCATGCCCGGCATCAGGTCGCCACCCTGATCGGCGCCCGACCGCACGAGATCGTCTTCACCGCCTCCGGCTCGGAGGCCGACCTGCTCGCCCTGCGCGGTGCGGTCATCGCTTCCGGCCACCGGCGCCCGCACGTGATCATCCAGGCCACCGAGCACCCGGCCGTCCTGGAAACCTGCCGCGCGCTGGAACGCCTGCACGGCGCCCGCGTGACCGTGCTGCCGGTCGACGGCGACGGGCTGGTCGACCCGGCCGCGCTGGCCGACGCCCTCGACAAGGACACGGTGCTGGTGTCGGTGATGGCCGCCAACAACGAGACCGGCGCCGTGCAGCCGATCGCCGATCTCGCCGCGCTCGCCCACCAGCACGGGGCGCTGCTGCACTGTGACGCCGCCCAAGCCGTTGGGAAAGTCGCCGTCGACGTCGAGGCGCTGGGCGTGGATCTGCTCACCGTGGTCGGGCACAAGATGTACGCCCCCAAGGGGGCCGCCGCGCTGTACGTACGCGACGGCGTGGCCCTGGAGCCGGTCGTCTACGGCGGCGGCCAGGAGCGCGGCCTGCGGGCCGGCACCGAAAACGTTGCCTTGGCCGTGGCCCTCGGCACGGCCGCCGAGCTCGCCGCCCGCGACCTCGCCGGCGACGGCCCCGCCCACATGATCGCCCTGCGCGACGACCTCCATCACAGGCTCGCCGAGGGCCTGCCCGGCCGGGTGCACCTCAACGGACCCGTCGAACGTCGGCTGCCGAATACGCTCAACGTCAGCATCGACGGCGTCCTCGGTCATGAGCTGCTCGCGGCGGCGCCGGAGATCGCGGCCTCCACCGGGTCGGCCTGCCACAGCGGCACCCGCGCCCCCTCACCCGTGCTGACGGCCATGGGCCTGGACGCCGGTCGCGCCCTCGCAGCGGTGCGGCTGTCACTGGGCCGCTGGAGCACGCCCGCGGACATCGAGACGGCGGCGACCGCGCTGATCAAGGTGGCCGTCGTGTGACAGGGCCCACCGGTGCACCGCGGAAACCGACCGGCGGTTGCGGTTGGTGCGCCGGTACGGAATCACGGCATGCAACTGCTGCTCTTCCTGCGACGGCGGCTCCCCCTGGACGGCCCGGACGACGGTGGGGAGATCGGGCGCGCTGCGCGGGGTGGGCATCGGCTGGACACGGGCCCTGGTATCCGGTCATCCGGATGGCCAGCCCCATGTTGAACAGCGCGGCCGGCAACCGATGCCGGGTGGTGTGCACCGACGGCGCCGCGACCGCGGCGTTCACCGTCCTGCTCACGCCACCAGGCGTCGCGAACGGCAGCTCGCGGGCAGTGAGCGATCCTGGGTCGGGGGCACCGGGATCGCGCCCATATCGGTCACCGGGACATCCCCGGCACAGAAGTAACAGCGAACATGGGATAAAGATCCCGTGGCCCGGTGTGATCACGGCAGGGACCAAAGTCTTTCAGTGCAAGCCCAATGGTCTGTATCACCCATCCGGCAAACACGGTGGGCGCAAGGTGGTCGGAACGCGTGATCGTGACCCGCGGACGTGACCCCGCCTACGCTCGGAGGAGAGCAGCCGTGTTGTCGGGGAAGGATGGTCCGGGAGGGAATGACATGGCCGTGATCGATCTGCACCGCATCGTTGCGGTGATCTTCGAGACCGACGGGGTGCTCACCGACACCGCCCGCGTCCATGCCCACGTGTGGAAGGGGGTGCTGGACGCTTACCTGCGGCGGCACGCGCAGCAGTCCGGTGGCTCCTGGCGGCCGTTCGACGTGCGCGAAGACTACCTGCGCTACGTCGACGGCAAGCCCAGGATCGACGGTGCACGGGACTTTCTGGCCTCGCGCGGCATCGCGCTTAAGGGCGGAGATGAGGGCGAGCACACGCTCTCGGGCATGGCGTGCCTCAAGGACGGCATGTTCCTGGCCGAGATCCGGCGCAACGGCGTCGCTCCTTTCCCCCCGGCCGTGGCCCTGCTCCATGAACTGCGCCTCCATCGGGCCCGGATAGCAGCGATCTCGCCGAGCCGCAACTGCGCCGAGATCCTTACCAGAGCCGGCATCTCCCGCATGATCGACGTCCGGGTGGACGGGGTGGACGCCGCCGCCACGGGACTGCCTCCCATGCCGGACCCCGCTATGCTCGCCAAGGCTGCGCGCCGCCTCGGGACGGATCCGTACGAGACGGCGGTGATCGCCGCCACCGCGCCCGCCCTCCACGCCGCCGGCAACGGCCACTTCGGCCTCGTCATCGCCCTGCGTGGCCCGGACCGCGTCCCAACCTGTCCCGCCCCCAGAGCCGACTACACCGTCGAGAACCTCACAGCCATCCAGATCGCGGGACGGGTCGCAGTCACCCCCCGGCTCTGACGTGGCCCGCGCTGGCGGCGACGGTGGCGGCGCAGCACGCCCGGGCAGTGGGGCCTCGCTGCGATGTTCTACGTGAACCTCACCAGATCCATTTCAGCACCTGCGTGTGGAAGGCGGCGCTGACGCCGTAAGCGGCGGCAGGCAGCAGGACGTGCTGCACCGCCTGCCCGGCGCCTCGATCCACTCCTGGCGGCCGTCGCCTCGCGTGGTCAGCACCGCCATCACCCCGACCGCCGTCGCAGCACGCGGATCGGCGTCGTCGCCCCATCCGTGCCCCCAGGCGACCGTTGAGGTCTCCAACAAAGTCGGGGCGGGTCACCACGCCCGTGGGGTATCGTCTCCCTACTCCTGCGCGGTTCCGCCCAGCACGTTGCGGGTCCCCGAGAGCAGGGCGTGCAGATCGACCCCGGCGTCCACGAGAGCCGGCAGGAAGACCTCGTTCACCTTCTCCACGTGAACGCGGAACGGGCGTACAGCGCCGCCTCACTCCCCCGCTGCGGGAACGCCCTCGCGAGATGGGATAGGTATCGTACGATTCCTAGCGGATTGCGGCTGTGTCCCGCCTTCTGGAAAGCGGTTTGAGCTCGTCCAGAGCCTCGCGCAGATAGCCGGAGAAGGCCCAAGCGTCGCGGACCTGCCTCCCGCAGGCGATGATCCCGACGTCGAGGTGGCCGTTGTAGGAGAAGGCCGTGATGTTCACGGCGCCGGTCACATCGGTGACGACGGACACCGGGTAGTGCGCGAGCAGCCTGACTCCGGCGATCCGCAGGGGGAACTGCGGCCCGGGAACGTTGGAAACTATGACGTTGATGGGCGGCGCCATTCGTCCCACCAGCTCGAGCGCAGCGCGATCGGCCAGGCCGCTCAGCGCGGCAGGCATGCTCTCGCTCAGGTCACGCAGCAAGCGCGCCGGCGTCAGAGCGAACCGTTCCTTGATCTGCCGCATCGCCTCGCTCACGAGCTCAAGCCGCCGACGGGCATCGTCCACATGCGTGGGCAGCTGTGTGATCATGATGGTGACCTGGTTGCCCTCGTTCGTGCCTGCCCGCCCGCGCACGGAGAACGGCACGCCCGCGACCAAGGGCACCTCCGGCAGCGCCCGATGGGCCATCAGCCAGCGGCGCAACGCGGAGGCCGCCAGCGCCATCACCACGTCGTTCACCGTGACGCCGAAGGCGTTCTTGACTCGCTTGATCTCCCGCAGCGGCAGCTCGGCGAAGGCATAGCTTCGACGGGAGGACACCGGGCCGGTGAACGGGGTGTGGGGAGCAGCGAAATGCGGCAGCTCGGGCACGGGATTGCGCCGCGTCACCCGCGACAGGCTGCCGACGCCGGGCAGCCGTGAGACGAGGGGGAGCTGATCCAGCACCGGCAGGGCCTCTCCCGCGAACCGCAGCAGGTGCGCGGGGCCGGCCGCGAGGTGCCAGGCGCTCCTGGCCAGCATGCGCCACAGCCCTGGAGGGGTTTCGGGCTCGCGTGCGACCACGTCGGGGGCCGGGTCCATGAGCGCGGCGAGCACTTCCGCCCCGGTCAGCCCGTCGACGGCGGCGTGGTGGACCTTGGCATAGATGCCGCAGCGGCCGCCGGCCAGGCCGTGGATCAGGTACATCTCCCACAACGGACGTGTCCGGTCCAGCCGCCGCTCGTGCAGACTGGCGACCTGCTCGCCCAGTCGCACGTCGTCACCGGGAGGCCGCAGGGTGAGCTCTCGGACGTGATGATCCAGGTCGATCTCATCGTCGTCGGCCCAGTACGGATGGTCGAGACCGAAGGGCACCCGGACCAGGCGTTGCCGGAGCTGCGGTACTCCGGCCATCCGCTCCACGAGCCTGTTCAGGATCTTCTCCCTGGACACGTCCTTTCCCAGTACTGCCAGCCCGCCGACGTTCGCGACGTTGGTGGCGGTCTCGAAGTTGAGGAACTGCGCGTCCAGCGCGCTGAGCTGCCGCATGTTTCCACCTCAGGCCGGCCCCCGCCGGCGAGTCGGCCGATCCCTTCGCCTCCGTACGGCGACCGCGGCGCACCGTACGTCCTCGACCACCTCTACCCGCGGGTATACCTCCCGGAACCGGGGCAAGCCTGGCGGGCGCGGGGATGCCGTCGGGGTCGTGCGCCGTCCGATGGCGCAGTGGCCGCTGCGAGGCCAGGCGAGGACACCGGCCGCGCTCAACGCGCCGACATCCGACGTTCGTACTGTGGGCCGAACTACCGGCCATACTCAGGCGACCTTGGTCCCGTGTTCCCCTGCCCTTCGGCTGATGAGATCGCACGCGTCGCGGCGAGGCAACGGCTGCCAGCCGATTCAGCGGCCCCGGCACTGCGGCCGCGTCAAGGCCGCCGCTGGATGTGTCCGGCACAGCCGTACACGATGGCCTGAACCACGTTCTGGACGACGTCCCGGCTGACGCTCCCTGGTGGCGCGGCGACCAGGGTGAACAGCGCACCCCCGTAGAGCGCGATCAGGGCGGGGATCTTCTCGCGTGGGATGGTGAGGCCGAGTTTGTCGTGGTGCCCGGCGGTGACGTGCAACGCGGTGTCCTGCAGGCCCGCGAGCACTGTGGCGAGCACCGGCCGGCGCGCGGCCTCCAGTTGCAGTTCGAAGATCGCCAGATAGCGGTTGCGCAGGGTGGTCGCCGCTGTGAGCAGCGATTCCGTCAGCAGGTCGACCAGCGTCGCGGGCTGCTCGATGGCCCGATCGGTATCGGCGTGATGCAGCTCGGCGATCCGCTCCGCGGCTGCCACCAGCAGCGCTTCCCGGCTGCGGAAGTAGTTCGAGGCCGTTCCCGGCGGCAGGCCCGCTGCCTTCTCCACCGCGCGGTGGGTCAATCCATGCACGCCCGACGACGCCAGCACTTCGATGGCGGTATCGGTCAGGGCTCGGCGACGGGCCGGATTAGTGGGCGGCATGCGGCCATGATACCAATAGCCGTACTAGTACGATCGTAGTGAATCGGCGAGGAGGTTCTCATGAGGATCGCGGTGGTCGGCGCCGGACTCGGAGGAGTGGCGGCCGCGGTGGGGCTGCATCGCCTGGGTCATGAGGTGACACTCTTCGAACGGGGCGCCGAACTCCGGGAAGCGGGCACCGGGATCGTGGTCATGCCCAACGGGCTTCGCGCGCTGGACGCGCTGGGGCTGGCCGAAGACGTTCGCGGGCACATCATGCCTGCCGCCCGCGCGGGATTGCGGGACTGGCGCGGACGCCCGCTGCTGATCACCGATGCGGTCCAGGCGCAGCAGAAGGTCGGGACGCCCGCCATCATCGACCGGGCTGAACTGCACCGGGCGCTACGCGCCCCGCTGCCCGCCGACCTGGTGCGAACCGCGACCCCGGTCGAGCGCCTGGAACCCGACCCCACCGGGGTAACCGTGATCAGCGACGGCAACCCCGTCGCGAGAGCGGACGCCGTGATCGCGGCCGACGGCATCGGCAGCAAGCTGCGCGAACAGCTCTTCCCCGGCCACCCTGGGCTACGGCGGACCGGCCGGATGGACCTGCGCGGCATGCTGCCCCGCCCTCCCGGCCCGGTAACAGACCTGCTCGCCAGCCAGTTGGTCGACCGCCGCAGCGGGGCGATGTTCGGCCTGTTCCCCGTCGGCGAGCACCGCCTGTACTGGTTCACCGACTCCGAACTGCACGGCACGCCGCCCGGCGCGGACGAGGCACGCCGGCAGATGCTGTCCCTGATGGCCGACTGGCACCCCCTCGTCACGGCACTGATCGAGGCCACCCCGCCCGCAGACATCCACGTCGACCCGATCGCTCGCCTGGCCGAACCCCTGCCCTCGTTCACGGTCGGCAGGATCGCGCTCCTCGGCGACGCCGCCCACGCCATGCCACCCGACCTCGGCCAGGGCGCTAGCCAAGCCTTCGAAGACGCGGCCGCACTAACCCGCCACCTGACCGGCGCAGAGCCGGCAGACGTCGCCCAGCGGCTCCTGCGCTACGACGCCGAGCGCAGACCCAGGGCCAACCGCATCATGCAGGCGGCGTCCCGGCAATCACGACTGACTTCCCAGACCGGCAGCGCCGCGTGGCTCCGCGACACATTGCTGCGCGCCATACCGTCCCGACTGGCCACCCGGCAGCTTGCCGCCCTCTGGCACGCCTAGTCGTCCAGTGTGAGCGTGGCGAACAGCCCGAACCTGCCGGGATGGGCCTCGGCCAGCCCGGTACCGAGCTCATTCATGGCGCGGGCCCTGGCTGAGGCACCTTTCGCCTGCCGTGTGGCAGAGCTGGACGACAGCCTCCGCCTCGCCGGAATCATCCACATCGTGGTTGGCTTCCTCGATCGGTGCTGGGGGCACGCGCACTCCCGGAGAGACATCGGTGTAGACGGCATAGGTACCGGATCAATGAGACATGATCAAGTGCCGACATAAGCAGGGAGATGTTCACCGCAACCTTGCGACGGCATCCTTGAGCCTGATCAGGTCGCGCTTACGCGCCTCATAGGTCGCGCCCACCACCAAAAGCAGCAGCCCGCCGACCGCGATCGGCACCCACCTCGGCACCACGCCCACCAGCTCCGCGATCCACGGCGCGAGCTCCCGCAGCGTCACGGCCGCCAGCGTGAGCCCGCCGAGCACCGCGGGGGCCTGCAGCCGGCCCCTCGCCCCGGCAAGGGTCACGGCCAGCGCGGCGATCCCCAGCAGCAGCGAGCGGAGGGAACCGGCCTCGGCCAGCAGGCTGGGCCCGAACGCCAACGCAAGACCCGGCCCGTAGACCGGCCACGACGATATCTGCCTGCTCCTCGTGCGCCACCAGCCGAGCGCGAGCAGCACCAGCGCGAACGGCAGCGTGTAGGCCTCGACCGCCTCCACTGCCATCGCCCGCGCGACCGCGACCGCCTCCCCCGCGACGAGCAGGCCCGCGATCGCCATGGCGGCGAACCTGGCCCTGCCCAGCACGGCGGATGCGCCCGCGACCAGCGCCAGCGCGGGCAGCACCGCCAGCGTCGCCCACTGGAACGCCAGCGCCCAGCCGATGGCGAGCGAGCCCAGCCAGAGCGCCGCACCCGCACCCACCCGATTCCTGGTGGCCACGGCCGCGGCGGCCGCCGTTCCCGCCACCAGCAGGGCCAGGACCAGCGGGTACGGCATGGGCACCGTGACCGGGACCACCGCGACCACGATGGACCCGGCGACCGCCGCCGCGGCCGGGCGGGTGACAAGGGTCAGCACCGCTCCCGACAGGGCGAGGGCGGGCGCGACCAGCAGGCGCTGTTCGACGAGTTGCGGCAGGCCCCGCCAGGGGGTGAACGCCGGAACGTAGGAACCGAGCACGGAGGCGACGGCGTCGATGACCGGCAGCACGGACAGCGTCGCGAGAACGACCGCGAGTCCATGGCCGAACGTCCTCGGCGACCAGACCTCCTCCGTGCGTCCGGACGGCCTGTCGTCGTCGTGCTTTGCAGGCGGCGTGACGTACCCGGCGGCAAGGGCCAGGGCGGCCGCCACGGCCAGCCCCACCGCGCACGAGTCCAGCACGGGCAGGCCGGCGCCGGCGAGCAGCGCCCACATCAGTCCACCGCCGCTCAGCACCGCTCCGGTCAGCGCGGCGGGTCTGCGGTAGAGGATCGCCCACGCGGCGAAGAGGACACCGAGCGTCACGTAGGTCGCGCTCTCCATGGCCAGTGACCAGGCGACGGCCTGGGCGGCAGCGGACCCGGCCGCCCAGGTGGCAGCCTGATAGCTCGTCGCGACCGCCGTGAGCAGCAGCGCGAGAGCGACGAACACGGCGAGCGCGGGTAGGTAGCCGAGCCCGTAGGCCACCGCCACAAGCATGACCGCCGGTGTGCCGAACACGAGTGCGCCCGGATTCCGCCTCCACCTCGCGAGTACAGCGCAGGCCAGCGCCAGCAGCGCAAAGGCGATCGTGGCGGGGCGCACGCTGTCGATCGGGCCCCATAGCCAGGCCGTGCCGGCCCAGACCTCGTCCAGCCGGCTGAGCGGGCTGAGCAGGACGATCGCCGCCTCAGGCGCGAGCGGCAGCACGGACACCAGGGCGAGCACACCGCCGGAGGCCACACCCGCCGTGCGTAGGCGGCTCGGCAGCAGCACGGCGAGAGCCATCACCGCCAGGGCGGCGGCCGTGTAGGGCAGGACCTGCCAGCCGTCTCGCAGCAGCGGGCGGATCGGCGCGGACAGGGCGAGGGTCAGAGCCGTCGCCGCCAGGACGACGGGAAGCACGCGAGTGGAATCGTCCACCCGCAGGGCTATGATCAAGCCGACCGCGGCGAGCCCGACCAGCGCTCCCGCGTGCGGCAGGGCCGCGCCGGCGGTCTCGGCGATCACCGTGAGGTAGCCGCCCGTCATGAGGGCGATCGTCCCGGTGGTGCCCAGGCAGACGGCCGCGGTCACACGGAGCCCCCGCGTCCGTGCGGCCGCGGCCCGACCGGCGGCGATCCAGACGCCCGCGTCCAGCGCGGCCGTGGCGGTGAGGGCCACGGTCAACCAGGTACGGCTCGCGTCGATCGCGAGCAGCGGTAACGGGACCTGGATCAGCACGATCGCGATGGGCATAGGCAGCGTGAGCCGGACGATCCGGGCATACGCCGCCGCCACGAGCGCTGTCAGCCCGATCGCTCCCGCTGCGTAGTCCGTCCCTGACAGGCTGTCGAGCAGGCCGACGCGGCGGGCCGCGTAGCCGTCGAGCAGTGTCAGCGCCAGGCCCAGCACCCCGACCGTCTCGGCGGTCGAGGTGAGGCCCCGCCTGAGCAGAAGCGCGGGTACGGCCAGCGTCACCCCGGTGATCGCCGCGAGGACCGCGCTCCGCCCGGCGATACCGAGATGGCCCCAGCTCACCGCGATGAACACGATCGCCGCCACCGTGAGCAGGAGGCCGCCGAGGATCAGCAGCAGGTTCTGCGCGGTCCTGCGCGAGACCTCCTGAGAGGGCCGGCCCGCAGAAGCACGGGCATCAGCACCTGAACCGGCAGCACCGCCGGCCGACCCGCGGACCCCGGCCACCATCGGCTGCTCGTCGGCCCCGGCACCAGGCCGCCCTTCTGCCTCGGCCTCCACCAGGCCGCCGCTGGACCGGGAGCCCGTAGCGAAACGTTCGCGGTCCGCACGGAGCAGACCGAGCAGCTGCGCGCGTCGCCCGAGCAGTTGGGCCTCGCGCGCCCGCAGGCTTGCCAGCGCGCCGTCCACCTGCCACAGCTCCGCCGCGACGGGCCCGCTCAGCGGCAGACCGCAGCGTGGGCACGCGGGTAAGGGCCCGCTGAGCGGGTTGCCACATTCAGGGCAGGACGGCCTCAGCCCAGCAGCCGGAAATTTCGCGCTATCGGAGTGCATAGAGAGAACAATGCCGTCTCCGGAGAACTGTTTTCTTGGGCCGAGCTACTCACCCACGCCTGAGCACCTCGACTCAGGACCGCTCGGACGGCGCCGATTGCTTCCGAATCGGACAACAGCTACGGCGCCTGACCCATCCCACCCTGTTCGAGTCCCCAAGCAGCCCGTCAGCGATCTCACCACACCCGCCGGTCCCGTGGTCACCGCGACCACCACGGTCAACACCGGCCTGGCCGACCTCCAGCGCGCCCTGTAGAGCCACACCGACTCCCTCGCGCCGCCCTGAGCATCCCCAAGCCCACCTCGGCGGCCCTCTCGGCGCCCGCTGAGCTACTGGGAGATGCTGGTGGCGCTGCGTCGCGGCCCGGCGTAGCGCCAGAAGAAGTTGAGCAGCACGCTGGCCCGGTTGCGGCCGCCCAGCAGGTAGGCCACGTGGATGAAGATCCAGACCAGCCAGGCGGGGAGCCCGTGCACGGTCAGCCCGTTGGGCAGTTGCAGCACGGCCTCGGCCTTGCCCACGGTGGCCATGATGCCTGGGTCCTGGTACGAGAACGGCCGCGCCGGCCTGCCCTGAAGGGCCGCGGCGATCTGCTTGGCCACGTGCTCGCCCATCTGGATCGCCGGCTGGGCGAGTTGTGGCTGCGGCGCGGGCGGCCCGGAAAGGTCGCCGGCAACGAAGATCTCCGGGTGCTCCGGCACGTTCAGCGCTTCGGTGAGCGCGATCCGGCCGCCCTTGCCCTGCGGCAGGCCCCAGTCGGCGACCTGCTTGGGCGCGGTCACGCCGAGCGCCCATACGGTCAGGTCGCTTGGGAGCCGCGTGCCGTCCGCCAGCACCACCGCGTCCGGCTCCACCGCCGCCACCGTGGACCCCAGGCGCAGCTTCACCCCTCTCTTGCGCAGCGCCGCCGCGGCCGCGTTCCGCAACCGCGACTTGTACGGCGCCAGCACGTAGTCGAACCGCTCCACCAGCGTCACGCTGGTCTGGCGGGGCTTGATCTCGGGATGCGTCAACGGCAGCGTGCGCCGGCGCAGCTCGGCCAGCGTGCCCGCCATCTCCACCCCGGTCGCGCCCGCGCCCACCACCACGACGTGCGTGCTCTCGCGGCGGCCGAGCGCCGTGTCCTCCAGCTGCTGCCCCAGCCGGTCGCGCAGCGCCGCCGCGTCCCGGAGCGAGTAGATCGGCAGCGCGTTCTCCTGTGCCCCCTCGACGCCGAGCCAGTTGGTGGTCACGCCCGTGGCCAGCACGAGATAGTCGTAGTCCAGCCCGCTCCCGTCCTCGAACTCCACCCGCCGCTCCCCGGGCAGCACCTTGCTCAGGCTGGCCCGGCGCGACCGCACGTTGGGCCACCTGGCGGCGAAGGTGCGGATCGGATAGGACACGTCCGACGTGCCCATCCCGGCCGTGGCGACCTGGTAGAGCAGGGGCTGGAAGGTTGCATACGGGTTGCGGTCGACGAGCGTCACCAGGGCCCCGGTCTGAGCCAGCTTCTTCGTGGCGGCCAACCCCGCGAATCCCGCACCCACGACCACGACCCGCGCTCTTTGCATCATGATCCGGTCCTTTCCATGTCGGTGGCTACCGCCCTTCTGGACCGGACAGCCCGGCAAACTGTGACAAGAAAGAACTGGCAGCAAGTCTGAACCTCGACCAGCTCCCGCCCTTCAGCCACGAGCTGGTCGTACCGTTCCTGGGTGACGGGCCCGATCTTCAACGACATGGTCGTTCTTCCCTCACCGAACGTGCCTCACGCGGCGGGATGGGCGTCGCGGTCATGACCTTGATACTTGGATCAGCGAAGTACGCGCCGATGACCTGCCCGCCCCCGCCAGCGTCGGCTGGCACTGCCTGAATACTCGCTTGCGTGTCGGGCCACTGCTCAGCATAGTGAACACGGTGAGCGACGTGCCCGAGCGCTGGAGCCAGGCCAGCGTCTACCCCGACATGTGGTCGGACCCCGACAAGGATCCCCGCAACAAAGAAGGAGTCAGCCCGGACGGTGAGTTGGCGACGCTGCAGGACTTCTTGAGAGACTATCGACTGACCCTGCAGATGAAGTGCGAGGGATTGGATCCGGAGAAACTGGCGCGCCGGTCAGTGCCACCGTCGACCATGTCCTTGCTGGGGCTGGTCCGCCATCTTGCCGAGGTGGAGCGGGACTGGCGCAATTGGATTGTGCCAGGAGACCCAGCACCGAAGCTGTACGGAGCACGTGATGCCGACTTCGAGGAAGCCGTTGCCGAGCAGGCGCTGATCGACGGCGCATTCGCCGATCTTGCTCGCGAACAGGCGGCAACCGATGCAGTGCTGGCCGAGTATCCGGATCTGGGCGCGCGGGTGGGTCAGGACGGCATCGCTGTCCGGGAGCTGTGGGTTCACCGGATCGAGGAGTACGCCCGCCACTGCGGGCACGCCGATCTACTGCGCGAATGCATCGACGGCCGGGTAGGGCAATAGCACACTCGACCGCTGGATCACTGGTGTCGCCGACCGACCCGCTGCATGACGCGGTGGCTCCGCTGACCGCGCTTGTCGACGCCTGGATGTGCTCGAGCTGTGAACCCACAGGTCACCCCCTGACGACCGAAATCGCCGCACCCCACAGGACGGCGAGTTCGCTGATCCAGGGCCAGGCTGGTGCCGGGAGGGGGAAGAGGCTTGGGCGGAACGATGCGCGGAGGTGAGCCGCGCCTTGGTACCGATGTCAGTCTGTGGGCCCCAGCCCGGCGATGCGTTGCTCACGCACGTCCTGCAGGGCCCGCAGGTAGCCGATCTCCAAGGCACGACAGATCAGGTTATTCATCTCGGCAGAGCCATCGAGTCGTCCCCAACTGGAGAACTCATTGGACACCGCCTCGTCGGCCAACCGCTCGAGGCCGGCATCACCAGAACGTGGCCCGTCGTAACGGACCCGGCCGATGAACTCGCTCCATTCCTCCAACTCGGCACACGCGCCATCATCGTTGCTCATACCGGCCATCGTGACCCACGATCACTCTCTTCGCGAGCCCCTCCGACCTGCAATGAAGCATCCCTCCTCAGGGAGGCAGTGGCCGAGAGGATCGAACAGTGTCTCACCGGCTCCTGCGTGAGGATCGAGCTGGAGCTGCCGACTTTGATCGCCGGCTTCCAGGTCGAGCCCAGCCGCCTTACCGTGTCCGGCCAGGCACGATGTCGTGCCACAAGAGCGACCCGATCATCGCGAGTTGGCTCTGGGAACAAATGAGCCACAGCCGGGACCTCCCGCCGCCGAAGCCGCGTTTACCCCATCGCCGGGAAATCGCTACCTTGTGGCGCTCAGTCACCTGCTCCCTCATCGAGCCGCCTACCATCCACGCTGGTGTCGAGGAGGTAGGCCCCGGCATCGTGCAGGGTGATGCCATAGCCCGGCGTCTGGCCAGGAGGCGACCACTCGTTTGTCGCGCTGATCGCCTCGAAGCGGGTGTCGCGGGTCGGGCCGTCGCCGACGAGGTGGCCGCGCAGATGGCCGTCACGGTCGTACACGGCCCACCGACCGGCGCCCACCTGCGGCATGGCGACCGGGTTGTCCTTGAGCCACTGCGCGTTGGTCGCGTGATTGGGCCACTCGTCGGCCCCGTTCGGCTGGGTGGGGCCGCCTATGGCATGATCTTCGGTTTTGCGAGCACTACTCATGTTGCGTCTCGCTCTCTGATTGTGGCTGTTGCCTCCGAGATATCGGAGAAACGCTTTCAGCCTAGGAACACAAGGTATGGCATAGATCGCGCTCAGCCCGACACCGTCGGGATGCGCCTCCAGGAGCTTGATCCGACTCGAGCTGCCCCATCGGGGGCATCAGATGCGAGGTCAGTCCCGGACAGGAGCTGGGACGCACAACCATTCCCAGGCCCAGGCAGTGGCCCCGCCGATGCCTGCGGTCCCACCGGTGACCGGGCCATCACCGCGTGACGTCGTCGCGTGGCGAACGGGGTTGTCGAGCTCATGGTCGTTTCCTCTCTCTTGTCAGAGCGTTGGAGGAAGGCAGAGATCGCATGACCTCTGCCCTGGCGCGCCAGAGGCTGACGCCTTTCCGGCATGGCCTTATGACATGTGCGGGGTGGCTGCGAGGCCGGGACTCGGCCAGACGAGCAGGTCTGCTCGTTCTCCGAGCGGAGGAGCGCGCCTCGGCGACGGGCGTCCCGGATCCGCGTCGAGAGATCGGGCCGCGTCCGTCTTCATCGGAAGTCGGTGACCGCCGGGAACGGCAGCACGGCGCGGTGTCAGGTGGCGGCGGGCCGTGCGGGCACGAGATCGGCGACGCGGCCGCCCTCGTTCTCCCATGCGGCTGAGCCTTCGCGGCCGGGTATGCCCTCGTCCGGGGCCGCGGGGTGGAGGATGTCAGCAGGACGGACGCCGACCGTGCCTGCGGCGGCAAGCGTGAGGGCTGCCGTGGCCGGATCGTTCGCGGTGCCGGGGGGAATGACCAGCAGAGTGACGGGCGCGGTTCCCGCGATGCTCAGGGTGATCAGGTGCGGGTCCGCGCTGCGGAACCAGCCCACTCTGACGTGGCGACCGCGGGCCGGGATGCGGCGCGGGATGTGATCCCACGCGTCCTGATACAGGCCCACACGCAGGACGGCCCTGCCGAGCCGCTGGTCGACGGCGGAGATGAGGGTGGGCAGTTCGGCGGCGGCGTCGCGGGTGCGGGGCCACCACGCCCCGTCGACGGTGCCTCTCCGGTCAACGAGGGGGTTCAGGCTGAGCCTGGGCGCGGAATGGGCCGTGGGGGCGGCGGCGGTAACCGAGTTTGACGGTGTGGACGGGGAGAGGAGTGTTGTCATCATCGTTGCCTGGCCTGTCAGGCCCTCACCATGGGCCGAAAGCGGTCTATCGCCGCGGGCGACGCCAACCTGAATGCCAACGCACGAAATGTCCTCGGTTTCTTTATTGTACCTCCTTTCACAAGGAAAGTAGATGCATTAAGTGGCCGCCGCGCCACCGGAAACCAGCACCTGGCGTCGAAAGGCGCGGCCAGCCGACCTAGAAATAATCTGGGGCAGCGCAGCGGAAAGATCAAAGGCATGTTCAAGCGTTGACCGCGGCCACCATCAACGACATCGACGGCAAACGTCTGAAGCGCCCGCCGGCGGGTCGGCACATTCCCGCTTCGAGCGATAAGCAAATAGATCGTGCAAATCTGGAGGAGCCATGAATCGTGTCATTGTCGTGGGCACCGACGGTTCGGCCGCCGCGACCGCGGCCGTCGAGTGGGCGGCCGACGACGCCGCGCGCGCGGAGGCCCGGCTGCGCATCGTCCACGCGGACCGTTCACCGTACGAGATCGCGAAATTCTCCAACCTGGGTCCGGGCGATGCCGTCGCCCTTAGCGCGGAGAGCGTGCTGGCCGAGGCCGAGGCGGTCGCGCGCAAGCGCCAGCCCGGCATCGAGGTCGCCGGCGAGCTGTTTCAGGGCTCCGCAGTGGCGGTGTTGCGGACTCACGCCGGCAAAGCCGCCGAGATCGTGATCGGCGGCAGCGGCATTGGCGGCTTCCCCGGGGGCGTGCTGGGCTCGGTGAGCACCCACGTAGCCGGACATGCGCACGGCCCGGTGGTCGTCGTCCGCTCCGACCCCGACACCGCCTACGGGGAGATCGTCATCGGGCTCGACGACTATCACGCCGGCGAACCAGCCCTCGCCTACGCTTTCGAGCAGGCGATACTCCGCGCGAGCACACTACGCGCCGTCTACACCTGGCAACCACCGGCGCACGCCCATATCCCCGCAAGCGCCCATGACATGGACGAGATCCACGCCGCCCAGTGCCGGATCGCGGCAGGTGTCCTCCTGGGGTGGCGGCAGCGATATCCGCAGGTTCAGGTGATCGAGGACGTCCGGCGCGCCCACCCTGTCGACGCTCTCGCCAGCGTTTCCGCAAAGGCGGATCTGGTCGTCGTGGGCTCCCAGGGCCGAGGGGCGATCGGCACCGTGATGCTTGGATCCGTCACCCTCGGCGTTCTGTACCACGCGCGCAGCTCCGTCGCGGTGGTACGGCCATGAGGGCTTCCTGCTCGCCCTGGCCGGAGATGTGATATCCGCGCCGGCGGCCGTCGGGGTGAATCAATCGGCAGGATCGCTGTTGAGCAGCGGCTCGGACAGCACCGGCGGTGCGTCGGACTGGACCGCAAGGCCGAAAACGAGCTTGTCGGACGGTGGTGGCAGCCTGCTCTTGCCGTCGTTGCCGCGCCTCAGCACGGACTCAGGCGGGAACGGCGGCAGGTCGGCGGTTTCGTCGAGGCGTTTGTCGTCGTTGTGGATGTTCATGCAGCATCACCTTGTCTGGAGCCGTTTCGGGAGTCTCCCTGGGATGTCGGCTGGTTGTCGCGGGTAGGGTCGGGGAGCTGAGGGTGGTGTTCGCCAGTGTTGTCGAGCAGCTCCTGGAACAGGACGTGGTAGTGCACCATGGCCTGCCGCAGGTCCTCGGTGGAGGCGCTGCCGTGGGCGACGCCCCCGCTGATCTCGTGAGCCTGCCGATAGCGGTGCAGCGTGCGCCCGTGAGCCGTCGGCAATTCTGGTCGCCACCGCTTGAAGTCTTCGGTGGGAAATGGTTCGGGGCGGCCTGTTTTCGGCGGCCGACGTGCCGGCGAATGCCTTCCCAGCGCTGCTGCACCATGACGAAGCCGATTGCCGCGACCAGGATCGCCACCACAGCGACGGCGACGATTGTGGTCATCGTGGGCATGTCTGCCTCCAGGAGTTGCCTCTGCCCTCACCGCCTGTCGAGGGCTGGAAGGTGAGAGCAGCGGGTTAGCTCGGGTCGATCTTTCGCCGGCGGGCCGAGGGATGTCAGCTCCCGCGTACGGGCGATAGCGGCGCGCCCAGCCTTGCGTGAGGAGGAACGGTGAGACAGCCGCAACCGTTCGTCCGTCCCGCCTGGCCAGCCGTCCGGCGCTGGTCAGGGCCGGCGGTCGCCTGGAGGCCTGCCGCCACGCCTTTGCTCGGCGTCGTGGCCGGGCGAATCTGCCGGGCTGTGCGGTGGTCGGTCGTCGATGACGTCCTGGCGGCTGCGGGCGGTCGACCAGACCGGGCGTCGTCTGGTGCGGAGCAGCAGGGGCAGCAGGAGCGCGAGGGCGCCGCCGAGTATCAGGATGATGCCCATGATGCGCAGGTCGAAGCCGCCCACCGAGCCGTCCGCCAGGGCGAGGGTGAGGATGGCGCCGAAGGCGATCACCGTGAGGGCTCCGCCTATGGGCATCACGCAGCACCTTCGCCACGGCAGGACCGTGAACTCCCGGGGATGCTGGGCGAGGTCATCGGCGACCGGCCCGGCGGTCCGGACGCGGACCGGTGATCAGGTGGTAGCCGCCCAGCAGGACTGCCGCGCCGACGATGGCGCAGAGCCAGGTGGCCAGGTGGAAGAACCCTTGGATGCCGGAGACGTGCAAGATCTGGGTGGCCACGAGGCCACCCAGCAGCGCCCCGGCGATGCCGAGCACGAAAGTGATGATCAAACCTTGCGGATCCTTGCCGGGGACCAGCATTCTGGCCACCGCCCCTACGACCAGTCCGAGGATGATCCAAGCGATGATGCCCATGGCCGAGCTCCTTTGGCGGTGCATCGATGTCTGCATGGGATCGGTTTTCCGGACCGGTCGAAGCAGGGGGGCCGGCCGCCGCCTGGTTGCCGGCGCCGACGGTCGAACTCATTCACCTTGAGCCAACACCCGCGCGTGCCCTGCCGAAACAGGCGATCTGGAAAGGATCCATCTCCAGAACCGATCACCAGGGTTTCGTGGTGCACGCAGCGTTCAGAGCTCGCGCATCAGACAGGCTCATCACTGGGGCCGGTGGCGCTCGGAGCCCCTCCGCCGGGCGCCGGCCCGATGGCGGAGCTGATGGGTTCCAGCCAACCGAGCCGCTCGGCCAGTCGCCGGGCGCTGTCGATGACGGTGGCGATGTGGGGAGAGGGGTTGGCGTCGTGCCACAGCAGCGACCAGGGATAGTGCGTGGCAGGTTCGATCAGGGGCCGCCACGTGGTTCCCAGCCGGTTGGAGGTGCGGAAGGAGGAAGGGACGCAGTGCACACAGCGGCGCTCATGGACGAGGTCAGCCGCGGCGCGGCTGCTCTGAACAGTGCCCTCGTAGATTGTGGGCGCGAACCCGGCCGAGCGGCACAGCGTGATGACGAACTGGTTGAGCTCTGGGGTCTGTGTTTCTTCGCCGAGTAGCAGGAGTTCGTCGGAGAGGGCGGCGACGAGTACACCGTCGAGCTCGGCGAAGCTGTGGTCGTCGGGCACCAGCACGCCGAGCGGATCGAGCCTGATCAGCTTGGAGGTCACCTCGGCTGGAGCCTGAGAGGCGTGTCCGATGGCGATGTCCAGGCGGCCGTCGGCCAGCTGCCGGTACTGCTCGGGGGTGCCTGCTTCAACCTGATGGATCGTGATATCGGGATGGTTGTGCTGGAGTTCGCGCAGGATCTGCGGCATGGTGTCGTAGCCGGCGTCGATGATGCCGACACGCAGCGTGGGCGCCGACGCGACGGCGTTGCGTGCGGCCTGCCCGGCGCGGCCCACGTGGTCGAGGATCTGGCGCGCCTCGATGAGGAAGGCAGCGCCCGCCGGGGTCAGATCGACGTGGTGGGTGCTGCGATCCAGCAGTCGCACGCCCAGCTCGCGTTCCAGCCGCTGGATCTGCTGGCTCAGCGCGGACTGAACGATGTGCTCGCGGGCCGCGGCCCGACCGAAATGCAACTCTTCGGCCAGCGTCACGAAGTAGCGCAGCTGACGTAACTCCATGCCCGCCACCCCTTCCCGCCCGGGCGGCGCCCATTCGGGCCGTCTCCCCCACTCTAGGTGGCGTAGGGCTCGTGGAGGAGGTTTGGCGTCACTCGCTGGACTGGAGTGTCCGGCAAGCGATCTTCGCGATCATGCCAAGGCGGTAGAGGGGTCTGCCAGGCTCGCTACCGTGGTGGTTTAGGGGCGTCCTTGACCCTCCCATCGGGCTGCTCCAGATGGCCCACGACCCGATCGGTCTTGCCCGCATCCTGGTGACGCTGGTTACCGGTGGCGCGGCCAAGGCGCTGCCTGGCCCAGCCCTTGAGGGCCTGTACCTTGTTGTTGATCTCCCATCGCACACTCATCGCTGTTTCCTTTCACCGCTCAGCTCGGCCATCGGGCCGGGACGCGGCCCCTCGTTGGTCCGTCCACCTCCATGAGCCGTGACCTTTGCCGGTGGATACCAGCCGCGGACAGGCGGCGTGGAGTCCCAGACGGCGATGCACCGTCGTAGTCCTGGCGTTCCGCCGCAGGCTCGGAAATGGTCATAAGGTCTCTTTCATCTCGTTTATACGGTCCGGCGGTGCACGTAGCACCAGCGCCATGTCGACCTTGGTTCCAGGGTGGCGACCACCGGGTGGTCGGTCTCCTGGTAGTGGGCGCGGACGTGGCCGCCCCGCGAATCGTCGGAACAGGCCACCCACCCGCAGGTCAGGCACACCAGCAACCGCGTCCAGGTCTGGCCGAGGGCCAGGCATTCCTTGCATTCGGGTGATCCGTACTCCACAGCGGGGAGCTGGTCGACGTGATCGCAACGCGGGGGCTGACCGTTCAGGCCTGCGCGGTCGGTCGCGTTCGTTCCTTGTGCGTCCAGGGTCATGACGACCCCCTCACGGTGACAGCGACGCAAGCTGCGCCGACTGCTCACCCAGCAGTCAAGGTGATCAGCGAGCGGGCGGAAACACGCAATCCCAGCTAACCTCATCATCTGCGGCGATAGCGAGCCTGCCGACATGTTGCCGACGCGCCGTATCCGGCTCGATCCCCCTCTCGACAGACCTCCACCAAGCGATCGATCGGAGATCCCTGTCACGGACTCCCACGGGCGGAACGCATCTCAACTTGCTCGTCATCCCACCCGGCACCACACCCGCCGCCACTGCCAACGCGCTCGACACCTGATCACGAGTTTCGGTGCGGACCGCATACCCGTTACGCGTTCCTCCTGGCGAGCGCGTGGTCGGCCTCGGCGCTGAGCAACCGAGCGGCAGCGGCCACCTCAACTAGCTGACCAGGCGTCATCGCCTCAAGACAGACGGCGAGCCGCTGCCGGTCACCGCGGCAGGCCATGCTCGTCGCGTTCTGAAAGGCGAGTGCGCGCGAGGCTGTGCCGATCGCCTTCAAGACGTCGGCCAGGGCCTGATCCATGTCATCGTTCGGATCCGGCCGCCGCGGAGGTCGATCATTCAACACCATTCACCGTGCCGTCCTGGAGATCCGAGTGTTGTCCGATCCCGTCGTGCCCATCACAGGCCGGGACTCTGCAGAGCGGTCCCTTCCCACGACACGGCACGAGTGGCGCAGGCGTCAGGACCGTCTGATCGCCTCGGCAGCGTCAGGCCGGTGAGCACGGGCCAGCATGAACACTGGGGACACAGTCGGCGCTCTCACACCTGGCACGATAGCCGACCAGTTCCTGCGTATTACGCCGTTCGTCGATCTCGCGGGCCTGCGGGTCGAGGGTGAACTCGACCGCGCCACCCTGCCCGCCCTCACCGGGGCGCTGGCCTCGATGACGGGTCGTGGCAGCTCCTGCGTCGATCTCAGCGGCCTGGCGTTCTGCGACGTGGGAGGGCTGCGCACCCTGGTCACCGCCGCCGCCGTCGTGCCCGGCGGCCCCGCTCTGACGTTGCGCTCGCCGTCCCCACAGGCGCGACGCCTGCTCGAACTCACCGACTGGCACCATATGGCCGGTCTTCAGCTGCAGGCACCGCCGCAAACTCTGCCGGACCCTGGCTCAGCTCATGAATCACGTGCCCCATCCTGCGATGGGTGAACGCGCGTACCGGCGAGCCTGGCATGGCATACGCGTACGGCATCGCCTAGCACCTCCGAAGCGCTCTCACCGACCTCATCGCCACCGCCACTCGCACGGATCAAGACGAGCGCCTGATCGGAGCAACTCATGACGACCTCAGCCCCTACGCGAATTTACCCGCGACAGGCGTTGCCAGACCTGCGAAACCTCTGCTTAAGGCCCGCGACTGCACCAGCAGAAGTGGCGCCACTGTCGGTCGGGAACGTGTTCAGAACGGTCAGAGGTTGACCTCGGCCAGGTGGTCGGCGGTCCCGCCGCGCCATTCGACCAGGAAGAGGCTCGCGTCATCACTTGTCGTCCCCTTCCTCTGCCGCATCAGTGCGTGAGAGAGGTCTCGTACCATCTCCTGCACGCTTCTCGTCATGGGCCCGACACGCTCGATGGAGTTGATCAGACGTTCTTCGCCGAACTGCTCACCGCCGGTCTCATGCTCTTCCACGAGACCATCGGTGTAGAACAGCACCCGATCGTGGCGCATGAGCTGGTATGTGTTGATCTGCGGGGCGGCACCGCCAAAGCCGACCGGTAGGGTGCCCGCACCCTCCAACGCCTCGATGACCCGGTTGCCGCGGATCAGCAACGGCGCCGGGTGCCCTGCGTTGACCCATTCCAAGTAACCAGACCCGATATCCAGACGCACCATCTGTGCCGTGACGAACTGGTCGGGACCGAACTGTTCGTTGATGGCGGTATCCATGAATTCATACAATTCGGCAAGCCCGACGCTGGCGCGCCTGGCGTGCCGATAGGCGCCAATGGCCACGGTCGCCAGCACAGCGGCGTTCAAGCCATGGCCCATCGCGTCAATGACGGCAATGTGCAGGACTTCGTCGTTGAGGGCGTAGTCCAAGCTATCCCCGGCGACGTCGTAGGCGGGCTCCATGATTCCGGCAACCGCAACCTGCGGGATGGCCATGGACAACGGGGGCAACAGCGACCACTGGATCTCCGCGGACACGCTCATCGGCTCACGACGCCGTGCCAGGAAGAACTGGTCTGTATAACTGTTCTTGGTAACGAGCATATCGGCCACCAGACCGGCCAGCCGTCGCAGCAATCGGCGGTCGTCGTCGTCGACGCTGCTGAGGGTCAGGGCCATCACCCCAACCTCATCACTGCCATCGAGCAGCGGCAGAAACATCCGGATGCCGTCAGCCACCGGATGCTCCACCCTTGTCTCGCTGACAAAAGCCTCACCTGCCCATGACCCGTCAATGGGCAGGGGATCGCCGCCCATGAGCCCCTTGCCCGGCAGCGGCACCAACATCACCTGGTCATAGTCCTGCAGCAGGATCGACACATCCCGGCCACCGATCCTGCGCACCTCCTCCGCCACCAGCGGAGCGATGAGCTGCGGCGGCATAGCGTGAGCCCGGTCCAGCAACTGCCCCAGCAGCCGCTCACCGAAGCCTTCCGACCGGTCCACCACAACATTGCGGCTCTCCGGCACACGTCCCGTCATGACTGATTCAGTTCCCCCGTACTAAATTCTCCCTGTGCCGGTATCCGGATTTGACCCAACACCGGCCTCCGGTGGGGTTGCCCAGGACACCGTCCGGCTGGCCAATGTCGGGGCAGCCCACCCGCTACAGATACTGGCCCGCCTCGGCGCTGTCCGTCTTCGACACACGCGCCGACACCACGTTGGCGAGGTTGATGACCACGCCGTGCACGTCGGCCTCACGCTCATATCTCGCCTGCATCAACACCAGGCTGCGCCGCTCGTCCACAGCATGAGCGATCGCCGCCACCGCCTCCGGCTCCCCGTCGAAGTCCCCGCTCATCACGGAGATGTCTTCACCGCCCACCAGGCGGAATCGAATGATCAGCGCGACATTCTCAGACACGGCCGGCTCCTTTCGCCAGAATCCGCAAGGATTATCTGCCCAGCATCGATCGCTGTAGGCAACTGCCTTCCACATCCGCCTACCGCGCACCGCGCCGGTGAGCGGGTCGCCGTCCAGGGCACCGGCGTCTGCCTGGGCGGCCAACCAGGTCGGGTAGCCGCGTAGCCGGGAGGCGTACTTGGCCTTGGTGGAGTCGGCCAGCGGGGAGCGCTGGTCAGCGATTCCGGAGTGGTGGATGGGGCCTGGTGGCCCTACTCCCGCGGCGCGACAGTCCCGTGAGCCTGGATCGTCGCGATTAAACCTCAAAGGAGCAGAGGTACGGGTCCTTGGCCCGCCTGTGAGCCAGTGTTGAGAGGGCGGCCCTTCACGAGTTTCGCGCCCTCCGTGGGCGGCTCGGGAAGGGCGGCGCGGCTCGCCGACGACCACGGTCAGCGCTGCCGAGGCCGCTCTCAGGCTCAGCGCGCAGGACACGACCGGCTTCGCGCCGGCTGACATTCTCCCCAACTCCCACCTTCCCGCCGATCCAGGCGCTCGCCGCGGTGGCGTGTCCGGCGAAGAGCCGGGCCCTTGCTTCAGTCCCGATCTGGCCACGTCGGTCTGCGGGGGCCGCCATCACAGAGTGCCCGGTTATCAGCTACGGAGATGAGCTGCGCGCAAACTGCCCGTTTCCTTCCACTGCGGGCTCATGTGCGCTGGAGGGACGCCGGGGTGAGCCCTCCGCCGGTGGGCCGCACTACGGCCGCCGCGGCACATCCCCTCCAACGTCCACGGCTGCCGGCTACCCGACCAATGAACCTCTCAGGAGTAACTCCATGACCGAAGCAGAGAACACCGGCACCAAGCCCCCCATCATCCTCATCCACGGACTCTGGCTGACACCACGCGCCTGGGAACACTGGATCGAGCGCTACACCCAACTCGGCCACCAGGTGCTCGCGCCGGCTTGGCCGGGCATGGAGATCGAGGTCGAAGCGCTGCGCAAGAACCCTGAGGGGATGAACGGCCTGGGCGTCACCGAGGTGGCCGACTTCTACGAGACCGTCGTCCGCGAGCAGGTCCGCGCGCCCATCATCATTGGCCACTCCTTCGGCGGATTGATCGTCCAGATCCTGCTGGACCGCGGTCTGGGCGCCGCCGGCGTCGCGATCCACCCCGCTCCGATCAAGGGCGTGCTGCGACTGCCGCTCAGCAGCCTGCGCGCGGCCATGCCGGTCCTGGCCAATCCCGCCAACCGCACCAGGACCGTGGCGCTGAGCCCCAGGCAGTTCCACTACGCGTTCACCAACACCCTGACCCCACACGAGTCTGAGGTGATCTACCAGCGCTACTGCGTCCCCGCCCCCGGCCGGCCACTGTGCCAGGCGGCCGCCGCCATCCTGCGACGGCACCCCGTCACCAGGGTGGACGTGAGCAATGGCACCCGCGCCCCGCTGCTCCTGATCGCCGGTGGCGCCGACCACACCGTCCCCGCCACGCTGGTCCGCCAGACCTACCACCGCTACCGCAATTCCCGCGCGGTCACCGACTATCAGGAGTTCGCCCGGATGCCGCACTTCGCCCTCGGCGCCCCCCAATGGGAACGAGTCGCGGACCACGCCATCCACTGGGCCGGCCGAAACGCCGCCAGACACACCAGAACCCGGGCAGACACACCATAGGCGCGGACCCGGGCACAGACCCCGCGGGCCTTGGCGAACGCAGCCGCCACTGAGGCCGCTCCCATCGGCGGCGGGCGTACTCTTGCGCCATGATGCACGAGGTGTGGGCCCGCGGCGACGCCTACGACTCTTTCATGGGCCGCTGG
>NZ_JBQQBR010000084.1:0-27626 GCF_052245935.1 Nonomuraea sp. 3N208 | reverse complement strand
CAAACGCTGGATCACCCGCTGGAAAGCCGCTCTGAACGCCTTCGCCATCACCTTCGAAGGCCGTCTGACCCCGACCACTCGATAGAACTAATTCAAGATCGAGTTACACCGTTTTCTGGACAGGCCCACCTCGAGCACAGCGTCCGTCACGAGGCTGCGCTGGACCCACACGGTATTGCACTGCACCCCCGTGGTTCTCGCTCCCTGCCGTATACGTGCTCCGCAGATGAAGCCGGGCATGTGCTTACGCGACGTTGCGTGCATCCCACCTCGGCAATGCCCGCAAATGATGAATCCGGAGAAGATGTGAGGTGCGTTGCGGCGTTGTCGTCGCCGGTCTTGGGCGCCCTCCTTACGGGCCGCCATGTAGGCGTCCCAGGTCTCACGGGAGATCACAGGTTGATGCGCGCCTGGATGCAGGACGCGCTTGCGGCAACTCGGGGCCTTACCGCATCGGCAGCTCGGGTCGTGAACGCTGATGAATCCTGCGCCGAAGCCGCGGTCGAGCATCCAGGCGAGTTCGCTCTCACCCCACTCCGCGCCGCCGGCTGTGCGGATTCCCCGCCGGTTGAGCCATTGCGCGAGCTTGTAGTGGCTGCGGATCTCCAGCCACCGCTGATAACACTCGGCGAGGATTTCTGCCGTGCCATTCTCAACGTCGGGCTCGTAGCGTTCCGGGCCGTCCGCAGGGTTGGCGATCGTCCGGTCGTGGTACAGAGGGTGCGGCTGCCGGCCCCGTCGGACGTAGCCGAAGTAGTCGCCGCCCAAGGGTGGGAGGCCCCGGGCCAGCCGGTTTTGGAACGCCTCGGCCCACTGCTCCCCCGCCCGGTCCGACTCGAACGCCGCCAGCTCCATGAGCATGCCGCGGGTGAGCTTGCCTACGGCGGTGCGGGCATCAACCTCCTCGGTGGCGGAGATGAGCTGTCCGGCTGCGGACTCGACGCGGGCCAGGTTGAGCTGGTTGCCGGTGCGGTTACGGCCGAAGCGGCTGTACTTCCACACGAGGATCGCCGTTGCCGCGCCTTTCTCGACGTCGGCGATGGCGTCCATGATCTTACGCTGGAAGGTGCGGCCCGACACGTCGAGGTCTTCGATCCAGCGGGCGATGTAGTAGCCCAGGCGTGCCGCTGCCCGCTCGATGGCGTCCCTCTGAATGGCGGGCGAGATCTGCTCCTCGCGGAGCATCGATACCCGGATGTAGCCGACGGCGGGCTGTAACTCACGTTGCTTGACCGGCCCTACCAGCGAAGGTGTACCCGAACTCACTCGTTGCATGATCTCATGCGGTCCTGTCAAGGACGGCGTCTAAGGTTACAGCGACTGAGCCGTCTGGACCATGCGGCACCGGAATTCTCACTCCCTCCATCCCGGGCCAGATTAGAGCAACAGCCCGGAGGCCACGGAGTTCCCACGCGATGCCAGGATGGTCGCGCTTTCGAGAACTCTGCCGTTCATGTGCCCGGAAGGGCAGGATTGCGTGAGTAATCGCATGTGAGATCGTAGAAGTGATGAGAACCCGCGCCGAAGCTCTTGCTGCCGCTGGTCGAGTCCTCGCTCAGGCGCGGGCACGCCGAGACGCCCTGTCCCCTGAAGAGGCCGCCCGTGCCGCTTATGTCCCCGGGGGCCGCTCTGTCGACGAGTTGGCGGACATCATCCGCGAGCAGCGCCGCAGGGCTCGGGCTGCGGCCGTCACTTGTGAGCAACGTCTGCCTGCTGGCGCGTAGCAATCTCGCCGGCAATCAGGCAAGCGATACATCTGTTCGTCCAACAGTGCAGATCGACGAAACGGCCAGGTGACACGTGCCCGGAGATAGGCTGATCTGATCCCGTCCGATCGGCCCTGGAGGCCACGTGGCGCACCCACTCGTCGTCGGCATCGCCGGCGGCTCCGCGTCAGGCAAGACCACGATCACCACCTGGTTGCGTACCGCCGTCGAGCAATCCGGACGCACCGTGGACGTGCTCGCCAGCGACCCGTACATGTATCACGACGTCGATCGCGGCCCGACTTTCGTCTCCCCCACGACCGGTGAGGTGACCTTCGATTGCAACCGGCCCGAGTCGGTCGACTGGCTCGCTTTCCTGCGCGACCTCGACACCCGGACCAGCGAGGTAGTAGCGCCGGACGTGCTGCTTGTCGAAGGGCTCATGATCTTGCATATCGCAGCGGTGCGCGAACGGCTCGATCTGCGGCTCTTCGTCGAGCTCGACGCGGACGAGCGTGCGCTGCGTCGGCTGCTGCGGGATATGAAGGAGCCGCGTGGACTGCGCGAGCCGGAGGTGATCGCCAATTACTACCGGGAGAGCGCTCGGATCGGGCACGCGCTGTATGTCGAGCCGTCCCGGCAGTACGCCGACATCATTGTGCGCGGTGACGCCCCGCTGGATCGGGTGCAACCGTTGTTGCTGGCGATGATCGATCGGCTGCTCGCCGAGCACAGTGCCCGCGAGCCCTCGACCTAGCAGGGATGACGTCACGATGCCAAAGAGGTCGGCCTGACGGTAGAGGCCTCCGGAAGTTGTGCGTTCATGAACGCGCTAGTGACCGCGTCGACATTTCGCTCCAGTCGATGGGGTGGCCCAGACGCGTCTGGTTGGCCTGCTCGTAGCTCGCTCGCCGGGAGCGCTGCTCGGCGAGCAGCGCCGCGTGCTCGGCCGCCCGCTGCTGTACTGGCCACGGGGCGGCGAGCTGCCCGTCCGGGGTGATCCAGCCGTAGGTCCACCTGCGCCTCCCTTCACCATGACGAGGCTCGGCCCATGGCGGTCCCAGATGCCACCGCCGGACGCGGCGATGCCGTGGCCCTACCGCTGATTCCGTACCGATCCTCCTTGGAGGCCGATCGGCACGACCCAGACATTTGAGTAGGGGCCTACTCAGGCGCACGCCACGGGGGCGGTAGATCCTCCTCTCAGCGGCATCGGCCCACAACGAGAGGAAGCGTCATGCAAGGCATCCGCAGAATCATGGCCATGGTCGCGACCATTGGCGTCATCTCCGTTGGCCTGGCGCACCCGGCCACCGGGACGGCCAACGCGTCCACCGCCTACAAGCGGTACACCTGGAACAAGAGCATGAAAGCGGGCGACTGCTGGATGTACGGCGGCGCAAAATGGACCCTGTATCCGAACGGCACGGCCGAGTTCGACGCCAGGGTCTTCAGTACGTCCGATGACGACGCCTGGCTGATGTGGGCCCATCTCAAGGACGAGAACGGCGCGGTGCTCGACGAAATTCAGGTGGCCGGCAGCACCAGCACGAAGTTCGTCAAGAACATCCCGGTTGAGGTGCGGACGTACCGGTGGTTGGCCAAGGGTCGGTTCGACCCCAGCCTCTACCCGCTGATCAAGGGCATGTCGTTGTCGAAGCACTGCTGATTCGGCGGTCTCATTGCCGGGGATAGTACGCACACGAGCCGCCAGCCGCGGCGCTCTATCTGCGATAACCGCTTTCCGCCAGTTCCTGCCTCGGACTCCTGGAAGGCCTAGACGGCCTGCATCTCCGTCACGGATCCCTTCGCTGGAGGTCTACAGGTAGGAGCGGCGGGCGCGAACCTCCATCTTGGAGGTCGCCGTGGTGGAGGTCGCCGTGGTGGAGGTCGCCGTGGTGGTGACGAGCACGACCCGGGAGAAGGGGTCGAGCACGCCCACAGCGGGTGTCAGGTGGAGCCAGCGGAACGCCGACCCGGGGCCGGTCGCGGCGATCTGCCCAGTCACGTCCGTCCCTGCGGTCATGTCCCACGTGTCGGTGGTGACCAGGCGGGCCCGCATCTGCCCGCAGTCGATCAGGAGCCGCTCCCCTTCAAGCAGCCCTGACGAGCGGGAGACCGTGCCTCCGGTGGCCACGTCGGTCAGGGCAGGGTTGACGGGCGGACCGGTGAAGCGCACCAGCGCGTCCATGATCGGCCTCGTGCTTCCGGCGAGGGTGGTCACGAGCCGCGCGGCCGCGTTCGCCGACCCCTGCCAGGTGGTCTCGACCTCGTCGCGCCAGTACATGCCGGGGATGCGCATCACGGCGGTCACGCGGGCCATCGCCGCCGTGGTGTTGATCTCCGGCTCGCTGATCCCGTCGAGGATGACCTGGGCCTGGCGGACGATCGTGCCCGCGATGTAGGTGAGCGTCATGAGCCGGTGCTTGACGCCGAGCAGCGCCGTCAGTGCCTCCAGGTTGTGTTCCATCTGCACGCCACGACGGTCCCAATCAGTGGGACGGGACGGGCCCCGCCATACGGCGGGGCCGCTTTCGTAGGTGGGGGTGCGGGCTACCGCAGTGCGGCCTGCGGGGCTCCGCCGAGGCGGGCGCCGCCGACGTCAGCCCGGCGGCCGGCCTCCGCGCCGCTGGCGTAGGCGCCGGAATCGACCTGATGCTGCGGCCTTTGCGCAGCTTGGGGTACATCTGGGCCATCATCTTGTGCAGGACCTTGTCGCGTTCGACGAGCACGAGTGCGGGCTCGCCGAGACTCCCTGACCCCGAAGAGGCCGCTTGCCGCCTGCGTTCCGGGAGGCCGCTCCGTTGCGGAACGGGCGGCCATCATCCGCGAGCAATGCCGGAGCGCTCGCGCGGCGGCCATCATGCGTGAGCAACATCTGAAGCCCAGCGCGTAGCAATCTCGCTGGCAGAATCGCCAGCGAGAGATGATGACCCCGGCGCAGATGGCATTGCACAACTCTGTGACGTAAGGCGCTAAAAGCGGACATTCGGCTTACTCGCGCCGGATGGCCCCAGACCTGAACCACTGAACAAGCGTGGCAGCTAGATGAACAGCCATCTGAACGGCTTCCAGGGAAATGGCGCGGGCAGGGCCCCACTCCTCGAACAAACCAGTAGCGATCACCACCTTCCAATCGCATACGCTGCCACGAGATCATCGAGCAGAAGGGCGGCCCGTCATGCCGCAGCAGGTAGCACCCGGCCTCATCTCCTGGGCAAGCGACATCGAGCCGGGCACCATCGAACAAGCCGCGCGCGCCGCCCGCCTGCCCTTCGTCCCCAGCCACGTCGCGCTGATGCCCGACGCACACATCGGTATGGGCGCCACCGTTGGCTCCGTCATCCCCACCCGGGGCGCGATCATCCCCTCGGCCGTGGGCGTGGACATCGGCTGCGGCATGGTCGCCACCGAAACCGACCTGACCGCCTCGGATCTGCCCGACACCCTGGCCGCGCTCATGCCGCTCATCGAGCGGCGCATCCCGGCCGGCGTCGGCCAAGGCCATGACGACCCGCACATCGACGTCTCACTCGACGCGGTCGGCACGCCCAACACCTCGTTGACGAGCAAGCAGGAGCACACGGTCATCACCCAGTTCGGGACGCTCGGCTCCGGCAACCACTTCGTCGAGGTCTGCCTGGACGAACGCGACCGGGTGTGGACAGTGCTGCACTCCGGCTCGCGCGGCATCGGCAACCAGCTCGCCACCAAGCACATCGGCGAGGCCAAGAAGCTGATGGCGCAGTACTTCATCAAGCTGGAAGACCCGGATCTGGCCTACCTCGTCCAGGGAACCCCGCAGTTCACCGCCTACATCGAGGACATGCTGTGGGCACAGCGCTACGCCATGGCCTCGCGCGCCCGCATGGCCGAGGTGTTGGCGGCCTCCCTCTTTCAGGTCGTCGGCCACGGTTCCGCGCTGCGCACGATCAACGCCCACCACAACTTCACGCAGATGGAGCACCACCACGGCCGTGACATGTGGATCACCCGCAAGGGAGCTATCAAAGCCGACAGCGGAGACGAGGGCATCATCCCCGGCTCGATGGGCACCCGCTCCTACATCGTGACCGGCCTGGGCAGCGCCGCCTCCTATAACTCCTGTTCTCACGGCGCAGGACGGCGCATGTCCCGCACCGAGGCACGTAAGAAGCTCACCGCGGCCTCGCTCACCGAAGCGATGGGCGACCGCACCTGGAACGCCGACCGTGCAGGAGCCCTGGTGGACGAGCATCCGGAGGCGTACAAGTCGATCGACCAGGTCATGGAGGACCAGAAGGACCTCGTCACCGTTCAACACACGCTGCGGCAGGTCTTCAACTACAAGGGCTGATTCCGGCCGATGAGGAGGGGTGATGCGAGGCTGGCCCTGAGCGGCCACGCTATCGGCGACCCCGGGATGAGGGCGTGCTGAACGCGGGCGGGCTCGACGCCTCCCTGCCGCTGGTCGTCAACGGCTTCATCAGCGCCTAGATCTGCTGGAACGCCAAGAGCGCCCCCACCCACCTCCGAAAGAGGCGGATGGGGGCTCATCTATGTCCAGCGGGCCCGTCCCGGGGACGGTGGGGCGGTGGATGGCCGAGCGGCATCCGCGTCCAACCGGTCGAAGTCCGCCCGCGCTGCGCGCGCCGAACCGCCGGCGCAGCGCCGGATGCTCACGTCGTTGCTGCTGAGTCACGCGGTGGTGAAACCCGCTGGGGCGGAGGACTGCGCTGCTCCGGCGGCAGGTCGGGCCGCCTTGCCGGCGGCAGGTCGGGCCGCCTTGCCGGCGGCGAGGCACCGTGTGAACACGATGAAACCCTCGCTCACCTTGGGAAATTTAGCGGGGGCTTCATGCGCCAACGGGCGCCCCGGTGATGGGTCCCTCCCAAACTACTCGGGGGCTCGAGTAGGACGGGACAGGTCAAAGAGGTCAGACGATCTGCTTCCATGTGTTGTCCCGTCTACCCTGCAGGCTTGGCCAAATCGGTCTCGCCATTCGACGGCGTAAAGGTGGGCAGGTCCGCGACTCATAGGGTTCTCCAAGGGGTGAGGGGGCTAGACACGGGGCGGCCACGTCCAGGTGTCGGACTGGTCGCCTTCGCTTCGGGATGTGACCCAGTAGGTGTCGTTGCCGTCGAGGAACACCTGCAGGTTGATGCCGCCTAGACGGCGGTGCCCGAACGCGGTCGGACACATGTCGCCCCCTGGCAGCACATCATGGAGACATGAAGCTGCGCGGGGATTGGATCGTGCGCTGCATCCACGCTCTGCTGGGACTCTTCCTCCTAACGTTCGGCCTGATGATGGTGAGCAGCGGGCTGGACCCGGAGAAAGAGGGACTACGGCTGGAGCACCTGGTACGGGCATCATGGGACGACCTGATCGCGGTGGCCGTCGTCACGGTGCCCCTGCTGGCGACTGGCGTCCTGACCATGGCGCGGGCGGCCTTCATGGGCGTCACCTGCACAGAGGCGGAGGTCAAGGTGCACAAGGTGTTGTGGACTCGCCGGCTGCCGGTCGAAAAAATCATCAAGGTCGGCCGTACCAGCTCCGGCAAAGTCGATCTGTGGTGGAAGGACGAGAAGAGCCGGACGCGGCGGACGCGGATCCCCGCGTTCTCCGTCGACCGCTCCCCCAGGTACGGCCGTGTCGGCAAGCTTTTGCTGGAATCGGTGGAGCCGCACAACAAGCAGTGCGTCGGCAGGCTGCGACAGTGGATCGACGAGCGGCGCCCCGGATGAGGCCGCGCCTGGCTCCGGGGGTGCGACCAGCGTATACAGCATGCCTGCGTTGAACCCGGCCGCGACCAAGAACATCGCGATGCCGATCTTCCGTCGCAAGCTTCTCTGAACGACGAAACTTGATGCTCAGCGGTAGCACCTCACCTCGTTAGCCGTCGAAGCGGGCCAGGTAGAGGTCAGCCAGCTTCGACGACGTCGAGATGGCGGGTGTCACCGAGGTTGACGACCT
Organism: Nonomuraea sp. 3N208; assembly: GCF_052245935.1. Taxonomy (NCBI): domain Bacteria; kingdom Bacillati; phylum Actinomycetota; class Actinomycetes; order Streptosporangiales; family Streptosporangiaceae; genus Nonomuraea; species Nonomuraea sp. 3N208. The sequence continues at coordinate 19,965 of NZ_JBQQBR010000084.1, read as the reverse complement.
GGCGGCTGTGGAAGAAGTCGTCTTCGTGCAGCGTGGTGATGCTGCCGGATGACGCCCGGAAAAAGGCATGGCCGACCGCCTTGATCGGCATCTTGATCCAGGACGTCACGACGAATGTCAGGGAGCCACCGTGCGTCACGATGATCTGGTGTTCGCAGGGGCGCTGCAAGATCTCGTCCATGGCCGCGTAGATGCGCTGCGCCAACGCCGCCTTGGTCTCGGCACCCTCCACGCCCTCGTCGTGTTCCAACCGCTCCCCGGCCGCCGGCGGCGGGACGAATCGTTGGTCCAGCCACTCCTGTGGCCTTCCCCCCGCCTCTCCGTAGGATTTCTCTCGCAGTCTGCGGTCCAGGATTGGGTTCACGCCGAACAGCTCGGCAACCTTCGCGGCTGTTTGCCGGGTGCGCTGCAGATCCGAGGAGAACAGCTCCACATCGGCGCCGTCCGGGATCTGGGCCCGCAGCGCCTGGGCAATGGAGAGCGCCGCGCTGAGGCCGGCTGGCGTCAGTTGCGAATCATGCCAGCCGCCGACGACCCCCTCGACGTGGTGCGTCGCCTCCGGATGGGTGACGGCGTAGATGGTGCGCATGAGTGAGCTCTTCCTGTAGGGGGACTGGTCTTGAGTGATCTTAAGAGCGGTTCACGAGTTCTCTGAATATCGATGATCATGGCTCTGTCGCCGACCGTGGTCGCGGACTGTCCGCGGCGACGGTGCAACCGGCGACGTGGGAGAAGTGCGGCATTCCCAGGTGGATGGTGGTGCCGCGGGCCGCGAGGTCGTCGAGCTGGGCGAGCTTCTGCCGCGCGCGAGCGAGGGTATCGTTTCTGTTCACGGCCTCGGGGAGCAATGGAACAGTGGTTGGCGTTAAGCATTGACCGACGTCATGGACGCCGTTGACGGCGGGCGTTCCCGCCGGTTACCCGTGCTTGTCCGGTTCGGCGTCGGCGAAGGCGCGGTACAGCGAGGCGACAGAGGGATGTCGCCCGGCGTTCTTGCCGGTCTTGATCGTGATCTTCTTGGCGATCTCGGGCACGGGGACGCCCTTGTCCTTAAGCGCCTGCGCGAACGTCAGCATGTCTTCGTCGATGACCTTGGGGCGTCCGCCGTGGTTGCCTTTCGCCGCGGCGGTGGCTTGGCCTTCGAGAGTCTTCTCGCGGATGTAGTTGCGTTCGATCTGGGCTGCGGCGGCCAGGACGGCGAAGAACATGGCGCCCATGCCGTTCGGGTCGTGGATGCCGGTGAGCGGGCCGGTGAGCAGTTCGAGTTGCACGCCGGCGCCCTGGAGTTTCCCGGAAAGGGTCATGAGCTCGGCGGCGTTGCGGGCCAGGCGCTTGAGCTCGTGGACGGTTCGGAAGTCTGTCGCACCGACGCGGCCCCGTGACGGGCGTGCATGAGGTGCGGCGATGGGCTCAAGCCTCGACGGCCGCATGGCCGACTTTCAGGTCGGCCAGTTCGCGCAAGCAGGGCTCACGGGGAACGGGCCTTCGCGGTAGATCTGTGGCATGACCACCTGATCCCCGAAGCAGGGCGGCCGGCTCCAGTGCGCCATCCTGGCGCAGCCAGGCGCGCCCCTGGGCTACTTCAACAACAGAAGAACCGCAGATCGAAACCCCTCGAAAGAGGTCTTGACCTGCGGTTCTTCAAACTGTATATCAGTACTCTGAGTAGCCCCGACGGGGCACACGGCAGATGGATGCAGGCTGCGCCCCTGGTCATCGAAGCCTTGTGTTCGCTGGACCGATCTGTCGTGTGAGAAGCGGTTCGCGGTTCGCTTCGGGCGAGGGTGAGTTTCGTCGACGAGGTCAGCGAGACAGTCCAGCTGGCCCGGACGTCGCGTCGCTTCTTCGATCCGCCCGACAGGGATCAGGCCGTGAGGACGTCGACGACGAACTGGGACGCGGGGCATGGCTTCGAACTCGTCTCGTGAGTCGTCGTTCAGCACCGTGTGCGTATCAGGTGACGGATGCTCAGCGATGGCTGGGCCCGCCGGTCAGTCGATGCCTTCGATGATGCGGAAGTCGCGCTCGACGCCGTCGGGGAGGGCCACCAGCGCCTTCTGGTATGCCTCGCTCTCGTATGCCGCGACGGCCTGTTCAAAGTTGTCGAACTCGATCAGAACGACGCGTTGCGTGATTCCGGCCTCGTGGGCGACGACTCGACCGCCACGGGACGGGATCCGGGACAGGACGCGCCCGCCCCCAGCCTGGACAGCCGGACCGGCCAGCTTGTCGTAGGCAGTCAGCCTCTCAGGGTCGGAAATGGCGGGGTAGACACTGACCCAGTAGCCCTTAGCCATGGAAACCTCCTGTGTTGGGCCGGACACGTCCGACTTCGAATTGACACTCAGATCGATCGATCCCGGCGACGGGTACTGCGGTCAGTTGAATCGTCATATGCGCAGGTTAGGGCTTGATGTGCGGTCGAGGGAAAGACCGGTACGGGATAGACTCAGAACGGATCGTTATCAATCGGCAGGGAGGGCACGTGGCGCCGGATACGGTGAGCCTGCGGTACTTCCTGGTGCTGGCACAGGAGTTGAACTTCACCCGCGCGGCCGCACGGATCGGTATCGCACAGCCCGCACTCAGCGCCCGGATGCGCCGATTGGAGGCGGAACTCGGTACGGCCCTGCTGGTCCGCAACACGCGTAGCGTCGTATTGACCACGGCCGGTGCGGCTTTGGCGGAGTCCGCGCCGCCCGCGCTGGCGGCGCTGGACCGGGCATGGGACACCGCCCGGAGCGCGGCGGCCGGTGAACTGGGCACGCTGCGCATCGGATACAGCCTCAGCGCCGGGGCCGAGACGGCACCGGCCCTGGTGGACAGGCTGATTCGCGGCAGCAGCGGACTCGAGGTCGGCGCGGTCCCGATGGCGACACCGGAGATCTCCCCCGCGGTCGCCGACGGCCGCATCGATGCCGGGATCACCCGCGGTGAACAGCCGGGCCGTGGCGTGCGCCGGTTCCTGCTGCGGCGTATGCGCGTCGGGGTCCAGCTGGCGCAGCACCATCCGCTGGCCGAACACCCGGAGATCGAGATCGCCGACGCGGCCGCGTATCCGCTGCGACTCCCGGACCGTACGGCCAACCCCGTGATCCACGATCAGCTGTCCGCACTGTTCCGAGACACCCGACCACACCCCCGATTCCACACGCCCGCAGTCTCTTTCGACATGTCTCAGCGCGACCTGCGCGACGGGGTCACCCTCGCCCCGGCCGGAGAAGCCGCGGTCACGGCACAACCGGCCGGTCTCACCTGGCGACCGCTGCGGGGCGCGCCCAGCCTGACGATCCACCTGGTCCTCCCACGCGAGCAGTCGCCGCTACACCGCCGCATCCGTGCCGTCGCCAAAACCCTGGCGCACGAGCTGCACTGGCTGCCGGACTGACGCACAAGAGGTCAAGCGAGACGGACGCCTGCGGTGGCGAGGCCGAAGACCTTGCGCCCGGCGGACTTGGCGGTGATGACGACGACGGCGGTCTTGCTGAATGTCCGACACGACCTCGCTACGCCGGCGGATCAGCATCCGATGATGGCCCCGGGTCCGGTCCGAGTCGTACACCGCGGCGACGTCCTCGCCCAGCCCGAGATCTCGGCGGATACCGCGCCTTCGCCGACGCCGAACCGGACAAGCACGGGTAACCGGCGGGAACGCCCGCCGTCAACGGCGTCCATGAGGTCGGTCAATGCTTAACGCCAACCACTGTTCCATTGCTCCAAGCGCACGCTATTGCAGCGGATGAAATCTCCGACCACTTCACACAGGCTGTTGGGCCGTAGAGAGATGCTGGCCTGCTGCTCGGATCCGTCGGGATGGCGGAGGCGAGATCAAGTTAGCAGCCGTCGCCAGCTTGTCACGATAGGGCTCTCATCTGCGGATTTGCCAAGCGATTACTTCTGATGAAAGATCCTTTCGTTTGATGTAATCGGTTGAAGGGTGGCGGAGAGTGAGCCGGGACGGGATGGCGCCGGGCGCTGCAGGCCTGTATCTGGTCGGTGGGGCGGTGTTGCTCCGGCCTGAGGAACAGGTGGCCGAGGCGATGCTGGAGGGCTGGCGAAATCAGCAGCTGGCCCGGAACCTGGCGTTCTCCACGATCGAGGGCCGAGAGAACGCGGTGAAGGCGTTCTCCCGCCACGCTGATGCGTTCCCGTGGCAGTGGATGCCGCAGATGGTGGACGAGTGGCTGGGCGACCTGCGAGCAATCCGGCATCTGCGGCATTCGACGCTGCGGAACTACGCCGAGGCGGTCCGGTCGTTCTGCGCTTTCCTCACCGATCCGGCCTATGGGTGGGCGACCGAGTGCGAGCGGCGGTTCGGGTCACATCCGATCCAGGTCTGCCACGAGTGGAACACCGCGGTCCACCTCCAGGACAACGAGGCCGACCCAGCCAGACGGGCGTTCACCCGCGATGAGCTCCAGGCGTTCTTCGACTACGCCGACGACCAGGTCCACCGGGTCAGTGGCGCCGGACGCAAGGGCTGGCTGCCGGCATTCCGGGACGCGACGTTGTTCAAGACCGCCTACGCCTACGGGCTGCGCCGCCGCGAAGACCGGATGCTGGACCTGGTCGACTTCGGGCCCAACCCGCACGCGCCGATCTTCGGAGACCTCGGCGTCTGCTACGTCCGCTGGGGCAAGGCGATGAAAGGCTCACCGCCCAAGCGCCGCAGCGTCCTGACGGTCGGCCCGCGCGACGGGATCGGCGGGATGGACTGGATCGTCGACATCCTCGACCAGTGGGTCACCGAAGTCCGGCCTGGGTTCGCCCAGGCGGCCGTCTCACCGGCGTTCTGGCCTTCCGAGCGCAGCCCACGGATCGGGTTCTCCCAGATCAACACCCGCTTCGCCACCTACCGCGACGCACTCGGCCTCGACCCGGGCCTGGACTTCCACTCCTTTCGCCGCTCCTACGTCACCCACCTCATCGAGGACGGCTGGGACCCCCGATTCGTCCAGGAGCAAGTCGGCCACGAGCACGCCTCCACCACCTCGATCTACACCTGCGTCTCCTCCGACTTCCGTATCCGCACCCTGCGCCAAGCGATGGAATCGACCCTGAATGCCGCCCTCGCCACCGGAAGGAAGAACCGATGAAACGCCAGGTCAGCTACCAGTGGCGGCTCCGCGAGACCATGGCCGCGCACGGCATGTTCACCGCCACCGACCTCGCCCAGCCTCTCGCCGACCGCGGCATCACCCTGTCATCGGTCCAGATCTGGCGGCTGGTCACCCAAACCCCCGAACGGCTCTCCATGCCGGTCCTCGCCGCACTCTGCGACATCTTCGGCTGCACCCCCGCCGACCTCATCGCCACCAAAGCCGAAAACGCCGCACCCCGCCGCACCGCCACCGGCGACACCGGCCCGGCAACCCAGATCGCGCCGATCAGACCCAAGCGCGCCCGGATCCGCCCCGACCAATGAGCCCCCTCTCCCCAGAGCGCTACGAGCGCAATCACATCCGCGACTGCGCCCGCTGCGGCCGCCGCGCCGCCAAAGCCGCAAACTGGTCTGACGGGCCGATCTGCCGGACCTGCCTGCACAAGGCCGAGAACACACACGGCACCTGCCCCACCTGCAGCACCGACCGTCTCCTGCCCGGCCGCAGGGATAACGGCGAGGCGATCTGCCGGGACTGCGCCGGCATCACCCGCTCGTTCTCCTGCTCTCGCTGCAGACATGAAGGCCAGCTCTATACAGGTCGTCTCTGCACCAGATGCACCCTGACCGACCTGATCCACACCGTCTTCGACGACGGCACGGGCTCCATCAGTCCAGCCTTGCGCCCGCTCGCCGATCGGCTGATCGCCTCACCCAACCCCAAATCCACCTGGATGTGGTTGCGGCGCCCCTACGTTCGGGACCTCCTCAGCAATCTCGCAGATGGCACGCTTTCGCTCACTCACGACGCCCTCCACCAGCTTCCGAACTGGAGAACCGTCGCCCACCTGCGCGACCTGCTCATGGCCAGCGGGGCACTGCCCTTGATCGACAAGCAGCTCCTTCATCATGAGACCTGGCTCGCCCACCGCTACGCCGAACTCGCCGACGATCCCCACCTGCGGGTGCTGCGTGCCTTCGCCACCTGGCATCAACTGCCCCGCATGCGCGCCCGCGCTGCGACCAAGCCTCTCACCTCCGGCTCCCGCAGGGCCGCCGGCGAACAGTTCAAGACCGCCCACAGCTTCCTGACCTGGCTCGACGACTCCGCCCACCGCCTCGGGTCCTGCACGCAGAGCCTCCTCGACGCCTGGCACGCCACCCACTCGCAGCACCAGCACAACACCCTGCGGGTCTTCCTGCGCTGGGCCATCAGCGACAGCCGCATGCCCAAGCTCCGGATCCCGACTCCGGCCACGCCCAAGACGCCGCCCTTGTCTCAGCGCCGCCGCCTGGAACTCCTCCGACGCGCGCTCAGCGACGAGAGACTCGCCCTCCCCAGCCGCGCCTCGGCCTGCCTCATGCTCCTCTTCGCCCAACCGATCACACGGATCGTTCGCCTCACGCTCGACGACCTGATCTCACTTGACGGCGAGCTCCACGTTCGACTCGGAGACCCGCCCACATCGGTCCCCGAGCCCTTCGCAAGCCTTCTACTCCAGCTGGCCGACGAACGGCCCCATCTGAACACCGCCACCAACCCCGGTGCCCGCTGGCTCTTCCCCGGCCGCCGAGCTGATCAACCCGCCAACCCCGGCACGCTCCGCGAACACCTACGCCTCGCCGGATTCCTCACCGGCACCGCACGACCAGCAGCACTCCGCCAACTCGTCCTTCAGGCCCCCGCACCGATCATCGCCAGAGCCCTCGGCTTCCATGACAAGACCACCACCCGAGTCGCCGCCGACGCAGGCGGGACCTGGAACCGCTACGCCCCGAACGACCACTCACAGTGAACGTCCTCAGCGTGACTGGCTCGATTACAGACCTCTTGAGCAGCGACTCCTACCATTTGCCCCTGATCGACTTGACGGGATGCCCCGGAGCGCGAGATCCACCGCAAGGGCGCGGACTGGGTTGTGCACGGCCGCCTTGGTGGCCGAGCACGGTCACAGACCAACACCACCCGCCCGCCAAGCCTGTGGCGGTAGACGTTTCCAGAGATTGCCATTCACTTCTGATCGAGCGGTCGAACGATTAAATCGGGGCTGCACCCGGATCTCCTGAGCTCAGCCCAGCGCGTCCATCAGGGCGGTGACATAGGCATCCAGTCGCTCCTCCACGGCTCGCGTCGTCAGCTCTGTCCTGCCTGCCTCCCGCCATGGCTGCGACACTAACTGTACTTCTTCTGAGCAGGCCAGCCCGTCCCGCACCTGCCAGTACAGCCGCTCGCTCGCGGCCGCGGCCAGCACCCCGCCAGCCTCCTCGTACGCCTCAGCGAACCGCAGGCCCCACGGCGGTCCGTGCAGCAGCGCGAGATTGGTGGAGCAGTGTGCGACATCGAGGTCTGCCGGGCCCCAACAAGTCCCTGCCCAATCGACGACGCCGGTGATCCGGGCACCCGTCGGCGTTGAGGGCGGCACGTCGAACAGCACGTTGCCGGGTTGGAAGTCCCGGTGCAGGAATCGCCCTTCATAGGACGGCGCGGGCTTGCGGATCACGTCGATCGCCGCGGCCCATGCCGCCGCGTCGGCGCCCTTCGGAACCACGACGGTGTCGGCGGTCGTCAGCGTCACATACTTCCGGGGCCGCTCGGCGGGCCGCAGCGCATGGATCGCCACGAGTTGACGGGCCAGCAGAGGGACGCGCGTTTCCAATCCCTCATCGTCGAGGACCGTCCGGCCCGTCAGATGTGTCATCAAGAGCGATGGATACTCGCAATGCGCGGCGGTCGGATCCACCGCGACCAGCCCAGGAGCCGGCACGCCGGTCCCCGTGAGCAGGGACAGAGCGCCGGCCTCCCCGTTCAGTCCGTCCTCGGCGCCCCTCACGTAGAACGGGTCGACGAAGCTCCGCAGCACCAGGTCACGGGTGCCTCCGTCCCGCGTGCCGATGGTCAGCCTCCGCATCTCGGCAGTGATGCCGCCGTGCAGCGCCTCGGTTTTGACGATCCGTTCGCCGACCTCCAGGTGCCGACTCACCCAAGCGAGTGTTAACGGTCGGACAGCGGCCTCATCGTGGTTGATCACCGTGCCACTTCATCATCCCGACGGTGGCACGCGCCAAGGCTTTTGGAGGCGATGGCCGCGCTGCTCAAGCTCCGCGCCCGGCGCGCGTTCAGACAACCGGGGCGGTGGCTGAGCCGCCGGTGCTCATCCCGTCATGTTGACCAGCGCTTCCTCTGTCACGTCAGCTTTCGGGGTGGGTGGCACCACGGTCAGATCAAAGCTGCACGTGTCCTCCAGGCCCCACACCCGTCATTGCCAGGGCCATCGGCTTCGACGACAACACCACACCCGAGTCGCTGCTGACGCAGGGGACACCTGGAACCGCTACGCCCCGAATGGCCACTCACGGTGAACGTCCTCAGCGCGACTAGCTCGAATACAGACCACTTGATCAACGACTCCTACCAGTCCCGAGGCCGGTTCACGCCAGTTCGATCTGCCGGCGGACAGGCGGACCTCGGGGATGCCGAGGTGAACGGGCGTCTTGCGGGCAGTGCGCATGGCTTCGAGCTTTTGGGCTGCGGCCGCCATAGTGGTCTCGCTGCGGGTACGGCTTGACGCTGAGGGGGCGCGTGATCTTCACCTCGCGGCCGGCGGCGGCCTGCTCGGCGATCTTGACCGGCCCGACCAGCGAAAGTGCAGCCTGGCTCGCTCGTTGCATGATCTCACGCGGTCCTGCCGAGGACGGCGTCGAGCTGGGCACCGGGCGCTTTCGCCGCGTCGTGGCCCACGGGGCGACCCGCCTTGATCTCATTGCGGCCAGAGTAATTTTCCGGCCAGAGTAGAGGAACACGCCCCCAGGGGATCCCTGACCTTGGCGGGGGCGTTCGGACACGCTGCCGGCGGGGACGGGCGGTGGTCCTGTGTGCGATCGTGTGACGCGCCGGCGGCGGCGGCAAACCCATCAGGTGCGCTCCTGCTCGGTGGTCAGAGGTCGTGGTGCCGAGGGGGTGTAGTTCCGCAGCTCTGGCACTGCCCATGCGACTGCCGTCACGGTCACGATGGTGAGCAGCCCGCCGGCGCAGATCACCGTCCGGGGATCGAGGATTGATGTGGCCGTCCCGTGCAGCAGGTTCGCGATGTGGGGACCCCCGAAAAGGACGACGGTGAGCGATCCCTGGATCCGGCCGGGCATGGCGTCGTGGGTGTGCGCTTGTGTGATGGCGTTGCGGAAGGTGCTCAGCACGAAGTTGACAGCACCGCCGAGGACGAGCGTGGCCAGCGCGATCCACAGCTGCGCGGCCAGTCCGAGGAGCACCACGGTGATGCCCCACACTGCTGCGGCCGCCGCCATGAGCGCACCGTGGCGACGGGCGCGGGTGAACGTGCCCGACAACAGACCGGCCGTGACAACCCCGGCAGGATAGGCGGCATAGAGCAATCCCAACTCCGGGCCGCCCCCCGCCGGTCCGCCGTAGATGTATTGGGCAAGTTCCGGAAACAGGGCTATCGGCATGCCGAAGACCATCGCCGCAAGGTCCACCGCGAGCACCGCCACCAGCAGCCGGCTGGCCGCCAGATATCGCAAGCTGGCCAGGATCTGGCCGATCGTGGGGCGAGGCCTGCGGGACCGCGCGGCGGCCGGATCGCTGGATGGTCCGGCCGGGTGAGGGTGGGGCGGCAGCGGTGGCAGCTTGACAACGGCCCACACGACGGCCAGCAGGGCCACGGCGTCGAACAGGTACAGCGTGCCGAGCCCGACAGCCGGTATCAAGACACCGGCCAGGACCGGTCCGAGGATCGACCCGGCGTAGCGGGTCAGCGACATGAGACTGTTAGCCGCCGGTAGAAGCTCGACCGGGACAAGGCGGGGCACAACGGCACCCGTCGTGGTCATGATCGCCCCAAAGGTCAGCCCCTGGCAGGCGACCAACATCATCAAGACGGGAACGGAGCGCCCGCCCAGCACGGCGTGGATCCACAAGGCCGCGTACGTGAACGCGAGGCCGCTGTGGGCCGCCAGCAACACGCTTCGCCGGTCCATGACGTCGGCGAGGGCGCCGATCCAGAGCGCCGCCACGACCAGCGCGACGAACGACACCGCCCCCGCGGCGCCCACGGCCGCCGAGGAGCCGGTCACCGTGAAAAGCTGCGCCGGTACGGCGACCACGCTGAACGAACCGCCCACCGCGCAGACCGACGATGCCACCCACAGTCGCCGGTAGGCCGCGATGGCCAGCGGGCGGCGATCGATCGTGTAGGCGCCGAGTGATCGTGCCGTTGACGTGATCACTGTCCGGTGCCGCCGGCCTCGGCTGCGGCCCGGGTCTCCAGGCTCACCACATCGGCGACGACGCAGGCGACGTTGTCGGGGGCGCCGGCGGCGTACGCCCGCACGACCAGTTCGTCGAGCACGTGCTGGGGGGCGCCCGGCCCGTTCAGCACCTCGCGCAGCGATGCGTCCGGTACGACGGTGGACAACCCGTCGGAACACAGCAGGTACCGGTCACCGGCCACGGCCTCATGCAGCGACAGTTCCGGCTGGGCCCCGCCTGTACCGGTCAGCGCTCGTGCGAGCAGCGAGCGTTGCGGATGCGAGGCCGCTTCCTCGGTGGTCAGCCGGCCCTCGTCGACCAGCGCCTGCACGTAGGTGTGGTCATGGGTGATCTTGAACAGCTCGCCGTCACGCACCAGGTACGCCCGGGTGTCACCGATGTGCACCAGCGCCAGCCGGGAACCCGACCACAGCAACGCCGTGAGCGTGGTGACCGCCTCACCCGACGGCGTTGAGGCGGCGATTTCCCCGATGGCCCGGTCGGCTTCACCGACCGCGTCGGCGAGGGCGCCGAGGAGGTCCTCAGCCGGTACGGCCAGGGTCTCCAGCGGTTTGAGCGCGTCGATGGCCGCTGCGCTCGCGAGGTCCCCGGCTGAGCCGCGGACCCCGTCGGCCACCGCCAGCAACCGGGGTCCGGCGTAGGCGGAGTCCTCGTTGCTCGTGCGCACCAGTCCCGACTCTGACCGGGCGGCGTAACGGATCCCGAGTATGGTCGCCGTCTCTTCCACGGTGCTTCCTCTTCCCGACAGATAGTCGACGAGGAAGGTGGCCAACTGCCCGCGGGCGGCGGTTTCGGCCAGGACCTGCTCCCAATAGCCGGCGATCTCTTCGGCCGCCGCCGGTGCCGGCAGGTCGCACACCCGCCGGATACGCGCCAACGGCATGCCCAGCCGCCGCAGCCAGGCGATCAACCGGGCCCGCTCCAGTTGCTCCGGATCGTAGAACCGGTATCCGGACTCGCCGTCCACCGCGGCCGGCCGCAGCAACCCGAGTTCGTCATACAGCCGCAACGCCTTCGGCGATAGCCGCGCGGCCCGGGCGAACGCCCCGATCGTCAGCAGCCGCACCACTCCTCCTCGTCCCGGCCACCGCGGCCGGTACCGACGATGCTGCTGCTTCACCCAAGGGGAAGGTCAACACGGCGGCCGTGGTCCCGGCCCGGCCTGCCCCGCCTCGGGAAGGCTACCCCGCCCCCTTCCCGGGCGCCGTACGGGGACGTTGGCCTTTACGTCTTGAATTCGCTGTCAAGTCTCTGCGAAATCGGAGAATATGTCATAGTTTGTGGCGATTTGGGCTGTTAGTGTCGCCCTAAAGGAGGCAATCGATGGGGGGATGGTGTCTGGAATGCAGGAATTCCTAGCAGGAGGGGGCTGCCGACGCCGCCGCTGGTGGCGTCGCCGTCGCTGCCGCCGCCGTAGGCGCTGGTGGGGCCCCTGGCGAGACGACCATTGGTGGTAAACCAACCCGATGAGAGCCGCGGGTTGCGATGGCCTCCGCTCCGCGTTTGATCCTCACCCGTTGGTGGCCGCGCTCAGCGGAGACGTCGCAACCCGCCTCTTTCGCCGCATCACCCCACGAAGAGCTCTCCTTGAGAGGGTTGAGCAGTTCACGACTGTGTGCTTGACCTGTGGGCTCATCGTGCTCCGGACTTTGTCATCCCTGGAGCCGTTCGGTGAGAAGCCCGCCGGTGGTGATATTGCCGACCCGGCGATGCCGAGTTAGGCAGGTCGGGTAGCGCCGGCCGCATCGGCGCGACTCCCGCCGCTCCAACCCCGGCCACCCGGGCGACGCCTCAGGGCATCAGCCTCGGCTCGACCAGGACGCAGCTGAAGGCCGCCTACCCCCATGTGCGGCGCGGGCCGTGTGGGTTTCCCGCCGCCGACCTGCCAGGCAAGAAGAAGGCGTACCACCTCTTCTACCTGTCGGACAACACGTGTGAAGTGGTGAGTCGCCGTGCCGGTTGCGGCGTGCACTTCGGTGTGTCGTGAATGGGAAATTCGCAGTGGAAATTGTCGAGTATCCCGGTTCTGCCGGGCCCCATAGCTTTCGTGGGCCTTTCCATCCCCCCGAGGCCTTGACAGGGAAGGGGCGTGCGACCGGCTGCTCGGCTGGGTTGCGAAGCGTTCGTGGTGTCACCTCCTCAAGGAGACCGACCTGACCGTGTGCGATGTTACGTGTGATGAGCGTTACATTTTCTAGCGCGTAAACACGTGGGCGGCGCATACTCCAGCCCATGCAAAACCACCTGATCGACCGGCGAGGGCTGCTGCGCGCCGGACTTGTCGTGGGCGGCCTGCTCGCCGCGACGACATCCGCGGGCACCGCCGTACATGCCCAGAGCGCTCTGCCCGCGGCCGGGACCGCGCCCGAGCAGCGTCCCGCCACACCCGACGCGGCGTGGGCGAGGTTGCGTGAGGGCAACCGCCGCTGGGTGGCCGACACCTCCACTCACCCGCACCAGGACGCGGCGCGGCGCGCGGAGGTGGCGCAGAAGCAGGACCCGTTCGCGGTCGTCTTCTCGTGCATCGACTCGCGGGTGGCGCCCGAGCTCGTCTTCGACACCGGATTGGGTGACCTGTTCGTGGTGCGGACCGCCGGGCAGACCATCGACCCGCTCGTCACGGGCTCGGCGGAGTACGGCCCTGCCGAGCTGGGCACCCCTCTCGTCGTCGTGCTCGGCCACCAGCGCTGCGGCGCCGTCACGGCCGCCGCGGAGTCGCTGCACGACCACAAGAAGCTGCCGGGCGAGCTGAACACGATCGCCTCCTCGCTGCGCTCGGCCTACAAACGCTCGGGCGGCGACGTCGACAAGATGATCCGCATCAACACCATCGACGTGGTGAAGCTGCTCAAGAAGGACACGCTGTTCGCACCCCGTATCGCCAAGGGGCAGCTCAAGGTGATCGGCGCCTACTACTCGATCGACACCGGCGAGGTCACCCGCCTCGTGTGACCCGGCGGGCAAGGAAACACTCCGTCAGAGAGAGCGCCCGGGCCGAGGGCGGTGGGGCCGCTCATGACGACGGTGTGGATGTCGCTGTCCCGACGGAGCCGTTCGTCGCCGCTCAGGCGATCGTTGAGCTGGTCGGACGCGGCGGCGATCTGGCCGGGGCAGGTCGGCCCGCCGACAGGCCCGGGCCGGGTGCCGCAGCTCAGCTTGCGGGCGTGACGAAACAGAACTCGTTGCCCTCGGGGTCGGACATGACCTGGAAGGAGCCCTGTTCGTCAGAGACGGTCTCGCCGATCCGCGCGGCACCCAGCCGCAGTGCCTCAGCGATGGCCGGCTCGATCGCGTCCACCACGATGTCCAGATGGAGCCGGTTCTTGCCGGCCTTGTCTTCTGCCACGGGCTGGAACGCCAGCCGTGCGCCCCCGGGCGGTTCGACGTGGGACCAGCCCAGGGCACGATCCACCGGGTCGCCGCCGAGCAGAGCAGCCCAGAAGCGAACCAACCCGTGCGGATTCCGGCAGTCCACGACGATCTGGTTGAGGCGCGCACGCATGACGGCCAGGGTAACGGGCCACGTCACCATGGGCGAGCGGTGCTCGGAGCTCTCCCGCGGGGTGCCGCCCGGCTCGCCGCTTCCGACGCAGGCCTGAGCCCGGCAGCGGCCTGTAGCAGTCGTAGCCGAGCCGTCCGCGGGTCGCCGCGACCAGCGGCAGCACCCAGGATCCGTACCGCCCCCGCCGGCGACACCACCCGGGAGACGCGGCAAGGGCCTCGCCGTCCGTACGCATCGCCTGAACGTGTGCCGATGAGTTATGGCGGGGCGGGTGGTCCACCTCCTGAAGACGACATTCGGGAGGTCTCGTGGGGACTGTGGTGCTGTACAAGAGCATGTCGCTGGATGGGTTCGTCGCCGGTCCGCACGTCCGTGCGGAGCATCCGATGGGCGAGGGCGGCGAGCGGCTGCACGAGTGGATGTTCACCGAGCGGCCAGATCCGCGTGACAAGGAGTTCGTCGCCGCGATCATGGCCTCGGTGGGCGCGGTCGTGGTCGGGCGGCGCACGTTCGACGTCGGGCTGCCCCACTGGCAGGACACGCCGTACCCGGTGCCGACCTTGGTGCTCACCCACCAGGCCCGCGACGAGCTTGCCATGAAGAGCGCGACCTTCACCTTCGTCACCGACGGCATCGCCAGCAGCCTGGAGTCCGCGCAGGATGCGGCAGGCGGCAAGGACGTGATCGTCATGGGCGCGCAGACCGGGCGCCAGTTCCTGAGCGCCGGGCTGGTGGACGAGCTGCAGATCAGCCTGGTGCCGGTCGTGCTGGGCGGCGGGACCCGGCTGCTGGAGGACCTGGGCCCCATCGAACTGGAGCGCACGCAGGTGATCGCCTCCGACGCGGTCACGCACCTGCGGTTCCGGGTCACCACGTAGCGATCCCGCACGGTCAACGGCCCACCACCACAAGAACACCTGATCTGCATACTCACGTCGATCTTCGAGGTCGCAGCCGGGTATAGGGGTGCACGGGGGCGCGCCGTCCAGCACACTGCCCTCAAGGGGATGGACAGACGGGTGGGAGGCGGCGATGGCCAAAGGCGCGATCATCGTGATGCTGGCGGTCCTGCTGGCCACCCGCTGCGGCGGCCCGCCCGCCCCGAGCCCGCCCGCGCAGGCCGCAGCCCCCACCCCCACCCCCACGCCCACGCCCACGCCCACTCCCACCAGCGGCTGCCAGGCCGCCCAGCCGCTGCGGCCCGGCAGCCACACCCTCACCCACGGCGGGCAGCAGCGCCGCTTCCTGCTGTCGGTGCCCGACGGCGACGGCCCCCACCCGGTCCTGCTCGACCTGCACGGCCTCGGCTCCTCGGCCCGCCAGCAGAGCACCTACAGCCGGCTGGCCCCCGAAGGGTCGCTGCGCGGCTACGTCGTGGCCACCCCGCAGGCCGCCGAGGGCCGCATGGGCTGGACGCTGCCCCACACCGGCGGCCCCGACGACACCGGCTTCTTGGCCGCGCTGCTGGACCGGCTCGAGCAGCGGCTGTGCGTGGACGCGCGGCGCGAGTTCGCCGCCGGCATGTCGTACGGCGCCGGCATGGCCGCGGGCCTGGTCTGCGCCCTGGACGGTCGCCTGGCCGGGATCGCCGCCGTGGCCGGGCTCAACATCGTGCCGCCCTGCGTCCCGCCCCACCCCACCACGATCATCGCCTTCCACGGCACCGACGACCGCATCGTCCCCTACCGCGGCGGCCACCCGTTCCGCGACGCCACCGGCGATCTGCGCACCCTGGCCGAGCTGGTGGTGCTGGCGCCGGTCGAACAGGCCATGGACGGCTGGGCCAAGGCGCACGGCTGCAGCGGCCGCACCACCAGCGGCCTGAGCGAGGAGGTACGGCTGCGCGGCTGGAAATCCTGCCCCGGCGGGGCCACACTGCGCCTGTACACGATCGACGGGGGCGGCCACACCTGGCCCGGCCCCATCAAGGTGCCCAGGCTCGGGGCCACCGCCCGCGACCTGGACGCCACCGCGCTCATCCTCGACACCTTCGACCGCACCCCTTCCCGGTGATCAGCCCGACAACTGGAGAATCCATGGACGACGTACGCGTCACGATCGAAGCCGTGCCCCGCGCCGGGCTGACCGAGCAGCGGCTGCGCCAGGCCATCGCCGAGCACCCCGAGGCGTTATCGGCGCTGGAGGTGGCCGACCCGGACAGGCTCACCGTCGCCTTCGCCCCCGGCCTCGGCCATGACCCCGGCGAGAACGCGCCGTTCCAGGCGACGGTGTTCGACCCGGTCGGCAACCGCGCCGTCGAACTGCGCGGCACCCTGGACCGGCCCGAACGCGCCGACCTGCGCCCCAGCGCCTGGCGGCCGCAGCCCAGCCGCGCCGAACTCGTGGCCGCCGCCGCGATCCTGCGCGCCGACTCCCGCTTCCCCGCCGGTGACGACGTCGTGGTCTACCGGCCCATGCCGCCGCTGGCCGACGCGGAGAACCCCGACGGCACCACCGTGCGCCGCCCCACGCTCGGGGTGTACACGCCGGGCGAGCCGACCGGGCTGCGCCACCGCATCGTCGCCGTCGACCTGGTCAGCCGCGCGGTCGACTGGACCCCGGCCGGGGTCAACGTGCGCATGCACCACGACTGCGACAACAGCGTCCCCGAAGGCGTCGACTCCCTCGTCGACCGCGGCGGCCCCGACCAGGTTCGCGTACGCGTCCACCGCGGCGCCACCGAGTTGTGGAACCTGCTGGTGGTGCGACCGCGCGCCTCGGCGCCGCAGAACCCCGGCATGGGCGGCGGCGTCGAACTGCGCCAGGTCCGCTACCGCGGCCGGCTCCTGCTGCGCCAGGCCCACCTGCCCATCCTCAACGTCGAATACGAGGAGGGCACGACCTTCCGCGACGACGTCGCCTTCGAAACCCGGTTCTCGGCCACCGGCTCCGACCCGGTCGGCTGGGGGTGGCGGCTGTGCACCAGCGCCCCCCGTACCATCCTGGAGCGTCCCGACACCGACGCCGGCAACTTCCAGGGCGTGGCCTTCCACCACGACGGCGAGCAGCTGCGCATCGTCAGCGAGATCGCCGCCGGCTGGTACCGCTACGCCAGCGACTGGCGGCTCGGCGACGAGGGCGACATCAGCCCGCGCTTCGGGTTCGCCGCCACCCGCAACCCCATGACGTGCCTGGTGCACCGCCACCACGCCTACTGGCGGCTCGACTTCGACATCGAAGGCGCCGGCAACGACGTCGTCGAGCAGATCGACGACACCGGCTCGATCATCCCCGAACCCGTCCCGATCATCCGCGAGACCTCCCGCCGGCGCCGCCCTGCCGATTCCCGGGCCCGCTACTGGCAGGTCCGCGACAAGTCCTCCGGCCGTGGCTACCAGATCCATCCGGGCGAGTTCGACGGCACCGCCGACGCCTACGGCGTGTCCGACCTGTGGTTCCTGCGCCACCACCCGCGCGAGCTCGACGACGGCAACCCCGGGCCCCGCGACCGTGCCGCGATCAACCGCTGGCTCAACGGCGAGAACATCAACGGCGCCAACGTCGTCGTCTGGTACGGCGGCCACTACTACCACGACCAGGCCCACCCCCAGCCCCACCAGGGTGAGCTGATCGGTCCGCGGCTGGTGCTGATCTGACGGGAGCGGCAGGCGCTGATCCAGCGGCTACTCTTGTCGCTCATGAGTCAGGTGGGACACGCGACGGCCCGTGCACTGCTGCGCAGACTGGCCGTCGAACA
This sequence comes from Nonomuraea sp. 3N208, assembly GCF_052245935.1. Taxonomy (NCBI): domain Bacteria; kingdom Bacillati; phylum Actinomycetota; class Actinomycetes; order Streptosporangiales; family Streptosporangiaceae; genus Nonomuraea; species Nonomuraea sp. 3N208. The sequence continues at coordinate 2,381 of NZ_JBQQBR010000084.1, read as the reverse complement.
GGCCGAATGCAGGGTGCCGTCGCTGACGGCCGCGATCGTGCGCGACGGGCGGACGGCGTGGTTCGGCGGCCGCGGGCGCGTCGGCGACGCACCCCCGACCGCCGCCACCCAATACCGGCTCGGCTCCATCACCAAATCCATGGTCGCCGTCGTCGTCATGCGGCTGCGCGACGAGGGCGTGCTCGCCCTGACCGACACCCTGGACGCGCACCTGCCCGGCGCGCCACACGGCCACCTGACCATCGCCCAGCTGCTGTCGCACACCGGCGGGCTGACCGCCGAACCCCCCACCTCCTGGTGGGAACGCACACCCGGCATCCCCGCCGCCGATCTGTTCAAGCGTCTGGGCCCCGGCGAGCTCAAACACCGTCCGGGACGCCGCTTCCACTACTCCAACGTCGGCTTCGCCCTGCTCGGCGAGCTCGTCGCCCACCTGCGCGGCACCACCTGGCTGCAGGCCGTCCACGCCGAGGTGCTCGCCCCGCTCGGCATGAAAGACACCACCGCCCGCCCCCGCGCCCCGCACGCCACCGGCTACGCCGTGCACCCGTGGGCCGACGTCGTGCTCGCCGAGCCCGAGCACGACGCCGACGCCATGAGCCCGGCAGGACAGCTGTGGTCCACCCCGCACGACCTGGCCCGCTGGGCGGCGTTCCTGTGCGGCGACACCGGTGGCGTGCTGTGCCCCGGCACGCTGGCCGAGATGCGCGAACCGGTCGGCGTCGACGACGGCGACACCTGGACCGGTGGGTTCGGGCTCGGCCTGCAGCTGTCGCGGACCGGCGGCCGCCGCCTGGCCGGCCACAGCGGGTCCATGCCCGGTTTCCTGGCCACCGTGTGGACGGATGCGGCCGAAGGAGTCGGGGTGCTGTTCATGGCCAACACCACCTCCGGGCTCAGCGGCCGCCTGCTCACCGACCTGCTCGACATCCTCGACGAGCACGAGCCGCGGCTGCCCGACGAATGGCGGCCCGTGCCGGCCGACCCCGAGCTGCTGGCGCTGACGGGGCTGTGGCACTGGGGGCCCAAGCCGTACACGGTGCGGCTGCTGCCCGAGCGGGGCCTGTCGCTGGAGCCGGTCGGCGGGGCCGGGCGGGCCTCACGGTTCGTGCCCCAGCCGGACGGGACGTGGCTGGGGCTGGACGGCTACTACGCCGGGGAGACGCTGCGGGTGGCGGCCGATCATCTCGACCTCAACACGTTCATCTTCACCCGCGAGCCGTACGACCCGGCGGCGCCGGTGCCGGGCGGGGTGACCGGCTGGCACGCCTGACCGGCCGAAAGTAGCCTTGCCGCGCGGCGATCGGCCCACCGGGATCGGCCCACCGGGATCGGCCCACCGGGATCGGCCCACCGGGATCGGCCCACCGGGATCGGCCCACCGGGATCGGCCCACCGGGATCGGCCCACCGGGATCGGGCCGCCGGGGCGAGGATGACCGCGATTGCGGCAGGCGTGCTCTACCTCGTGTCCCACATCACCTCGGTCGGCGGGCTCGTCCTGTACGCCCCGATCCTGGATGATCCCGGCATCGTCGGCCCGGGCGCCGACACCTGCGTGTTGTGGGGAGCGTTCCTGGAGGGTCTCCTCGCCCTCGCCCTCGCCTACGTGGGCGTGCGCACGCTCGAGGCCGCCAGCATCGTCACTCTCCTGACGGTCGTGACATGCAGCTGATGTTCCGGTCGGGCCTGGCCGCGCCTGGTCGGCGTGCTGGGGCTCGTCGGCGGCCCGCTGGTCTTCGCCTCGGCGACCGCCGTTCGGCGGCCGCACGCGGAGTATGAACTCCAGCACGTACAGCCCGCCCGCGTCGACGCCCCCAGCCGGGCGGTTCCTTAACCGGCACCATACATGCGAACCTCTAAAGTACTAGGACACTAGATAAATGGAGAAACCGGTGATCGAGTTCCATCTGGATGCGAAATCCGGCCTCTCGCCGTACCTGCAGCTGATCCAGCAAGTACGCCATGCGCTACGGCTCGGCCTGCTGCGCGAGGGTGACCAGCTGCCGACCGTCAAGGAGGCCGTAGCGCAATTGGCGATCAACCCCAACACCGTCCTCAAGGCCTACCGGGAACTCGAGCACGAGGGTCTGGTCGCCGCCCGGCCAGGGGTGGGGACGTTCGTGACGGCGACGCTCACCGACACCTCGCTGGCCGCGCACGGCCCGCTGCGGCTGGACCTGCAGCGCTGGCTGGCCAAGGCCCGCCGCGCCGGCCTCGACGACGAAAGCATCGAGGCCCTCTTCATGACCACATTTCGGACCACCTCTCAGGAGGACATAGCGTGACCTCTGTCCTAGAAGCCCAGGGACTGGGCAGGAAGTACGGCAAGCGCTGGGCGCTGCGCGAGTGCACCATCGACATCCCGGCGGGCCACGTCGT
>NZ_JBQQBR010000083.1:0-30771 GCF_052245935.1 Nonomuraea sp. 3N208 | reverse complement strand
CGCTCGGCTTCACCGTCACCCTGACCCAGGCTGCCTGACCCACACCGCCCCCAGGCCACCCCACCGACGATCACCAGCCGGGGTTCGCTGCCGCCTGCCCGGCTGAGGTCCTTATTTTCCGGTCAGGGGGTCTTCGACCCGTCAGTAATCCACGTGCGTATCAGGCCGCTTGGGCCGAGTCGGGCCGATGGGTGGTCCAGGCCCGGGCTAGCGAGGCTCCGCACCAGCCCGACGAGTGAGTGGCAGGCCTGGGTGCATGGTTGGTAGCGGACGCCAGGTGACGGGGACGCCGCGCATGACGAGCGCGCAGTCCAGCGTCGCACTCCCCTGCGGCAAGCTCTCGAAGAACGACGACTGCGCCGAGACGATTCTGCAGGCGTCCAGCCGCCAGGCGCGCGTGTGCAGCTCCATGCCCTCGAGCGCCCCCGCGACCGTGGGAGAGTAGCCCTTGGCTCCACGTTCGAAGAAGAGCGACGCCTGTCGCAGATTGTCGAACAGCTCGCTACCCCGCAGGTCGGGGGTCACCTCCACGGTGACGTCCACTCGGGTGTCGCCACTGCGGGTGGTGTAGGCGATGCGCAGCTCGCCGGGCGTCTCGCGGACCTCGAAGTCGGCCCGGCCGTGCTCGCCGGGGAAGAGCCGCCCGCCGGCCAAGGTGTTAAGCAGCGAGGCGGTGTCGCGGCGCGGGATGTAGACGCCGGTCTCGACTCCGTGGGGACCGTCCCATTCGACGGCGATGCGGTGGGCGGCGTTCTCGCTGCGCAATCCCACGGCCTTCGGCGCCCAGCTCGGCCGTACGTCTCCCAGGCGCAGCAGGCAGATGCCCGCGACGGCATGTCCGCGCACGACCTGCGGGCGGAGCCCGTCCGGCAGCAGGCGGGTGGCGGCCTGCGGAGCGAGTCGGTAATTCACCAGGAGGCGGCGCTCAACGACACTGGACAGCCGGGGTTGCCTCATGCCTCCTCACCTTCTGCAGTTCGACGCCACTTGGTGTGGCGGAGGATGATCTGCTCAGGACAGACGGCGCTGAGGAAGCGGCCGACACAGGTGGCCAGCCGCTCCTCGGCGAGCGTGTAAAGAATGCGGTTGCCGTCGCGGCGCTCGGTGACTAGGCCCGCACCCTTGAGGCCGCCGAGGTGGCGGGAGATGGACGGCGCGCTGATGGGGAACCGGCTTGCGATCTCTCCTGCCGCGAGCGTATGCCCTCCTGCAGGCCGGCGTCGGCGCCGGACGGTGGTGAACCGACCGAGGATGACCACGGTGGGCACGATGGTGGCGGCCATCGGGGCGAAGGCAGGCGAGGGCGGGGCGGCGAATCCGAGTGCCACCAGTGATTCCATTGAGGACCGTTGAACGCGTGGGATTCCCGGATTTGATGGTCTTCCTAGGGGTCGCCTCGCTGAGCCGTGCCTCCCCGGCCCCCGGCGGCCCCCTGCCCCGAGAACCGGAGCATCCGGGGATGTCCCCGCAGATCGTCGCCGCGACATCCCCGATCCGACGCACGGCAGGGTGTTGGTGGTTGTCTGCCGAGTAGAAAGAAGAGCCCGCGGCGGTGGTGGCGTTCGGCCGACGGGACGTGGGTATGCAAGGACCGGCCCCGCCTCCAGACAAGGGAGCCGGGGCCGAGAAGGGGATGGATCAGAAGGGGGAGGCAAGCCCGGTGCCGTGGCAGTGCTCGCACCGGCCGTTGCCGCCGGGCCGGTCATTGCAGTGGGTGGCCAGTTCCGTGGCGATCAGGCGGTGCAGCCACGTGGTACGGCCGGGCCCGAGGGGGAAGACGTAGCGACGGTGCTCATCGGTAACGTCGACGATGAACTCGTCGCCAGGCTCGAACGACCTCGGTCGGCATCCCCTCCAGCGGATCGGCCAGAAACCTGCCGAGAAAACGCACGGTGGTGAGCTGAATGCTGAAGCCGAGGCAATTGTGATCACCTCGCAGCTTGGCCTGCGCCATCAGCTCGTGATCGTCATCGCGCAGGTAGAAGAACAGCTCAAGATCCGCCTGCGACACCGAAGCACTGAGCGGCTGTAGGCGGCCGCTTCCTGATCGCTGAGAAACTCCACCGGCATGGCCCGCACGGTAGAGCCGAACCGGCACAATACGGCCAGCAGTGATTAGACCGTTACCTAGCGTTCGCGGGTTCGTTCTGACCAGCCAAATTGATCTTGCCTCTTTGTCAGGATCCGTCCTTTGGCCCTCTGTGTACGCAAACCACCGAAACCCACCGGGTGCCTTGAGGGTGGTCAGGCGCCCGTGGCGGTTGCGCCGTAGAGCAGGTAGCCGCCCACCACGAAAGCGGCGTAGACGGCGACCAGCAGGCTTCACTCCAGCGGGGGCAGAAAATCAATCTCGACGTGATGTCGAATATCGGCGTGCGGCGGAGTCATTACTACGGCGATGCCGCACCGGTGACGCCTGGAGAAAGGAATCTGGCATGGAGTACGCGCTGCTGATCTACGGCGACGAGAAGGTCTGGGCCTCGCGCGATGAGGATCAGATCCGCGAGAACAACGCGCGGCATGAGCGTTTCGCCGCCATGCTGGCGGAGCGGGACGCGATGCGCGGTGGCAAGGAACTGGCGCCGGCGAGCTCGGCGACCACCTTGCGGCGCCAGGGCGACGACGTGAGCGTCACCGACGGCCCGTTCGCCGAGACCAGCGAGGTGCTCGGCGGTTTCTACCTGATCGAGGCGGCCGACCTAGACATGGCGATCGCGCTGGCCAAGCAGCTACCGGAGGGTGTAGTCGAGATCCGGCCGATCGTACCGGTGCGGGGGAGCGGCAGCTGAACGCCCACGACGCGGTCGAGCAGGCCTACAGGGAACACTGGTCGCGCCTGCTCGCCCTGCTCCTCACCCGGCTGCGCCGGTTCGACGTCGCCGAGGACGGCCTGCAGGACGCCTTCCTCGCGGCCGCTCGGACGTGGCCAGAACAGGGCGTGCCGGACCGCCCGGCTGCCTGGCTGCTGACGATCGCGCATCGTCGCGCGCTCGACAGGATCCGCCGCGAGGACAACGACCGGCGGCGGCTGCCGCTGCTGATGGTGACCGACCCGGTGCCGGACCCCGACCCGGACGCCATCGCGGATGAGCGGCTGCGGCTGCTGTTCGCCTGCTGCCACCCGGCGCTGTCCGCCGACGCGCGGGCGGCGTTGATGTTGCGGTTCGGGGCCGGGCTGAAAGCGGCGGAGATCGCCCGCCTGTTTCTGGTGCCCGAACCGACGATGTACGCCCGGCTGACGCGGGCCAAGGCCAAGATGGCACAGGCTGGCATCCCGCTGCGCCGGCCAAGCGCCGATGACCTGCCCGAGCGGCTCGGCGTCATGCTGAAGGTCGTCTACCTGCTGTTCACGGAGGGCTACCGGGCCACCACGGGCCCGGAGTATCAGCGGCCGGGGCTGGCCGCTGAGGCGATCCGGCTCGGCTACCTGCTCGGCGAGCTGCTGCCGGCGCAGGAGGAGATCCTCGCCCTGCTCGCGCTGATGATCCTGCAGCACGCCCGGCGCGACGCCCGCCTCGACGGCGAGGGTCGGCTGGTCCTGCTGCCCGACCAGGACCGCGCGAAGTGGCGCCACGACGAGATCGATCACGGTCTGGACCTGCTGCGCAGGCTGGGCCCGGCATCCGGCGAGTACCACCTCCAGGCGCTGATCGCCGCCGAGCACAGCACGACCGGGGCCACGGACTGGCCGCGCGTCGCCTGGCTGTATGCCGAGCTGGAACGCCGCACCGCCTCGCCCGTCATCCGCCTCAACCGAGCGGTCGCGGTCGCGGAGGCCGGGTCCCCGGAGGCGGCGTTGAGCCTCATCGACGGCCTGGAGGAGGTCCTGCCGGCCAACCATCTGGTCCCTACGGTGCGGGCCGAGCTGCTGTGCAGGCTGGACCGCCGCGAGGACGCGGCTGCCGCGTTCGACACAGCCCTGCGGCTGGTCCGCACCGATGCCGAACGCGCCCATCTGCAGCGGCGCCGCGCCGCCTGCCTGAATACCGGAGGAATGTGATGAACAAAGTGATCTCGGCAGATGGCACCTCCATCGCCTTCGAGCGGTTCGGCGGCGATGGCCCGCCGGTCATCCTGATAGCCGCGGCGCTGTGCGACCGCACGGCGACCAGCGCGCTGGCCGAGCAACTGGCACGACACGTCCCCGTGATCACTTACGACCGGCGGGGCCGCGGCGACAGCGGCGGCATCGGCGTATGCACCGTCCAGCGCGAGATCGAAGATCTCGGCGCGCTCATCGCCGAAACCGGAGGAACTGCAGCGCTGTACGGCCATTCCTCCGGAGCGGCCCTCGCCTTGCACGCGGCCGCCGCCGGCCTGCCCATCACCAAGCTCGTCCTGCACGAGCCACCCTTCACCCCCACCCACGACGATGAAGACCAGCACCAGCGCCAGGCCGCCGAGGAACAGGCCGCACGCCAGCAGGCCGAGGCCATCCGCGCCCTGCTCGCCGAGGACCGCCGAGCCGAAGCCATCGAGCTGTTCTTGGCGCCGACCGGAATGCCGCAGCAGATGGTGGACCAGATGAGCAACGATCCCGCGGTGCTGGCCATCGCGCACACGCTGCCCCATGACCCCTTTGAGGTGGTCAGCGCGAGCAGCAGAGGCGGCGCCACACCGGCTGAGCAAGCCGCTGGCGTGCATATCCCCACGCTGCTGCTGTGCGGCGGCGCCAGCCTCGCATGGATGATCGATACCGGCACGCAGCTCGCGGCCGCCATGCCCAACGGACATCACCACGTCATGCCAGGCCAGCCACACATCGTTCCTCCCCACGTGCTGGCTCCGGTGTTGACGGACTTCCTCGCCAGCCGATGAGCCGCCTGCTCGGCGGATCCCCCACCACCTCGCCCGGCCCAGACCGCCAGTCCCCCGCCGTCCGGGCCAGGCAGGTTCACCCGGGCCCTCGATCCTTGCTCGCTGCTCACCGTCGAGCAGGTGGAGCAAGTGGTCACGCTCGCCGAGCAGAAATATGACGAAGCGGGATGCACCTGGTCGACCACCCCGAGCCTCTGGCTGGAGGGGCCCGCGATCTATGAGCTCGGGTCGGCGTCCACCTGGCCGCCGATGTCACGGCGGCTCACTCCTTCTTCACCAAGCCCCCGGACTCGGCCTTTCCCACGATGGTGGTCAGGGACCCGCCCGAATCTCACGCCAGCGCGAATGTGGTCGACGGTCAGCTCGCGCCCGTGCTAGCTGTCGACCACCGACGTGTCAGCATGGGCGCGAGCTGTTTGGGGATGAGGCGGTTGTCGAAGGGGACCGCTCAGTGCGTCGGGTCAGCAGTGCTTGCTCAGGGACATGCGCTTGATGAGCGGGAACAGGTTGGGGTTGAAGCGTCCGGAGGCGAACCACCGGTAGCGCTGGGTGTGGCTGGGCAGGTTCTTGACGAACTTGGCCCGGTCAGTGGGATCCTGGATACGTGCGTTGGACAGCGCGCCGAGCACGGCGCCGTTGGCGTCCTTGAGCCGCGCCCACATCAGCCACGCGTCGCTGTCGTCGCTGCTGGTGACGACAGCGTCGAAGTATGCGGTCCCGTTGGGGTGCAGGGTCCAGCTCGCACCCTCGAACATGGTGCAGTCCCCCGCCCGCTGCGGGTTGTTCCAGTAGAAGGTTTTCGGGTCGGCCCCGGTCTGCGCGTGCGCGCCCGCCGTGGTGGAGATCGACAGCCCGGCGGTCAGGAGAGCCGTGGCCGCGGCCGCGCCGGCCATTTTGCGGATGGTGTTCATGAGATGCCCTTTCGTGAAAGCGCGTTTGCATGGTTTACGGGGTGTGAGGACGCGGCTTGACGAGGCTTGCGGATCGTACGAAGAGGCAGTCGTGGACATCGGGTTTCCTTCGAAGTGAGCGATCGGTGGTTGCCGTCAACCAGAGTGCGCGTCGGCGGCGTCGAGGTCAGCGGCCTACGGGCTGATCGGGGCGTTCCCCTTGGGGGCGGACGCGACGGGTGCGTTCCCCCCTGTGGGGGAAGGGGACGTCGCCCCGTTCGGCGATATCGCAGCCCGGTTGCCGGGCCGTACCCTCCGATCCGAACGGACGCGGGAACACGACGTGCGCTCCCCTGCGACCGGGCGATGTTCCCGGGTGTCTGGGGACCTGCCCTATGCGCGGAACGGGGTGACCGATCAATTGGACGCCATGAAGGTGCCGGCCTGGGGTTTGTTCGGGTTGCCGTGGCCGGGGTGGCCGTCGGCATGGCCGACGCTGCCGGCCAGGGCGGAAGCGGCGGCCACGATCACGGCGACGACAAGGCCGCGGCGAACTGATGTGATGAACATGGTTGCCTTTCCCCTTCTGTCGCCTTCTCGGAGATCGGAATCGACGAATCGAGGTTTGCGCCGGCGGTGGCTGCCGGCGGGTGGTAGGTGCTTATGGCCATCACGATGGCCTTGGGTGAGGGGGGCTTTCATGGGTGGCGGCCCGCCGATTGGGTCCGGGTTTTCCCGGAGTGCGCGCTCCTGGATGACGCTGTTGCCCTGAGCCGTGACCACAGGCCACCATTCGGTCATGACCGTCGACGCCCGCCGGGCCGGCCTCCTTCGCGTGACCGGCTGGATCGCCGGGACGCTCGGTGTCCTGCTCGGGATGCCCTGCTGCTGGCCATGTCCAATGGCGTCGCCGGGATCGTGTCGGCCGTGGGCGTCGCGGGCGGTTCTTGCGTCAGCGTGTTGTGCGCATCACGCCAGGGGCGGCACCGTCCTCGACCCCGATGTCGTCACCGCCCTGGTCGACGGCGCCGGCCCGGGCCGTGGCGCACTGCAGCGTCTCACCAGCAGGGAAAGCCAGGTCCTGGCCTTCATGGCAGCGGTCCAGGGCCGTGGCCGTCCGCCTCCAGCAGGTCCGCCCCGGCGGACGGGTGAACGGCGACGGCGGCGCTGCGTCAGGCATCAAGGCGTTCACCCCGTGGGCGCGGGCGACGGCGAGCTGGTTGGCCACCTGGCAGGCGTGACGCTGGGCCGGCGACCAAGGTATGCGGCCGTACACGGGCCCAGCGCATCCGCGTGGTCTCGCATCCTCGGAGGTCAGCACGATCGACAACGGCCTTTGCCCCTACGCGCAGGGCGGACACGGCTTCGCTCTGGAGCCGCGCGGCCTGCCCTGCGACACCTGATGGACCGGTTCCTGGACCGGCTCCGCTCCCGCAACCTCCTGTCACAGCGTCAGTCCCGGCGCGCCCCTGTGAGGACCTGGCCCGGTCCCACCTGCCGGGCGAGGACTCTGAACCAGCCGATCAGGGGAGGCACGCTCACCGCGAGGCCGGCAAGACCCGCGATCGCCAGGCCTCGTGGCGCACACTTACGAAGGCGCCTATACCTGCGCGCCGACATGGCCGTCTGGCAGCAGACGATGGCCCAGACCACCAAGACCCGCTACATCAACGGCACCGTCCCCTCCCGACGCCGTTTGGAGTCCGGGGTCTGTCGGCGTACGGTCCCAGAGCACAGCGGGTTCGTGCGGTGGCCGAGGGCAGGGGCGGACGGCCTGGACGGAGGTAGGCCGGAGCGACGTTGGCCGTGCCCAGTGAGGCGCGGCCGACGCTCATCGCTTACGAGCCGCGGAGCCGATCGGCGAGCTGCGCCAGGTAGAGGGAGTCAGGTGCCAGCCCCGGCCGGTTGGTCCCCTCCACATAGCCGGTCTGGTGGTTGGTGTACCAGTTCTGCCCGGTGACGATGCCGGTAGTGCCGATGGCGAAGTTCTGGGCGGTCGGTGGAGTCTGCACGCACAGCTTCTTGCCGTTGTCGACGGTGCAGTTCCACGCCACGCTGTTCACCGAGGACCAGCCATGCCCATTTCCCCTGTCTCCGCGATTGTGCAGGGCCAGGACCCAATCGTTCTCGCTCTGGTTGGACAGTTCCTGGATGTTGTCGTACAGGAGCCCCTGACTCCACCGGTGATGGCCGCCGGTCTCGTTGTAGCCATACTTGTTGTACCCGTTCAGCCACACATTGCCAGAGCAGGTGCTCATCCCCGTGCCGATGAAGGCGTGCCGCGCATGGAACGCGATCAGGTCGCTGAAGAGGACCTGCTGGGACATGCCACCGGCGCAGAAGCTGTACCGCCTCCCTCCGATGATCTGGGAACGAGGCTGGACGGCCCGAACCCGCTGCACGGTAACCCGCGTGCTGCGCTGCACCCAGACGCCGGAGACCGAGAAGTGCAGGAGCGCGGCGTTCATGACCCACGCGTCCTCGACCCTGCTGACGAAGATGCAGCTCTGCGGGTGGTCCTCGCTAGTGCTCGATGGATCGCCCATGTCGATGCGGAGGTTCTCCACACCGACATTACGGACGAGCCCGGCCTGGTCCCAGACGTATACGTAGGACTGGGACAGGGACCGTCGTAGATCGTTGAAGACGGGGGCGCAGATGATGATGTCGTTGCCGACGATCTCCCGGATGTACCTGTTGTACATGATGGGCAGCTCGGGCAGCGCGCCGGGGGCCCAGGGAGCTTCGTTCACCACGCCCCCGCCGTTGATCGCGTCGGTCCACTGCTGGGTGTGGGGGTGATAGATGATGATGTTGTCGCCGACCTTGAGGTTGGCCGTCGATGCCAGGGTGATCCGGCGCTGTCCGGTCGTGACCAGGCTGGAGGTGATGCCGGTCTTGGTGCCGGGCACCTGCGATTCCCAGCCGCCGGACGTACCACCGACGAAGAGGACCGCGCTCCTGCTCCCGTCGCCGGTACCGGTGATGACCGTGTTGACCGACGTGTCGTCTTCCTTGCCGACCCCGCGCAACACGACACCGTCGTGTTTCATCCGGAGCGTGCCGTCGACGATGTAGTGACCGGCCTTGAGGAGCAGCGCCCCTCTGAACCCGTTGGCGCGGAGCGGCATCGCGCCCACCTCGTCGAGCGCGGCCTGAATGTGCGCGGTGTTGTCACCCGCGACAGGGCCGATCTCCTTGACGACTGGGACGGAAGGGATCGGCGTCTGACCATTGCGGTACCCGGCCCAGCTGAAGTCCGGGATCACCTTCCCTCGTGAATCCGGCTTGTAGACAAGCCGGCCGTCGGCGCCCGGGTAGACGAGCCGGGAATGCCATGTATCCGCCTGCGCCGCGTCGGGGGCCAACACGTCACGGGCCAGGGACGCGGCCGCCCCCGCGACCACGGCCCCACCACCGATCCTGAACAGGCTGCGGCGCGATAGAGATCCGGGCATAGTGTGTTTCTCCTCAGAAGGGGCCCCGGACCCAACTCTCCGACCACCGAGGCGGAGGCCGAGCTTGTCCGTTGAGCCAGGGAAAGACATACGGAGGGTAGAGGAGGCCGGTATGTTTCCCCTATATCGCCGGGGTCATCCGAAGCTGTACACGTCGCCGACGCGGAGGCGTACCTGGTCGCGAACACCGGCTCACCGAGCGCGGCGGCTGGGAGGCGCAGATCCTGGCCGAGGTCCTAGCCGACATCCGCTACACCGACCCAGACCTGCTGCTTGCGGCCGGTTACACCGACGACGACCTGGCCGACCTCGCTGGCGCGATCGCAGGCGCGGACGGCAGTGCCTGAATGATCTAAGCATGAGCACAACCCTTGGCTACGTTCGTCTAGTAGCCCGACGGGCGCACCAGTCCCGTTTCGTACGCGAAGACCGCCGCCTGGGTGCGGTCACGCAGCCCAAGCTTGACCAGGATCCTGCTCACATGCGTCTTGACGGTCTGCTCGGCGACCACCAGCCGCTCGGCGATCTCCGCATTCGACAGGCCCTGCGCAACCAGCGACAGCACTTCGGTCTCCCGTTCGGTCAGGTCGCCCACGCGCTCCTTCAGCGGGCTGCGCGGGGCGCCGGTCACCCGCGAGAACTCGGCGATCAGGCGCTTGGTGACATTCGGCGCGAGCAGGGCGTCCCCGGCCGCCACCACCCGGACCGCATGGGCCAGTTCGGCCGCCGATGCGTCCTTGAGCAGGAAGCCGGACGCGCCCGCGCGCAGCGCCTCGTAGACGTAATCGTCGAGGTCGAAGGTGGTCAGGACCAGGACCTTCACGGTGGCGTCCGGCTCCCCCGCGATGCGGCGGGTCGCCTCGATGCCGCCCAGCTCGGGCATCCGTACGTCCATCAGCACGACGTCAGGGTCGAGCTCGGCGATCTTCGCGACGGCGTCGAGGCCGTTCACGGCCTGGCCGACGACTTCTATGTCAGGCTCGGCGTTGAGCAGCACGGTGAAGCCCTGACGGACCATGATCTGGTCGTCGGCTATGAGCACGCGGATGCTCGTCATGGGGTGGCCTCAATGCCTTTCTGTGAGTCGACGGGCAGGAACACGCTTACTTCGTAACCGCCGACCGGCGTGGGCCCGGTGACGAGATCGCCGCCCAGCATGGCCGCGCGCTCACGCATTCCCAGCAGCCCGTGCCCCGCACCGGGCGAGGGTGGGGCCGGCGCAGCCGGCGCGGCGTTGACGACTCGGATCGTGAGGGCGTCGGGGTGGTAACACAGCCGGACCGCCACCGGCGCGCCCGGCGCGTGCCGCATGGCGTTGCTGAGCGCCTCCTGCACGATCCTGAACGCCGACAGCTCCACCCCGGGCGACAGCGGACGCGGCTCGCCCGCGGTCTCGGCGGTGAGCGTGAGTCCTGCGCCGCGCACATTCGCGAACAGCTCGTCGAGCCGGTCAAGCGTGGGCTGGGGTGTATCCCCAGGTGTGTCCTGTGCCCGCAGTACGCCCAGGACCCGGCGTAGCTCGGTCAGCGCCTCGACGGCGTTCTCGCGGATGCCCGCGAGGTTCTCCCTCAGCTCGTCGGGCGGGTTCTCCACCAGGTGCGGCGCCACCTGCGCCTGAATGGAGATCACCGACATGTGGTGCGCGACCACGTCGTGCAGCTCGCGGGCGATCCTGTTGCGCTCCTCCAGCAGCGTGCGGCGGGCCCGCTCCTCGGCGGTCAACTCCTCCTGGACCTCCAGCCGGGTACGGGTCGTCCTGAGCAGGCGCACCCCCGCCCCGACCGCGACCGCGACCGCGTCGACCAACAGGGCCACCAGCGCATCGCCGCCCCAGCTGCCCTCGGGGATGAACACCACGCATACCGCTCCCGCCAGCGTGGTGATCGCCAGCACCTCGGCCGCGACGCGGGGGCGTACGCGGAGAGCGAGCAGGAACAGCACCCCGGCCTGCAGAGCGATGCCGGAGCCCGTCCACGGGAAAGCCACCGCGTCGGCATACAGGGTCCTCGGGGAAGCCGGTCCTCTGGGCGTCTCCGGGGCCACCATCCAGGGAAAGCTCTCGCCCTGCGAGAGGTACGTCGTTCCCGTCCTCGCACCGATGACCATGACCGCGATCGACGCCCACCAGGCGGGCAGCGGGCGCCACATCGCAATCACGAGGATCGCCGCCTGGACCATGGCGAGCAGCGGGACCGTCGGGTCCACGCCTTCTCCGTCAGGGAACATGCCCATGACCAGCGCGTACAGGATGACCAGAACGTGCGGGAGCCGGGACAGCAAGCGCGGCCTCGCCATGCGAGGGAGCGGGTCGGCGGCCGTCGCCCACAGGTCCGCGCGTAACGTGCCCAGTACCCTTCGCAGCCTGCCCACCTCGCCCTACATCTCCTCTGCCTTGGTCAGGATGATCCAGCGTGGCGACGCGCCGCAACCGGCTTTGAGCGGGTTCGTCGTCGCTCGTACCCGTGGAACGCGGCGCAGCACACCAGCAGCGCCGCCGCGAACACCGGTAACCAGGCCACCCGAGCGAGCACCCAGCCTGGTCCGTCGGGAGCGGTGTGCAGGCCGGGCAGCATTCCGCCCCCGAGTGGCCCGGTCCCAGTCGTCCCGTCCCCGACTCCTCCGGCCCTCAGCATCGCGCTCTCGGCGACCAGGCCGACGGAGGTGACCGCGATCATCGCAGTCTGGTGCCAGAGGAAGATCGTCATCGCGGCGAGGTTGGACAGCGCCACGGCGGCCCAGGCCGCCGGGCGACGCAGCAGCCGCCTCAGCGGACCGAGCAGCAGCAGGGCCCCACCGCACTGGGCCAGCCCGAAGGTGACGGCGGCCAGGGAAGGCGGGTCCAGGTTGGACAGGGGCGCCCCCGGCACACCGACCATGGCGGCAGGGTAGCCGCCCCACGTGACGAGCGCGGCGGTGACCGCCGTGCCGCCGAGCAGCAGCGCCCATCCGGTCACGCGCCCTCGCAGGCGGCCACGGGCCCAGGCCGCCCCAAGGCAGTACGGCACCAGCCACCCGGCCGCCACGTTGACCCCGTTGACCCCCCAACTCGTGCCCCCTCCGGGTCCGGCTGCCGCGTCCACGAGCCCGCCCAGCGGGCCGAACCTGGCTACATCAACACATACGACCACGGCGAGCGGCCACACCGGGTGCAGTCTCGCCACCAATGGGGTCACCGCCGTCAGTGCCACGAAGACCAGCAGGAACCACATCGGGGACAGCACGAGCTTGACCAGCGCCTGTACGCTCTCCAGCCTCGCCCCGCAGGCCAGCATCGCGAGGGCTGCCATGCCCCACACCGCCAGCACGGCCGCCGCCGGCCGGAACAGCCTGGCCGTCCGGCGCACGAGCCACCGCCCGTACGGGACGCCGCGCGCCCGGGCACGCTGGTGGCTCCGCGTCCCCACCAGCCCGCCCACCAGGAAGAAGACCGCGAGGGTCTGGAACACCCAGGAAACCGGGGCGAGCTGCGGCATGGACCGCAGCGGGCTGGCGACCCGCACCGTCCCGCTCTCCACGACCAGCGCGGTCACCAGCCAATGCCCGGCCACCACGCCGAGGATGGCCAGCGCGCGCAGAGCGTCCAGGGCGCGGTCGCGATCGGGCGGCGTCTCGGCGTCGAGCCGCGCGACGAGGTCACGCATCGTCGTCAGCCCGTCCGGACACGATCCGCGCGATGCTCGCCAGCGCCGTGGATCCGGACGCCAGGTAGTCGCTGTGCCCGCCGCCGCCCGCCGCGAAGATCCGGGCGCCGAATCCGGGCGAGATCGGGTCGCCGCCCAGCCCCACTGTGACGAACGGCAACTCGATGGACACATGCGGCAGGCCGCCGACCCAGTCTCCGGCGGTGCGCCCAGCCCACACCGCGGCCGGCGTACGCAGTGCGGCGGCGTCGGCCGCGCCCGCGCCAGGGCTGCCGAACAGGACGATGTCGGCGACGTCCAGTCCCGGCGCGGCTCGGCCGCACACCACGGAGCCGTAGGAGTGGCACAGGAGTGACACCCGTACGCCCGGCCTGGCCACGCGCAGCTCCCGTACGAAGGCGCGCAGGCCGGGGGCGGCCTCGTCGGCGCGGCCGGGAGTCATCGCCTGGAGGCTCACGCTGCTCGGCGTGGCGTACCCGAGCCAGGCGATCACGGCCGACCCGTCGCCCAGCGCTTCTCTGAGCCTCATCGAGCCGCCGCGCAGCAGCCCGTACTTGTCCAGGTTGATGCCGGCGCCGGGGACCAGCACGGCGATCCGCTGGGCGTTGGACAACTCGCCGAAGACCTCCACGGTCCGGCCGCCGTCACGACCGTCGAAGGACAGGAAGTGCCGTGCGGGAGCAGCCATCTCGCGCAGCATCGAGGCGCGCCAGTGGTGGCCGTGCCGGGCCGCCGTCCGTCCAGCCGCCAGGATCTCCGCGCGACTGGCCGCGTACCGCTCGGCGAGTGCGGCCGGGGTCGCGGCGCCAAGTGGGGGCGCGGGGGCGGGAACGGGTGCCGGTACCGCTCCGGGCCGGGTCGCGCCCGTCATCGGCACCGCCACCGAGGTGGCGACGAGCGTTGCGAGCAAGAGGCGGCGCAGGCGGCTGCCACGCGAGCGGGTCGCCATGGGCGGTGGTCCTTCCGTGCCGGTGATGGTGCTCGGGCATCGAAGGTATGGATCACCGCTTGTAGTCGGCCTCCCGCTGCAGGGTGCACATTCCGCGTAACTCTGACGTACTACGGGGTGCAGAGGCCGGTCGCTTGCCGCGCGAGCGGTCCAGCTGAAGCGCGTGCAAGGTAGATCAGAGGAAGTCTCGCCAGAAGGGCACCATGGCCTGCGGATTCCGTCTGTTGCTGTGGGTGTCTGTTTCGGGGGCGCCGAACTGTCGGTTGATGTAGGACGCTCGATCAAGACAGTCGAGATCTACCAATGGGGCCGGAAACCACCCTTGGAAGGTGCCGCTCGCGCGTGAGCACGAGCGCGTCCATCACACCCACTACCAGGACAGATACCGCCTCATAGCCTGGTTACCCGGCTCCCTGAGGAAGCGCCGCACCCAACACACCCTTCGTTACTTTTGCACTCCGCTGCACTCCGCACCGCAGCGACTTAGGACTTACTCGTCTAGGCCACGGCGGAGCAGCGCCGGTACCGGCCGGGCGCCACGCCGTACTCCCGCTTGAAGGCGTTGCCGAAGGCGAACTCCGACGCGTACCCCACCCGCTCGGCCACCTCCGCCACCGACGCGTCGGACTCGCGCAGCATGCGGGCCGCGCTCGCCAGCCGCCACCACGTCAGATAAGCCAGCGGCGGCCGCCCCACCAACTCCGTGAAGCGGCGCGCGAAGCCGGCCCGCGACAGGCCCGCGTGGGCGCCCAGCGACTCGACCGTCCAGCGGCGGTCGGGCTCGGAGTGGATGGCGTTGAGCGCGCGGCCGATGGCCGGGTCGGCCAGCGCGGCGGCCCAGCCGGACAGCCTGCAGGGCTCGTCGTCGCTCTCGAACCAGGCCCGCAGGATGTAGAGCTGCAACGTGTCGAGCAGGGACGACACGACGGTGTCGGCGCCGAGCCTGGGGTTGTCGATCTCGCCGGCCAGCAGCTCGACGGCGGCCCGCAGCTCCGGATGGCAGCCGAGCTTCGCGGGCAGGTGGATGATGCCGGGCAGCGAGGCCAGGATCGGGTGGACCCTGTCGGCATGGAGCCGGTAGCCGCACGACAGGATGACCGTCTCGGCGCCGGTGCCGTCGAAGCCGGTCGAGGCGTACAACTCGGAGTGCAGCGCGCAGTCGGCCTCGGCCAGCGGGCGCGCGGGATCGTCGGCCAGCCCGAACGCGTTGCCGTGCGGCAGGAACACCACGTCGCCCACGCTCAGCGGGACGGGCTCGCTGTCCTCGGGCACGAGCCAGCAGGACCCGCGCAGCACCACCTGGAAGCCCGCGGACCCCGGCAAGGCGGGGAACGCCTGCCCCCACGGCGCACGCCACGAGACGCGGGCGGATATCGGACGCCCGGTCCGCATGAACGCGACCACGTCGCTCAGCACATCCACGAGCGCTGAGTCTAACCGATGAGACGATGGCGTATAAAACTCGGACACCTGCGCATTCACTATCTCAATCTTTGTCTCCTACGGTGGTTCAGGTAACCGGAAACCCCTAAGGGAGCACTGACATGCTGAAGGTTGGCATCATCCTGGGCAGCACCCGTCCCGGCCGCAACGGCGAGGCGGTGGCGCACTGGGTCCGCGATCTGGCGGCCAAGCGGGGCGA
The DNA here is from genome assembly GCF_052245935.1 of Nonomuraea sp. 3N208. Taxonomy (NCBI): domain Bacteria; kingdom Bacillati; phylum Actinomycetota; class Actinomycetes; order Streptosporangiales; family Streptosporangiaceae; genus Nonomuraea; species Nonomuraea sp. 3N208. The sequence continues at coordinate 15,373 of NZ_JBQQBR010000083.1, read as the reverse complement.
CGCCGAGTATGAGATCGTCGATCTGAAGGACTACGACCTGGGACATCTGGACGAGCCCGAGCACCCCTCCACGGGCAACTACCAGCACGAGCACACCAGGCGCTGGTCGGCCAAGATCTCGTCCCTGGACGCGTTCGTGATCGTGACCCCCGAGTACAACAACTCCTACCCGGGCGCGCTCAAGGACGCCCTCGACTTCCTGTACAAGGAATGGAACAACAAGGCGGCCGGATTCGTCGGCTACGGCGTGGACGGCGCGCCGCGCGCCATCGCGCACCTGCGCCACGTCCTCGGCCTGCTCAGCGTGGCCACCGTGTCGAACCAGGTCGGGCTGTCCATCCACACCGACTTCGCCGACGGCTTCAGGCCCGCCGCCCACCACGAGGACCGGCTGAACCTCGTCCTCGACCAGATCCACGCCTGGGGCTCCGCCCTGAGTCCGCTGAGAGGGTGAGCCAGTACGCATCTCTCCCTGTACGTCGCCCCTCCAGACGAGTAAGTCCATAGTCGGGTCAGTGGTCGTAGGCGATCAGCGACCGGGTGATGGCCTGGCTGGTGTGACGGTTGTGTCAGATGGCGGCGGTCAGGGCGAGGATGCGCTGGGCGATGCGAGCGCCGACCCGTAGCTCGGCGTCGGTCAGCTTCGGCCTGCGTCCCATTCGCGGCCGGTCCCGAGCCAGTCATGGATCCCGACGTAAGTGCGGCGAGAAGGGTGTTGAGGTTCTGTCTTCACACACCGATCGTCAACACCCTTCGTTACGGCCACACTCCGCTCTGCAGGGGCTTAGGACCTACTCGTCCAGGGCCTGTTCTGGGTTCGGATCTTCAGGCGGGGTGGAAGGCCAGTCTTCTCCGGGATGACTACCCGGATGCCGCATCCGTGCTGGTAGGCGCGGTTGGCTCGTGAGGAGGCTTCAAGCCAGGACCGAAATCCCTCAGCCAGCTTGGCCTTCGGCGCGGGCATGGGGTCTCGGCTTTGTCTGGTCCTGGCGCATGGGGATCTTCCTGTTCCTGATCACGTTCGAGCACGGCCTCCCGCTGGCCATCGTCGTGCACGTGGCCTGCAACCTGGTCATCCTGGCTGTCGTGGGCGCGATGCCGCGTCAACTACTTCTGGAGTGTTCACTCCTCGTTGGCCCGCGCGCATGGGCCGGCCGAGGACGACTCCGATCAGGACCAGCATCAGTCCGCACAGTTGCTGGCCCGTCAACACCTCTCCGGCGACCGCGGTGCCGAGCAGCACGCCCGTCACGGGGTTGAGCAGTCCGATCAGACCCACTGTCCCCGCGGGCAGGTGCCGCAGCCCGGTGAACCAGGCGGCGAAGGCCAGCGCAGTGGCGACCAAAGCGACGTAGCCGAACGCGATGAGCGCCGGCGTGGAGAGCTCGGGCGGAGGGCCCTCCGCGACTGCGGCGATCGGGAGGAGGAACAGACCTCCGGCAGTGAGCTGCCAGGCGGTCGAGGGGAGCACATCGACACCGGCGCTCCACCGCTTGGCCAAGATGTGGCCGAAGGACGACACCAGCATGGCGGCGGCCGAGGCGAGGACTCCCGGCACGCTCACCCCTCCCGCCCCCGTGAGCAGCATGAGACACACCCCGGCGAGCCCGATCGCGGCGCCGGCCAGGTGCCCAATGCTGGGCCGCTCGGACACCAGGGACCAGGCAATGAGCATCATCGTCAGCGGGGACACCGCCATGACGGTCGAGGCGACGCTCGTCGGAAGCAACTGGGAAGCGGCGTAGACGAGGACGAAGAACACGCTCACGTTGAGCAGCCCGAGCACGGCGGATCGCCACCACCACGCGCCGCGCGGCCGCTGCCTGCACAAGGCCAGCAGAACGAGGCCGGCGGGCAGCGCCCGCAGAGCGGCTCCGTACAGCGGGCGGTCTGCGGGGAGGAACTCGTGTGTGACGAAGTAGTTGGTCCCCCAGGCCACCGGCGCGACCGCGGTCAGTGCCACCCAGCGCACATTAGCTTCCATGGAAGACAATATAACTTCCAGGGAAGCTATATTGGTGTCCATGGAAGACCGGCAACCGCTGGACCGCGTAGCCCGCATCCAGGCCGACTGGCGCCGCGAACGCCCCGACATCGACGTCTCCCCGCAGGGAGTGATCGGCCGACTGCACCGCCTGGCGGACCAGCTCACCGAGAGGCTCTGCCTCGTATACGGCCGTTACGGTCTCAGCGAGGGAGAATTCGACGTCCTGTGCGCTCTGCGTCGCGCCGGCGAGCCCTACGAACGGGCCCCCGGCGAGCTCGCCGCGCACACCATGGTCACCACCGGCGCGATGACGAAGAGGATCGACCGCCTGGAGCGAGCCGGGCTCGTCACCCGCCGCCGTTCCGATGACGACCAGCGTGGCCGAATCGTCGCCCTCACCAGGCCCGGACGCGAACTGATCGATCGGGCCTTCACCGACCACATGCGCAACGAACGCGACCTGCTGGATCTGCTGACGCCCACCGAGACCGAGACGCTCGAAACACTGCTCACGACCTGGCTCTCCCGCATGGAACACCCGCGCCCTCCCAGCAGCGAGTGACCGTCTCGGCGTGACCGGTGCCGACCCGGCAGCTACGTCAACTCTTACGGGCTTGCCGGGTCTGCCTCCTGGTGAAGTTGCTCGATCAGGGCGGCCAGTTCCCGATCGCCGCTGATGCCGGCAAGAGTCTGTTCGAGGACGTTGGCATAGGTCGCGCGCGCCGCAGTGACGGCTTCGCGGCCGCGATCAGTGATCTGCGTGTAGACACCGCGCCGGTCGGTCGGGCAGTGAAAGCGTTCGGTCAGTCCCCTCCGCTCGAGCCGGGCAACCAGGCGGCTGACCGAGCTCTGCTGGAGCGGGATCGCGTCGGCGAGGACTTGCTGGCGCAGGTGACCGCCATCGTCGGAGTAGGCCAGCGCCGCGAGGGCGGTGTACTCGGAGACGGACAGGCCGTGCTCGTTCTGCAGGATGCGGTCCAGTGCCTCCTGGACGACGGCCTCCAGGCGTCTCAACGCCTGCCAGCGTCTTTCGAGGTTCGACGGCAGTTCGACGCGCGGGACGCGTCCGGTGATCGGCGGCATTGTCCTTCCTCCCTAGAGGACCAGTTTGACAGGGATTCCATGCATAGACAATGTATGTATAAGCAAATATTGTACGTACATGGAGGGCTCATGCGTGTCTTCGTCACCGGCGCCACTGGATACATCGGAGGCTCCGTCGCCAACCGGATGCTGCGGACCGGCCACCAGGTCACCGGCCTGGTCCGCAGCCCCGAGAAGGCGCGGATGCTTGAGCGCATAGGCGTGACCCCGATCCTGGGCACCCTGGACGACCAGGCCCTTCTCGCCGAGCAGGCACAGGCCGCCGACGCTGTCGTCAACGCCGCCGACAGCGACCACCGAGGTGCCGTGGAGACACTGGTGGAGGCGCTCGCGGGATCAGGCAAGCCGCTGCTGCACACCAGCGGGTCGAGCATCGTGGGCACCGATTCCCGCGGCGAGGCGTCCGCGGAGACCTTCGGGGAGGAGATTTTCGATTCGGAGTCGTCCTGGCGGCCGGCCGACGACAAGGAAGCGCGGGTGGCGATCGACCGGTATGTTCTGGCCGCCTCAGGCCGCAAGGTCCGGTCGGTAGTTCTGTGCAACACTCTGATCTACGGCCACGGCCGCGGGCTGAGCCGCGACAGCGTGCAGATTCCCGCCCTGGTCCGGCAGGCTTACAAGAGCGGGACCGTCCGCAGGGTCGGTGCCGGACGCAACATCTGGTCGAACGTCCACGTTGATGACGTGGCCGACCTCTATCTGCTCGCGCTCGATGCGGCCCCCGCCGGGTCGTTCTACTTCGTGGAAAACGGTGAGGCGTCGTTCACCGATATCACCGCCGCCATCGCCGAGGCGCTGGGCCTGGGATCCGCAGAGGCGTGGGACATCGCCGCCGCGATCCAAGAGTGGGGCTACGAGGCCGCCGTCTTCGCCCTCGGCTCCAACAGCCGGGTCCGAGGCGAGCGCGCCCGCGCCCGACTCGGCTGGCGTCCTCGCCACACCTCCGTACTGGACTGGATCAAAAACGACCTGACCAAGGACTGAGATCAGCCGGCCGGCCGGGAGCGAGTGCCCTCTCCAGCAGGTTTGCGCATGCGGTCCGCCGTCGACCCCGGATGATCGTCGGTTGTTTACGCCAGTCGATCAAGAACAGGGGCCGCGTTCGCGTGCCATCATCCCCGATCGACGTGCTCGCCGCCGCCTGGAGCACGTCACCTCCGCCAGCCTTGTCACCGACCCGGACGGCCTGCCCGCGTTGGTCGAAATCCTGGACGCGCTGCCCGACCAGGCCCAGGATCAGCGACGATTTCCTGCAGTCAATAGTTCAACGGCCTTGATCAGCAGGTGGCAAAACACGCTGCACCCACAGCGAGCTGATGTACTGACCGTTCTTGATTGCGTACTCGCGGAACGTACCGACCTCCGTGAAACCGAACTTCCGGTGCAGGGCAACCGATGCGTCATTGGGCAGGGCTATGCCCGCGAGAACAACGTGAACCGGCTCGCCGGCAAGGCAAGCGAACAGCTCCCGATACAGCAAAGTCCCCACACCCTGGCCACGGCAACTCACATCCAGCGCGATGCTGACCTCGACAGTCTCCTGGAAGGCTTCGTGGTCGCGATAGGGCTGGCTGCAGGCATAGCCCAAAACCGCATCGCCCCGTCGAGCAACTAGCAGCCGGTAGGGCCCGGTCGAGGAGAACTGCTCAAACCAGCTGCGCCGCTCGGCCACGCTGGTTGGTCGAGCGGCGAACGAAGCCATCGAGTTCACGATCGTGTAGTTGAGGATCCTAACGATTTCGGCGAGGTCATCCTCGGTCGCAGGCCCAATTTCGAGGGGATTCAGCTCGGCAGATGCGCCCATGTCGGTCCGCTGACTCACCTCAACATTCTATCCCCCAACCTACAAGTCGCACGGTGTTCCCGAACGCCCATACCCGCACCTGTGCCCTGTTGACTGGTGGCGGGTGTCGGACTGGAGCGCCGTCCGGCAGGCGATGCTGGGCTGCACCCCGCCCGCCGTCTCTTCACCTCCTGCTATCCCGGGGTGGGGGTCCGGGGGCCGAGGCCGTCGGCGATCCGACTTGCGGATCTGCCGCGCCCGCAGCCATGCTCGATTTCCCAGCACGAGTCGATCTCGGGAGGCGCAGTGCACACCAACGATCTGGGCGTCTCCCGCCGGAGCAGGCCATGACGGTGACGGCGATGCCTCCGGTCCGGCGCAAGGAGTCGATCCCCGGACGGGTGCGCACGCTGTCCGGGCTGTCCCTGCTGACGTTGACGCTGCTGCTGGCCGCGATCCTGGCCGGCGCGGCGAGTACGGGCTCCGGCCTGCGCACCATCGGGCATGACGCCGGGCCGCAGGTGCTCGCCACCACGGGCCTGTATCGGCAGATGTCGGAGATGGACGCGCTGGTGGCCGAGACCCTGCTGCTGGGCAGGGAGTACGGCCCGCAGCAGCAGGCCGACCTGACCAGCTATGACCTGCGACGGCTGGAGATCTCCGAAGGCCTGCTCAAGGCCTACCGGCTGGCCCTGGACAACCCCGCCGAGCAACGCACGGTCGAGTCGCTGATCGAGGGGCTGGGCCGCTACGAACGGCTGGCAGCCCAGGCCCGGCTGCTGGACATGCAATCCAAGCACACCGCGGGACAGCCGCCCGACAATGTGGTCGAGGCCTATCAGAAGGCCACCGACCTCATGCACCGCGAACTGCTCCCCCAGGCCTACAACCTGACCCTGGAAACCGGGACGATCGTCAGGCGCGCGCACGCCGCCGAGCGCTCGACCACCTCGCTGGCCCGCTCCGCCGTCATCGCCACCGGGCTGCTCGCTCTAGCCTGCCTGCTGGGCCTGCAGGCCTACCTGACCCGCAGGTTCCGCCGGGTCTTCGCGCCGGCCCTGGTGGTCGCCACCGTGCTCACCGCGGCCGGCCTGGTGACCGGCACGGCCCTGCTCAACCGGCAGGGCCAGGCACTGGAGGAGGCCAAGCGCCGCGGTTTCGACTCGGTGCTCACCCTGACCAGAGCACGGGCGATCAGCAAGAGCATGCACGGAGACCAGAGCCGCTACCTGCTCGACCGCTTCCGCAAGGACACCTACGAACACACCTTCCTGGACAAGTCCCGGACGATCGCAGCCGTCGAGTCCACCAGCCTGCCGGACTACCAGAGCAAGCTGCATACGAACTTCCAGGGAATGCTCGGCAGCCTGACGGGCCAGGACCGGGAACGACTCTTCGCCGCCTACCAGAGGTTCCAGCAGACCGACGCACGGATGCGGACCATGTCGGCCGAAGCGGCGATCAAGTTCTGGGACGGCGAGCTCACCCAGGCCTACGAAAGCTACGACAAGGTGCTGGAGGAGCTGGTCCGGCGGCACGAGTCCGACTTCGAGCGCGCCATCGACAGCGGCGACGGAGCCCTGGAGACGCTGTGGCGGTCGATCCCCGCCGGGCTGGCCGCCGGCGCCCTGCTCATCCTGGTCGGCATCTGGCCACGACTCAGGGAGTACCGGTGAGAAAACTGCTGATCTGCCTGATCCTGCTGCTCACCGCCTGCGGCGCCGCGCGGCCGGAATCCCTCGTGGACAAGGACGACCTGATCGTCGCCATCCGCTCGGACGTCCCGCTGATCAGCTTCAAGGGGCAGGACGGCGCGTACGACGGCTTCAACATCGACGTGGCCAAGGATCTCATTGCCCGGCTGGGCAAGCAGATCCGCTGGCTGGAGATCAAGGCCGGCGACCAGCTCACCGTGCTCACGGACGGACGTGCCGACCTGGTCTTCGCCCACATGTCGGTCACCCCGGAGCGGAAGAAGGTGATCGACTTCGCCGGGCCGTACCATGTCGACTTCCAGGACATCGCGGTACGGCCGGCCGACAAGGGCGTCATCCGCGACGTCCGCGACCTGGAGGGCCGCAAGATCTGCTGGGTGCGTGGCACGAACATCGCCCAGCGGATCGTCGACGAGCGCGGGGTCAAGGCGATCGCCGTCGACGCACCCGACTACAACGTCTGCCTGGAGATGATCAAGGACGGCAGGATCGACGCCATCTCCACCAACAGCCAGATCCTGGCGGGGCTGCTGACCAGGCCGGGCGTCGACCTGCACCTGGTGGGCGCGACTTTCAACGAGCAACGCACGTCGATCGGCGTTCGCAAGGGCGACGTCGACGGCTGTGAGGAGCTCAACCGGGCCATCACTCAGATGTACCAGGACGGCACAGCGCACATGCTGCTGGACAAGTGGTTCGGCAAGTCGGGCATCGACCTGTCGGTGATCTCGGTACCGCAGTTCGAGGGCTGCTCCTAGGCAGGCGGCCGGGCGACCTCCGCGCCGAACCTGCCGACCAGCGCCTGCTTGGCGCGCCCGGCGACCTCCACATCGTAGGAGACCAGCTTGACCGTCGCCGGGTCGACCGCCTTGGAGTGCGCCGGCACCTTGGTGTTGGTGGGCAGGGCGTAGAACTTCACCAGCGGCCCCAGCCGCTGGGATGCTCCGCTCAGCGCCCAGTCGACGTATTTGCGTGCGCTGTCGGGGTTGTGTGCCCCGGCCAGCACCGCCAGGCCACCGAGCTCGTAACCGGTGCCCTCCTGCGGGAAGGTCACCTCCAGATTCGGATAGCCCTGCTCCTGGGCGGCGACGCAGTCATGGGAGAAGACGACGCCGACCGCCGCTTCCTCCTTGGCCGCCTGCAAGGCGGCTGCGCTGCCGGCAGTGTTGTATCTCAGCACGTTCGGGTGGAGGCTGCGCATGTAGCCGAGCGCGGCGTCCTGATCGTGGCCGTTGAGCTCCATTTGCGTCCACAGGCCGGCGTAGGCGGTTCCGGAGGTGGCCGGATGGGCGATGGCGACGCTGCCGCGCAACCGCTTGTCCAGCAGTTCCCGCCAGGAGCGGATTGGCTGCATGCCTCGCTTGGCCAGCTCCTTGGTGTTGTTGCAGAAGGCCAGCACGCCGACGTAGATCCCGCTCCAGGCGTTCTCCCGATCAGCCCACCCCTGCCGGATTTCACCGGATTTTTCGGATTTGTACGGCTCCAGTAGCCCCTGACTCTTGGCGGCCACGTAGGAGGCGGCCTCACCGCCATGCCAGACATCGAACTCCTGCCGCGCCCTGGCCGCCTTGATCCGCTCCAGCGCCTCTCCACTCGACAGCCGGACGAAGTCGGCCTCCACGCCGGTGGAATCGGAGAACCTCTTGACCATCATCGCGCACCAGCGCTCGCTCGCGCCGCACGCGACCGTGATCTTGTCCCGTCTCGGCGTCGAACAGCCCGCGGCCATCAGGACCGCTACCAATGCGATGGCTAACGGCCTCATTGCCTCTCCAATGGGTTTGCCGACGTCTCACCCGTGTGCCGATCCCATTCGACACTCCGTCACGAGAGTCACGCAACTGATCTCCGCTTGGGGTGTTCACGCACAACGAGCCACGGCCTCCACATCGCGGACGTGTACCCCAGGCCCGGCCCGCCGGCCCCTCCGGCACTCGGACGTGCCCAGCACGGTGCGCGGTGACGAACTCGACGAACCGGACCGGACCGGACCGGCGAGCCGAGCGCGCAGTCGATCCCGACCCTCACCATTCCCCCACCATAGGTGGGATCCCGCAGGTCAAATGAGGATGGCCCGCCGCGGACGGTCGCGGCGGGCCTGTCCGGGCTCAGTAGCGTTCGCTGAGGTTGAGGTTGATCTCGGTCAGTACGGTCGTCGCCTTGCCATACCGGAGCAGGTTCGCGAGGTTGTCCGGCAGCAGGAGGGTGGCCTGTGCGTGGCGAGCGGCCTGGCCCACGGACCGCAGTTCCAGCGCGGCGGCGACCAGCGAGACGATCTTCGTCGCGGCGTTGATCCGCCGGTCGGCCAGGTTGAGGTAGGTGGTCAGCAGCTGGGCTCGGAGGAGGTGGGACTGGCTGATGGAGAGGGCGAAGACCGCCTTCACCTCGGCCCGGGTGAGCGCGCCGTCCGGGGCCGAGCCGTCGGCTCCGTCGAAGCGGGAGTCGGTCGCCTGGATACGGGCCAGCAGTTCGGTGGTCTGCCGGTCGGTGTGCAGCTGCCAGGACAGCTGTGGCCATGGGTTTCGGGTGGGTGCGACCTCGGTGATGCTGGTGGAGGCCGTCGCGGTCACCGGCTCGTAGACGCAGCCGTTCCCGTTCCCGTACGAGGCCGTGGCGGAGTCGGGGATCTCGTTCCCGGCGACGAACAGCAGGCTGGGCCGGGCGGTGAACTGGACACCGGAGCTCGCGCCGCCGGCGAGCGATCCGAGCGACCAGGTGAGCGTGGTCGTGCCGTCCGGGTTGGCGGTCACGGATGAGGGCTTGGGCCCGGTCCCCTGGTCGAGGGCCTGACTGTAGTGGACCTCGGACGGGAGGGTGTCGGTGAGGGTCACGTTGGTGGCCGTGCCGCTGCCCACGTTGGTGACCTTCAGATCGATCGTCATCGCCTCGCCCGCGTTGACGGTCGGCGGCGCGCTCTTGTCCAGGGTTAGCTTCGGGGCGTGCACCTTGGTCGTGGCCGTCGCGGTGTTGTTGGCCGTGTTCGCCTCGGCTCCTCCCTTGGTGTCACGCGCGATCGCCGTGGCCGTGTTGGACAGGACGGTCCCGTTGGCGGTGTCGCAGGGGATCGCATAGCTGAACGTCTCGGTCTTGGACAGTCCCGCGCCCAGGTAGGGCACCTGGCGCGACTGGGTGCCGCCACCGGGCGGAGTGTCGGTCAGGTCGATCGCCGTCGCGGCGCCGGTGCCGACATTGTCCAGCTTCACCTGGTAGTTCAGGGTGTCGCCGGGCTCGGCGTCGGACCGGTCGACGGTCTTCGTCGTCGCGATGTCGGGGTCGTACTGGTTGAAGAAGGACAGCTCCTGCCGTACCGCCGTGTCGAAGTCGAGCTCCTTTTCCGGCTCGCCGCCCGCGCCGGCGCAGAGCGACGGGCTCGTGCTCGTGACGTAGCCGCTGCAAGCGAGCCCGCCGGCGTCGGAGGACAGCGCCGCCCGGAACTTGACGGCCGACCAGTCGTCGTGATCCTTGAGGGGCGGGCTGCCCTTGGTGTCGTTGATGTCCACGTCCACCGTGCCCGCATCGATGATCGGCCTGCCGGTGGCGTCGCGGTTGTCGTTCCAGTTGAGCGGCCCGTTGCCGATGTCCGACCGCAACAGCCTGGGCCCGCCCGCGGTGGGGTTGTCATGCCACCAGAAGGTGTAGTCGGTGCCGTCCTTAATCCCGTCCGCCTCGTTCAGCAGGGGCTCCTTCAGCTCGGGAAGTTTTCCGCTCGAGTAGCCGATGCGGACCGCGCCCTTCCTCCAGTCCCGCAGCTCATCGACCAGCAGCGGCGGCGGGCTGTTGGGAATCCCCGTCTGGAAGAAGTAGTTCATGACGCTGATGTAGTTGGGCTTCCAGTTCTCGCCGGTGTCGCCGCCGTGATCCAGGCTCAGCGCGTGCCCGAGTTCGTGCATGATGGTGCCGGCCTGGTCCTGTACGGTGCCGACCCAGGCGTCGTCGGCTCCCGTATTGGGCGTGAGAACCTGCCGGTCGGTCGAGTGCGCGCTGGTCGTGTTGCAGATGCGGTCGGGGCCCACGTGGATCTGGGTTCCGATCACCGCGTCGTCGCCGGCCCGCGTCGTCTGCAGCATGCCGTCGCCGGCGTAGTCACGGCCGAAGTCCGCCACGCACATGGTTCGCCATGAGCCAAGGGTGACGATGAAGTCCTTGTTGTTGTCTCTGGTGGGTTCGCAGCATTGCCCCGACGTTCCCGGGTCGGGCGTGCTTGAGGCTCCGCTGCCGAGCATGATGTCATGCGCGAAGATCGCATAGTGTGCGTACGGGGCCAGCTCCGCGCGGAGGTTGGCGTTGCGCGCATTACGGAAGTCGTCGTTGTTGTTCAGGCCCATTGTCGCTTGTTCGGGAAGCTGCCTTCCCAGAATGTGGATGAAGTCGACGCCGTCCCGGTGTGTCCCCGGGTAGGGGCACGGATTCTCCGCTTTGACCGGCGCCGCGTCGAAGGCGTTCCTGACCAGGGTGATCGCGGCATCCTTGGGCCGGTGCGAGTGCCTGGCGTCGGCCATGAAGTCGGTCTGCAGGATGATCGTCTTACGGCATGGGTCGGCGCCGCGCGCTGGGAGGTCGGCGATGACCGCGCCGTTGCGGTCGTGTACCCCGGAAAGCTCAATGATGTCCGGGATGCCGTCGTGGTCGGTGTCGGGCAGCACGGTGGAGACGGAGATGCCGAGCCTGGTCTTCCTGCCGTCATTGTCCCTTGGGAAACCGTGGTCGCCGTCGCCCTCGACGCAGCTCTGACCCTTCGGCTGGCCGTTTTGGGTATGAATGCAGGGCGTGCCGAAGACGATGCTGTCACCCGACAGGGAGCCAGAGCGCAGGTCGTAGACGAGGTTCAGTTCGAGATCGTCGTTCCTAGGGCTGATGTCCATCCTGTCGTCGTTGGTGTTGAGGCCGTCGTCCCAGTCCCACAGGGTGACGGTGATCTCCACGGTCGGCTTGTCACCGGGCAGGTCCGTCTTGGTGAAACGCCAGCCGTTGGGCGCCTCGGGCAGGCCGAAGGGCTCGAATTCGTCGTCCTGGATCCGCGGGCCCACCTCGAGGGGCCCGTCGGCGATCTTTACTCTCGGGAAGTAGTCCCCATCTCCCTCGCCCCCGCTGTCCGGGTCCTCGACCTGCAGGAGATAGTCGATGGAAAAGGTCAGCGACAGGGTCGGGGCCGCCGCTGCGGCCGGTGTGGCCAATACCGGAATCAATGCGACGAGCAGCCCGCCGATCGCCCCGAGCGTGAGCCGCCGGCGCCACGACGCAAGCCGCCCCTGCCACGTTCTCGCTCCATGATTGACGCCCACGGTCGTTCCTCCTGAGGGTTTGCCCTGCAGAGGAGCGTCCGCCTCATATCCCGCTCACGCATGAGTAGCCCCTACTCAAGCCGGCCGGAGCAGAGAGCTCAGATACCCGCCAGGTACTCTGCGGAGACGGGATGCACGGTCCCGATGAGGTCGAGCAGCCGGGTGTAGGACGTCGATGTACTGGGCGAGCGTGATGTACCCAAGCCCAGCCGGCCGTTGGGCATCCCGGGCAGCTCGGAGGGCTGCGTCGCCGAGCCGCCCGTACTCAGAGGTTCAGCGGTCGTCACGGCTGCCGCCTGCGACGCTGAGGTCGGCGACCGCCGCGACGACCTGGTCCACTTCCTGCTCGGTGTTGTAGTAGTGCGGCGACAAGCGCAGGCACCAGTCGATGTCCTTGTCGCCGAAGTCGAACTGTGCGAAGTGGCGGAAGCTGAGCGCCGAGTTGATGCGGCGTGCGTCCATGGCGGCCTTGAACGGCTCCGGCTGCCAGCCGTCGATGACGAAGGTGACCAGGGCGCCCAGTTGCCGGCCGTGGTCGAGCACGCGGACTCCCGGCAGATCGGCGAGCCTGTCGCGCAGGCCGGCGGCCAGGGCGGGGGTTCGACGGGCGATGGCGTCCATGCCGACCTGGCGGGCGTAGCGTACGGCGGCGGCACAGCCGAGGACGATGGCATAGGGGAACTCCCAGTCCTCGAATCTGGCTGCCGTCTCGACGGGCTGGTAGCGGCCCGGCTCGACCCAGCGCGCGCCGTACATGTCGATGAACAGCGGCTCGTAGCCGGCGCGCAGGACGCGGTCGGACACGTACAGGAAGCCAGAGCCGCGGGGGCCGCGCAGGAACTTGCGGCAGGTGGCGGTGAGCAGGGCGCAGCCGATCTCCGCGACGTCGATCGGGTACTGGCCGACCGACTGGCAGGCGTCGACCAGGTACAGCAGATCCAGTTCGCGGCAGAGCCGGCCGATCTCCGCGACCGGCTGGACCAGGCCGGAGTTGGTGGGGATGTGGGTGGCGGCCACCAGCCGGGGCCGGTGCTCGCGCATCAGGGCGGCCATCGCCGCCACGTCCACCCCGCCCTCGGGCGCGTCAGGAGCGTGCACCAGACGCACGCCGAACCTCTTGCTCAGCGACAGGAAGGCGATCTGATTGGAGATGAAGTCGTTGCGGGTCGTGAGGATGACATCACCGGCCTCGAACGGGATCGCCGACAGGGCGGTGGAGAACGCGTGGGTGGCGCTACCGGCGAACGCGATGTTCTCGGGAGCGCAGTTGATCAGGGCGGCGGTCTCGGCGTAGAACTCGCGGACTTGCTCGGCGCGGGCGGCCGAGGCCTCGTAGCCACCGATGCTCGCCTCCAGCTGCAGGTGGTCGACCATCGCGGCCAGCACAGGCGCTGCCAGCAGACCGCAACCGGCGTTGTTGAAGTGCACGACGTCGCCGGCGCCGGGGGTGTCCGCGCGCAGGGCCGCGACGTCCAGAAGCGATTCTGGGGAAATCATGGAAGCGCTATTATCATTTCTCATGTCAGACAGTAGCAGTTCTGCGGAGTTGGCGACCAGGATGCGCGCGATGATCGACCGGCTGTCACCGGGCGACCGTCTGCCCAGCAGCCGCGAGCTGATCCGGCGCTACCAGGTCGGCCCCGCCACCGTGTCGCAGGCGATCGCCACGCTCGCCGCCGAGGGCCTGGTGGTCACTCGTCCAGGCAGCGGCACGTACGTGGCAGCACGCGCCCAGCGGCGCGCCAAAGTGGCCGACACCGCCTGGCAGACCGTCACCCTCGCCGACCGGACCGTGGACACCCGAATCCTCACCGGCGCCGTCGGTGCGCCACCCGCGGGTACGATCATGCTGGACGGCGGCTACCTGCATCGATCGCTCCAGCCCACCCAGATCCTGACCGCGGCGCTGGCCCGCGCCGCACGCCGCCCCGACGCCTGGGACCGCGCCCCCGCCAGCGGCCTGGCGGCCCTGCGCAGCGTGTTCGCCACCATGGCCGGCGGCGACGTGAGCGCGGACGACATCCTGGTCACGGCCGGCGGGCAGAGCGCCCTGTCCATGGCGTTCCGGGCCATCGCGGCGCCGGGTGACCCCATCCTGATGGAGTCGCCCACCTATCCGGGAGCGATAGCCGCCGCCAGGGCAGCCGGCCTGCGCCCGGTACCGGTGCCGATGGATGCCGACGGCCTGCAACCTGACCTCCTGGCCGACGCCTTCGCCATGACCCGCGCACGCCTGCTGTACTGCCAGCCGGCCTATCACAACCCCACCGGCACCGTGCTGGCGCCACAACGCCGCCGCCAGATCATCGATGCGGCCAGGGCGGCGGGCGCATTCGTGATCGAGGACGACTTCGCGCGGCACCTCGGACACGGCACGCCGGTGCCGCCGCCCTTGCTGGCCGACGATCGCGACGGCACCGTGGTCTACCTGACCTCGCTCACCAAACCGGCGGCGCCGAGCCTGCGCATCGGCGCCCTGGTGGCCCGAGGCCCGGTGATGGAACGCCTGCGCGCCACCCGCCTGGTCGACGACTTCTTCGTCACCCGCCCGCTCCAGGAAACAGCGCTCGAACTCCTCAGCTCTCCCACGTGGGAACGGCATGTCCGTTCTCTGGCCGCAGCCCTGCGGGAGCGGTGCGGAGCGCTGGCCGCCGCCGTCACGCACGAACTTCCCCATTGGCCCCTCACCCGCATCCCCACCGGCGGACTGCACCTGTGGGTCCGCCTGCCGTACGGCACCGACGACACCGTGATCGCCGACACGGCCCGTCAGCACGGCGTCGCCGTCAGCGCCGGCAACCGCTACTTCGCCACCGAACTCCCGGCGGCCTACCTACGCCTCGGCTTCGCCGCCACCGCCGACCGTACCGAGCTGATCGAAGCCGCACGCCGACTCGCGTCCGCCCACGAGCACGCCGCCGGCACGCGCTGATCGAAGCGCCAAAACCACACCCACCGCCCGCAGACCTCCTAGCATTCCGCTGACCTGCAGGAACGCGCAGATGGCGGCCGGTAGAGCCGTCCTTACCGACACCCGCACTCGCAGCGCCGGCCAGACGCTCGAAGAGCCCACCCCGGTCGCCTACGATCCGGTCACGGCAAAGGTCCGCGCGTGGGCCAGGAGTCAGGGGCTGGAAGTTCCGGCCGACGGGCGGCTGTGCCCGCCCGGAGATCTGGGACGCGTATCGGCGTGCCCACTCCTGAAGTCCACAGGTCACGCGTATCCCCCTGTCAGGTGAAGTGCATCACGATGGCGACGCCCACCACGTGCATCGCGACCACCGCGACGATCAGGGAGACAAAGACGAACTTGGCCGGGCCGTATTCGAAGGTCTTGCCTTCTTCGAGCGGCTTGCGGTCGGCAATGCGCTCCTCAGAGGGCGGTCCGCGGGTCTATGCCCCTGATGTCGTAGTGTGATCAAGTGAATCTGTAGCGTTATGCCTAGCTGGTGGGCGTGGGTGTGCTGAGATGGCCGGGTGAGTGAGCGCAAGCCGTACGCGA
>NZ_JBQQBR010000082.1:0-30828 GCF_052245935.1 Nonomuraea sp. 3N208 | reverse complement strand
GGAGGCGGGGAGGGCCTGGGGAGGAGGGTGTTTCGGATGGGCGGTAGCCTCGTCTCGTGCTGGATAAGATCGCAGCCACCCGTTATGTGACCCCGCTGCGGGAGGGCGGGTCGCTGCCCGGCGTCATCGAGGCCGATGACCTGGGCACCTACGTCGTGAAGTTCCGCGAGGCGGGTCAGGGCCGCCGGGTGCTGGTCGCCGAGATCATC
The DNA here is from genome assembly GCF_052245935.1 of Nonomuraea sp. 3N208. NCBI lineage: Bacteria > Bacillati > Actinomycetota > Actinomycetes > Streptosporangiales > Streptosporangiaceae > Nonomuraea > Nonomuraea sp. 3N208. The sequence continues at coordinate 30,619 of NZ_JBQQBR010000082.1, read as the reverse complement.
GCCGGCGAGCTGGCCCGTCGGCTGGGGCTCAGGACCCCCGAGCTCAAGCTCATCGACCTGGACCCGCAGCTCGGCATCCGCGAGCCGGACGAGGAGGTCCAGGACCTGCTCAAGGCCAGCACCGGGCTCAACCTGGCGGTGGACTTCCTGCCGGGCGCGCTGGGGTTCGATCCGCTGGCGTGGGTGGCGGACCCGGTGTTCGCGGCGCGGGTGGTGTGGTTCGACGGCCTCATCCACAACATCGACCGGAGCTGGCGCAACCCCAACCTGCTGGTCTGGCACCGCGACACCTGGCTGATCGACCACGGCGCGTCGCTCTGGTTCCATCACAACTGGCCCACGGCGGATCCGCAGCGCCCGTTCGATGCCGGCGACCACGTGCTCGCACCGTTCGCCGGCGATGTGACGGCCGCGGGCGCGGACCTGGCGAGGAAGATCACGCGCGAGCTGCTGGAGACCGTGACGGCTCTGGTCCCGGACGAGTGGCTCGACGGCGAGCCCGGATTCGACGACCCGCAGGCGGTGCGGGAGGCGTACGTCGATCATCTGTTGCGGCGGGCGCACGGGCCGCGCGAGTGGCTGGTGCGCGGCGAGGAGCGGGCCACGCGGCGGTCCGGGCCGGGGTCCGTCGGCGAGTTCTGGCGGGGAGGCGGCCGGTGACCAGAGACGTGTACGAGTACGCGGTCATCCGCGTGATCCCCAAGGTGGAGCGGGGCGAGCTGATCAACGCGGGCGTGCTGCTCTACTGCCAGCCGCGCGGCTACCTGTGCGCTCGGGTCGAGCTGGATCCGGCCCGGCTGCGCGCGCTCGACCCGACGGCCGACGTGGAGGCGGTCCGCCGGGCGCTCAGCGCGTACGAGCTGGCCTGCGGCGACGAGGCGGGGCCGCTGGAGTCGGAGTCGCTCGGTAGCAGGTTCCGCTGGCTGACGGCGCCCCGCAGCACGAGCGTGCAGACCGGCCCGGTGCACGCGGGCCTCACCGCGGACCCGGACACGGAGCTGGCCCGGTTGTTCGACAAACTCGTACGTCTCTAAAAGAGCACGGACATGAAGGTGTCCACTTCGACGAAGCCGACCTTGCGGTAGACGGCTCGCGCCGAGCGGTTGTAGTCGTTGACGTACAAGGTAACCAAGGGGGCGAAGCACTCCATGGCGGCCTCGACCACGGCGGCCATGCCCGCCACCGCGTGCCCCCTGCCGCGCAGCTCGGGGTCCACCCAGACGCCCTGAATCTGGCAGGCCTGGGGCGTGACCGCCCCCACCTCCGCCTTGAACACGACCTTCCCGTTGTCGATGCGCGCGTAGGACCGGCCGATCCTGATCAGCTCGGCGACCCTGGTGCGGTAGAGCGCGCCGCCGTCGCCAACGTTGGGCGAGACGCCGACTTCCTCGGTGAACATGGCCACGCACGCCGGCAGCAGGATCTCGAACTCCTCCGGCCGCACCCGCCGGACCAGCGGGTCGGCGGGCACCGGCGGCTTGCGCGAGGTGGCCATGACCGGCTGCGCCCAGCGGATCGCGCGGGCCCGGCCCCAGTACGGCTCAAGCCGCTCCCACAGCAGGGACACCGCGTCCACGGGGCCCACGATGGACGAGCAGCGCCGCCCCTGTTTGCGGGCACGGTCGGCGAACGCGTGCACAGCCTCGGGACCGGCGCAGACCGGCACCATGTTGGCCCCCGCGTAGCAGAGTGACACGAGGCCACCGCGCGGCCCGAATCCCCACATCTGCCCGCCGAGCCGCGCCGGATTGAGTCCGACGGCCCGCACCCTGGAGGAGACGAAGACGTTGGCGACCGGATCGGAGTCCAGCAGTGCGAGAACCTCGTCCCGGTCGCTGTCGTCAAGCACACGCGACGCCGATGTACGCAGCATCACATGGTCAGACTACGCGAAGGGTCACCGATTAGCTCATCACGCGATCCTCACGGTAACCCTTTCTTGACGTCATCGTGCTCCAAGCAGTCCGGTGAGCACCCCCAGGAGGTCGTTGTGCTGAACCGGCCCCTCCGCCGCCATGCGGGCGGGCGCGGCGGGACGGGGCTCGGGCAGCGGGTCGCAGACCGCGTCACGCGGCGGCACGGACCCGTCCGTCAGGTACGCGGCCAGATGCCGGTCCACGCACTGGTTCCCCGCCAGCGACGCCCCATGGTTGCCGCCCTTGTCCACCACCATGCGCGCGGTGGGGAAGCGCTCGCGCATCCGCAGAGCCCCCACGTACGGCGTCGCGGCGTCACCGCGGGACTGGAGCATGAGAATGGGCGGTAGCTTGAGCGAGCCGTGCACCTCGACCGGTTGCCCACCCGCGACCGGCCAGAAGGCGCAGGGGGCGTTGAACCAGGCGTTCGACCAGGTCAGGAACGGCGCCTGGCGATGCATCTTGGTCATGTCGGCCCGCCACGTCTCCCATTGGCGCGGCCAGGTGGCATCGCGGCACTGGACGCCGAGGTAGACGGCGTAGCCGTTCTCCTTGGCGGTGTCGTTCTTGCCGTGCTTGGTATAGATGCCGACCAGGCCCTTCACATCGCCCTCGCGCACGTAGGACGACCACGCCTGGGCGAACCGGGGCCACACGCGGTCGCCGTACCCTGCGACGGTGAAGGTGTCGTCGAGCTCGCTCGGGCCCACGACGCCGCCGGCCGGACGGGTCCGCAGCCGGTCGCGCATCGCGTAGTAGGCGAAGGACGTCTGCGTGGGCGTCGTGCCCAGCTTGTACGTGGAATGGTGTTTGGCCGTCCAGGCGAGGAACTGCCGGTGCCGGCGCTCGAAGGCCTGGTCCTGCGCCAGGTTCGACCTGTACCAGACGCCGGTCGGGTCCACGTTGCTGTCCAGGACCAGGCGCTTGACCCGGTGCGGGAAGAGCGTGGCGTACACGGCGCCCAGGTAGGTGCCGTACGAGTAGCCCAGGTAGCTGATCTGCTCCTCACCCAGGGCCGCGCGGATCACGTCCATGTCCCTGGCCGAGTTCTCGGTGCTCAGGTGCGGCAGCAGCCAGGACCAGAAGTTGCCGCAGCGGGTGGCGTACTCGGCGGCTCTGCCCAGCAGGACCCGTTCCTCGCCCCCTGTCCGCGGTATGGCGTCCGGTCTCGGGGCCTTGTAGTAGACCTCCGGGTCCACGCAGTGCAGCGCCGGCTCGCTGGCTCCGACGCCGCGCGGATCGAACCCCACGATGTCGTAACGCTCGCTCACCTTGGCCGGCAACGCCGCGGCCACGTACTCGGTCAGGTTCCGCCCGGACGCCCCGGGACCGCCCGGGTTGATCAGCAGCGTGCCGAGGTGGTTGGCGTCACGCGACACTTTGGCCCTGATCCGGTTGATCGCCACTTTGATCGACTGCCCCATGGGCTGGCGGTAGTCGAGCGGCACCCGCACTGTGGCGCACTCGATGTTCGCGTTCGCCGCCTTCCCTGGCACCGCCGGACAGGCCCCCCAGGCCACTGGCGCTTTCCCGGCGGCGACGGCCGGCGCCCCGCCGCCGGCGATCACGACCCCGGCGACGAGCATCGCCATTCCGGCGACAACCCCAACTACCCGCTTCACCCGGTCCCCTTCCCAAGTCATAGGCCTTTGCGATGCTCCCGTGAGCGACCGCGCCGTGACGGTGGGTATGGGGAAATGCTTGCCATTCTGTAATCGGTCCATGGCAGAGAGTAGCCTGGCCAAGCAGGCCACAAGATCTGGGCTGGGCGAGGCACTCGCCCAGCCCAGATCTTGTCAGCTCACCGTGACCACGGGGCCGGAGTCGTCGTCGAGGTCGACCTCGACGCCCATCTCCTCGGCCAGCCGCAGCGCCTCCTCAATCAGAGTCTCCACGATCTGCGACTCCGGCACGGTCTTGATGACCTCGCCCTTGACGAAGATCTGCCCCTTGCCGTTGCCGGAAGCCACCCCGAGGTCCGCCTCGCGGGCCTCACCGGGGCCGTTGACCACGCAGCCCATCACGGCCACCCGGAGCGGGACCTTCATGCCCTCCAGGCCGGCTTGCACCTGCTCGGCCAGCGTGTAGACGTCCACCTGGGCACGACCGCACGACGGGCAGGAGACGATCTCCAGGCCGCGTTCCCGCAGCCCGAGCGACTCCAGGATCTGCGTGCCGACCTTGACCTCCTCGACTGGGGGCGCGGAGAGCGAGACGCGGATCGTGTCGCCGATGCCCTCGGCCAGCAACGCGCCGAAGGCCACGGCGGACTTGATCGTGCCCTGGAAGGCGGGCCCGGCCTCCGTGACGCCCAGATGCAGGGGGTAGTCGCACTGGGCGGCCAGCAGGCGGTACGCGTTGATCATGACGACGGGGTCGTTGTGCTTGACCGAGATCTTGATGTCGCGGAAGCCGTGCTCCTCGAAGAGGGAGCATTCCCACAGCGCCGACTCGACCAGGGCCTCGGGGGTGGCCTTGCCGTACTTCTGGAGCAGGCGGGGGTCGAGGGAGCCGGCGTTGACGCCGATCCGGATGGGGACGCCGTGGTCGGCGGCAGCGCGGGCGATCTCGCCTACCTTGTCATCGAATTTCTTGATATTTCCGGGGTTGACCCGGACGGCCGCGCAGCCCGCCTCGATGGCGGCGAACACGTACTTCGGCTGGAAATGGATGTCGGCGATGACCGGGATCTGGGACTTCTTCGCGATGATCGGCAGCGCGTCCGCGTCGTCCTGGGACGGGACGGCCACGCGGACGATCTGGCAGCCCGACGCCGTCAGCGCCGCGATCTGCTGCAAGGTGGCGTTGACGTCGGCGGTCACCGTGGTCGTCATCGACTGCACCGAGACGGGCGCGTCGCCGCCCACGGGCACGTTGCCGACCATGATCTGGCGGGAGTGGCGGCGTTCGGCGAGCGGCTTGGGGCGGACGGTCGGGATGCCGAGAGCTACGGAAGACATTTCAACCCTTACTGTGGCGACGGTTTCAAGTTTATGTAGCTAGCGCGACTGCACGGCTGTGAGTTCGGCCGCACGCGCACGGGCCCACGCGTCGGCGGCGAGCACCTCTTCGACCGAGTCCGCCGGGGTCACGGTGTGTTCCTCGACGACCTTGGCGACGGTATCGACGATCGCCAGGAACGGCAGCTCGCCGCGCGTGAACGCCTCCACGCAGGTCTCGTTGGCCGCGTTGTAGACGGCTGGCGCGGTGCCGCCCTCGGTGCCGACGTGCCTGGCCAGGGCCACGGCCGGGAAGGCCACGTCGTCGAGCGGCTCGAACGTCCACGTGTGCGCTTTACTCCAGTCGATGGCCCGGGCCGCGCCGGGCACGCGGTGCGGGTGTCCGAGCGCGAGCGCGATCGGCAGGCGCATGTCGGGCGGGCTGGCCTGGGCCATGGTCGAGCCGTCCACGTATTCGACCATGGAGTGGATGATCGACTGCGGGTGCACCACCACCTCGATCCGGTCGAAGTCCAGGTCGAACAGCAGATGCGCCTCGATCACCTCCAGCCCCTTGTTGACCAGAGTCGCGGAGTTGATGGTGATCACCGGCCCCATGGACCAGGTGGGGTGGGCCAGCGCCATCTCGGGGGTGACCTCGGCCATCTCCTCGCGCCTCATGCCACGGAACGGCCCGCCGCTGGCGGTCACCACGAGCCGCTTGACGCTGTCAGGGTCGTACGCGCCGGGGCCCGAGGCCCACAGGCACTGCTGCAGCGCCGAGTGCTCGGAGTCGACCGGCAGCAGCTGACCGGGCTTGGCCAGCCGCTTCACCAGCGGACCGCCGATGATCAGCGATTCCTTGTTGGCCAGGGCCAGCGTCCTGCCCGCTTCGAGTGCGACGAGCGTGGAGGTCAGCCCGAGCGCGCCGGTGATGCCGTTGAGCACGGTGTCGCACGGCCACGCCGCCACCTGCGCGACCCCGTCGTGACCGGCGAACACCTCGGGCCGGGCGCCGTGCGCGGCCAGCGCCTCCTTCAAGGCGGGCACGGCCGCCTCGTCCGCCACCGCCACCGCCTCGACGCCGAACTCGGCGGCCTGCCTGGCCAGCAGGTCGGCACGGCCGCCCCCGGCCGCCAGCGCCGCGACCTTGAAGCCGCGGGGGTTGGCGGCCATGACGTCGAGGGCCTGGGTGCCGATCGAACCGGTGGAGCCGAGCAGGACGACGGAGCGGAGGGTCTCTGCATGCACTCGTCCATTGTCCCCGCTGCGGAGGGCGGCCGAGCACCGGGTGCCGGGCGTGCCGAAATTCCCTTACTTATGTGACGCGAGATATCAGAGTCGATTTACGTCGGAATATCGCTATATCGGTATGCGCGAATCTTGAGAAATCTGGATATTGCGGCGGCTACCTTCCAACCCCAAGTCCGTTTTCGGGAGGTACGTAATGCACCGCAGAGTCGCCCTGCTTTCCACCCTCGTCCTCGCCACGGGGACCGCCGCCCTGCTCCCCGCGACAGCGGCACAGGCCCACGTCCAGATGCGGCCGAAGCCCGCCCAGCACGCGGCCGCCGACTCGGCGTCCGAGCAGCGGCAGGTCCTCGGGTACTGGACCGAGCAGAAGATGGAGTCGGCCGAGCCGCTGGCCGCCCCGGGTCCCAAGAAGGGCATGAAGCTCGCCACGTCGGCCGAGGGCACCCCGTGGTCGGCAGTGCCTACTAGCGGGCCCACCAACGCGTCCAGCGGTGGCCCGGTGTTGCAGGCGGCCAGGAGCGGTGGTGAGCCGTGGACCGGCGGTGGCGCGGTCGTGAAGACCACCGGGCGGATCTTCTTCACCACGCAGGGCCGCAACGCCTCGTGCTCGGGATCGGCGGTGACCAGTGCGAACAAGAGCGTGGTGATCACCGCGGGCCACTGCGTGAAGCTGAACGGCGCCTTCCACACGAACTGGGTCTTCGTGCCGGGCTACGACAAGGGCAGCCGCCCCTTCGGGACCTGGGCCGCCACGAAATTGCTGACCACGCAGCAATGGAACGCCAGGGAGGACATCAACTTCGACGTGGCCGCCGCCGTGGTGGCACCGCTCGACGGCAAGACGCTGGTCGACGTCGTCGGCGGTCAGGGGGTGGCGTTCAACCAGCAGAGACGGCAGCAGATGTACGCCTTCGGCTACCCGGCCGCGGCCCCGTACGACGGCTCGAAGCTCGTCTACTGCAGCGGCCGCACCTTCGACGACTTCCTGATGTCCGACGATCTCGGCCTGACCTGTAACATGACAGGCGGTTCGAGCGGCGGTCCATGGATGCAGAGTTTCAACGAGTCCACCGGACTGGGCACCGTCAATTCGGTCAACAGCTTCAAATACAACTTCGCCGCCAACTGGATGTTCGGCCCATATTTCGGGAACGAGGCCCAAGCGGTCTACCAAGCCGCGCAAACCACAGGCGCACTCTGAGGGATTTACCGAAAGTAGTCACAAGAACACACGTTGTGGTGCAGACTCGAGGGCCATGACGCTGAGCACCCCCCTGCTGGTGGCCGCCCCGCTCCTGGCGGGGCTGATGGGACCCGCACTCCTCGGTGCGGCTCCCGGCCCGCGGCAGGACGACGGCCTTGTGACCACGCCCGTCCACACCCTTGAGCACGCCCGGGTAGTCGAGCACGTGGCCGCCCGCACCGCCGCCGAGCAGCAGCGCGTGCTCGCCTACTGGACACCGCAGCGCATGGCCGAAGCGCTGCCGATCGGCCTGCTCGACATCGTGACGGACGGCGAGCGCCTGCTGAACGGGCTGCCCGGCGGGGCGGCCCTGAGCAGGTCCGCGCGGCAACTGGTCGGCGTGGACGCCGCCACGAAAGTCGTGCGCGCGAAAACCGCTCTGGCACAGCGCGTCCCGCGGCAGGGTGCGCCGGCCTCCCCGCGGGCGGCCGCCTCCAAACTGCCCATGCCGAGCCGTCAACAGGCGGCCAGGCCGGAGGCGAACACGATCGGCGCGCACTGGATCACCGGCGGCGCCGTGGCCAGGACCACGGGGCGGGTGTTCATGACGGTGGGCGGCGCCGACTTCGTCTGCTCGGCCAGCACGGTGACGAGCGCCAACAGGGACGTCGTGGTCACCGCGGGCCACTGCGTCAAGGACGGCGCCGGCGAGTGGGCCGCGAACTGGACGTTCGTCCCCGGTTACGGCACCGGCGGTGAGCACCCGTACGGCCGGTACGCGGCCCGCCGCATGTTCGTCGCCGAGCGCTGGTCGCGCGAGGGGAACGACGACTACGACGTCGCCATGGTGGCACTGGCCACGTCGGGCGGCAGGCACGTGGCCGACGCGGTGGGCACGCAGGAGATCGCCTTCAACGCGCCGCGCGGCGGCCAGGCGTTCGGCTTCGGCTATCCCTCCGACCCGCCCTACAACGGCGGCCAGCTGGTCTACTGCGCCGGTCGGCTGCGGAACGACCCGCACGGCCAGACCCGCGACCAGGGCCTCGGCTGCGACATGACGGCGGGCGCGAGCGGCGGGCCCTGGATGACCGGGTTCGACGCCGGCACCGGCAAGGGCACGATCACGTCGCTGAGCAGCTTCAAGTACAGCGACGACCCGCGCACCATGTACGGCCCGTACCTGGGCGACGCCGCCAAGGCCCTCTTCACCACGGCACAACGCGCATGACCTGCCCGCACGTGAGTTCGCGGGCCTGTCGATCCGGCTAGAGCGTCAAGCCGGTCAGGACCATGACCTTCTCGTACGTCAGGTCCTCCATGGCCGAGTGCAGCCCCTCCCGGCCGATGCCCGAGTCCTTCACCCCGCCGTACGGCATCTGGTCGGCCCGGTACGACGGCACGTCACCGATGATGACGCCGCCCACCTCCAGTTCCCGGTTCGCCTGGAACGCGGCGTCCAGCGAGCGGGTGAACACCCCGGCCTGCAGACCGTACTTGGAGTCGTTGACCATCGCGTACGCCTCGTCGACCGAGGCGGCGGGCTGGAGGATCATGACGGGGCCGAAGACCTCCTCGCAGGCCACCTTCGCGTCGTGTGGCACGTCGGTCAGGACCGTCGGCGCGATCGCGGCCCCTTCCCGGGTGCCGCCCGCGAGGACCTTTGCCCCGGCCGCGACGGCTTCCTGAACCCACTGCTCGACCCGTTCCGCGGCGTGCTCCGAGACGAGCGGGCCCACCTGGGTCTTCTCGTCGGCGGGGTCGCCGGTGACGAGGCCGGTCACGGCGGGAATGAGGCGCTCGACGAAGGCGTCGTAGACCGGCTGTTCGACGATCACCCGCTGCACGGCGATGCAGCTCTGGCCGGCCTGGTAGTTGGAGTACAGGGCGATGCGCTGGGCGGCCCACTCCAGGTCGGCGTCGGCCAGGACGACGGCGGCCGCGTTGCCGCCCAGTTCCAGGGTCACGTGCTTACGCGGAATCTGGTCGGCGATGGCGTACCCGACGGGCGCGGAGCCGGTGAACGACACCACGGGGAGGCGGGGATCCTGGACCAGTGCGGAGGCGCGCTCGTTCTCGATGGGCAGCACCGAGAACATCCCCAGGGGCAGGTCGGTCTCGGCCAGGATCTCGCCGAGCAGCAGCGCCGACAGCGGCGTGGCGGGAGCGGGCTTGACGATGACCGGCGCGCCGACGGCGATGGCCGGGGCGACCTTGTGGGCGACCAGGTTCAGCGGGAAGTTGAACGGGGTGATCGCCAGCACGGGCCCGTACGGCACGCGCGACACGTACGCCAGGCGCCCGGTCGCGGCCGGCTCGGTGTCGAGCCGCTGCACGCCGCCCGACCAGCGGCGGGCCTCCTCGGCGGCGAAGCGGAACGTGGCGACGGCCCGGCTGGTCTCGCCACGGGCCCACAAGATCGGTTTGCCGTTCTCGGCGGTGATGAGGGTGGCGATCTCCTCGGCCCGCTCCGCGATCCGGCGCGAGATGTGGGCCAGGGCCTCTGCCCGTACGTGCACGGGCAGGGCGGCGGCCTGCCGCGCCACCGCGTGGGCCGCCGCGACGGCCTCCTCCACCTGGGCGTCGGTCGGCACGGAATGCCTGCCGATCTCCCGGCCGTCGTGGGAGTTGGTCACAGTGAGCTCGGTGTCCCCGATAGCGGGGCGGCCGGCCAGCCAGAAGGTACGCACGTCCATACCTCGACGTTATGCCAAGCGTAGGATCGGGGAATTACACCACGATGCACAAGAGCCTCACGAGCGCTCACCGTTAAGTACAAGCCCCTCTGTATACCCATGATGTAACAGAAGTAGACCTAATTCGGGATGTTTACCATGCGGAGTGGTTTGAGGGATCTCCGCCATGGCTAAGTCAACGGGTGCGGGTCTCCAGCGCGGTGGGCCCCCGATCTGAGAAAGGCGTGGGCCCCGTGACCGAACAGCGTGAGGTCACAAGGACACAGAGGTCCTTGGGCACAGGGGGGGCATGATGACCTCGGCGCCTTTGGGGCTGCAGGGCGCTTACCACCTGGGTGAGCGCGCCAGCCACGACGAACTCCGTTCCCGCCTCCTCGACGTGGCGGTGAACCTGCTCGAGACCGACGGTCCCGACAGCCTGACCATGCGCAGGATCGCCGCCGAGGCGGGCTGTACGACGACCGTCATCTACACCATGTTCGGCAATCGGGAGGGCTTGGCGGAGGCGCTCTATCTGGAGGGGTTCGAGCGCTTCCGCCGCCTCCTGGAAGCGGTGCCGCAGCGGCGCAACCCGCTGGAGCACCTCCACGCGCTCGGGCCGGCGTACCGGCAGGCATGCCTGGCCGAGTCCGGCTACTACAGCCTGATGTTCGAGCGGGCCATCCCCGGTTTCGAGCCCAGCGAGCGTGCCAGGACCCTGGCGCGGGCGGCGCTGAACATCCTCGACCGGGTGATCGCCGACTGCATCTCTGCGGGATACCTCGTGCCCACCCAGCCTCGCAAGATCGCGGACGCGCTGTGGGCCGCGGCGCACGGGGCGATCAGTTTGGAACGCGCCGGGCACCTGCGCGATGGGCGCACCTATGAGGCGGTCACCACGGCGACCATCTGCTGCTACCTGGTGCAGAAGCCGTAGCCCCAGTGACCAAGTAGCGCGACGCTCAGCGGGGTGTGGCCGCGGCTTGGAGCGCGAGCCACAGCTCGGCGCGCACGCCTGGGTCGTCGAGGTCGCGGCCGAGCAGCTCGGCGACGCGTTTCATGCGGTAGCGCAGCGTGTGCCGGTGCACGCCGAGGCGCTGTGCGGCCGCGTCCCAGTGGCCGTTGCAGTCCAGGTACGCGCGGAGCGACTCGACCAGGTCGGCTCTGGAGCCGTACTCGGTGAGGGGGGCCAGGAGCGCGGCCGAGAACGCCTGTGCGGCCGATGAGTCGAGCAGCGCGAGCAGCCCCTGACCGGCCAGCTCGCCGAACCGCACCACGCGGCCCCGGCCGGTCCCCGGCGCGTCACCGCGCCTCACGGTCCCCGGCTCCCGCGGCTCCGGCGCCGGGCGGCTCCTGGCCGCGTCCAAGGCGCGCCTGGCCTGGTCGAGGGCGCCTCGCAAAGCCGCGGGGTCGTAGCCGGACGGCAGGCTGATGCCCACCGGCCCGTCCACCTGCAGCGCCACCGGGTCCGCCGCACCCTCGGGCACGAGGACGACGGCCATCGGCTCCGTGGCCCGCCGGCGTCCGGCGACGGCCGCCCCGGTGTCCGCGGCCTGCGATACGTTCGCGGCGTTCTCGCCCCGCCACCGTGTGGCGACGCCGATGTCCTCGTCGAGGATCGCCGTGAAGACATGCGTTTCCAGCGTGTCGAGCGCGGCGGCGTCCGTCGCCAGCACCAGCAGCGGTGCCTCGGGCAGCCGGCCGCCAAGTGGGGCCAGCACGGCGTGCGCCTGGTCGGCCGCTCCCGCCAGCAGTAGCTCGAGCACCGCCGAGCGGATGCGCCGCTCGGCGGCCAAGTGGGTCCTGCCCTGCTCCACCGCGAGCGTGAGCAGGGATCCCGCGGCGTTGATCACCGTGTGGGTGACGGGCGAGAACGGCTGCTCGGCCCCGACGGCGAAGAACCCACGCGGCCGTGGCCCACCGCCCAACGGCTGCACCACGATGTGCTCCCCCGGCCCCGACAACGCCAGACTCGCCGGCAGCCTGCCCCCTCGCGCCTCTTCCCCCGTCCCGGCAGGCGGGGCGGATCCGGGGCGACGGCCCATCGCGGCGGGCACGGCGGACGGGGATGAGCGGCGGGCCAGTTCTGCGGTGACGGCATGCGTGTGGGCGCCGCGGGTCGCGTGGCGTACCTCGCCGGTCTCGTCGAGCAGCGCCGCCCAGCCGCCGACCTCCTTGGCCAGCCGGTCGATGACCGCGTGCATGCCTTCCGGCCGGAGCGCCGCCCGCGTCAGACGGCCCTGTGCGGCGAAGGCGCGGGTGATCTCCTCGTACTGCTCGGCGGCCAAGAGCTCGCTGACCGCCTTGCCGATCGCGATGAACGGCGTCTCGCGCGGCACTTCAAGCAGCGGCAGCCCGGTCCGGTCGGCGGCCTCGACGAGGGCGGCGGGCACCTCCTCGTGCGAGACTCCGACCCCGAAGCCGAGCCCCGCGACCCCGCGCGCCACCAGTCGGTCGACATAGCCGGATATGTCAGCTTCCAGGCGCATCCCCGTGGTGAGCAGCAGCTCGTCGCCCTCCAGGTACGGCGTCGGGTCGGCGAGCTCGCTGACCGCCACCCAGCGCACCACCGCGGTCAACGACGTGGGTCCGGCCAGGGGCCGCAGGCCCATGCGGCGGACCACGGTCTGGAGCGTAGGCGGCATTACGGGTTTGTCCATTCCGGCAAAGACGACCACCTCTAGTGTGACATATCGACGTATCGGCGCAGGTAGGAAGCCGCCGTAGCGTCAAAGCCATGAGCATTCCCCAGGAGCGGCGCGTCGTGACCGCGATCCCCGGCCCCAAGTCCCAGGAATTGCTGGCCCGCAAGCAGGCCGCCGTCCCACCTGGCATCGGCACCACCCTCCCGGTCTTCGTCACCCGCGCCGGCGGCGGCGTGGTGCAGGACGCCGACGGGAACTCGCTGATCGACTTCGGCTCGGGCATCGCGGTGACGAACGTGGGCAACGCCGCTCCCAAGGTCGTCGAGCGGGTCCAGCGACAGGTCGCCGACTTCACCCACACCTGTTTCATGGTCACCCCGTATGAGTCGTACGTCCGGGTGTGCGAGAGGCTGAACGAGCTGACGCCGGGCGACCACGACAAACGCACGTTCCTGGTGAACTCCGGCGCCGAGGCCGTGGAGAACGCGGTCAAGATCGCCCGCCACGCCACCGGCAGGCCGGCCGTCGTGGTGTTCGACCACGGCTACCACGGCCGCACACTGCTCACGATGACGCTGACGGCCAAGAACATGCCGTACAAGCACCGCTTCGGGCCGTTCGCGCCGGAGGTCTACCGGGTGCCGCTGGCATACCCGTTCCGCTGGCCGAGCGGGCCGGAGAACTGCGCCGAGGAAGCCGCCGCGCAGGCCATCGACATGATCAACAAGCAGATCGGCGCGGAGAACGTGGCGGCCGTGGTGATCGAGCCGATCGCCGGAGAGGGCGGCTTCATCGTGCCGGCCAGGGGCTTCCTGCCCAGCATCGCGGAGTTCTGCGCGCAGAACGGGATCGTCTTCGTGGCCGACGAGGTGCAGACGGGCTTCGCCAGGACCGGCGCGCTCTTCGCCTGCGAGGACGAGGGCGTGGTCCCCGACATCATCACCACCGCCAAGGGCATCGCGGGCGGCCTGCCGCTGGCCGCGGTGACCGGCCGGGCGGAGATCATGGACAAGGTGCACGTCGGCGGGCTCGGCGGCACGTACGGCGGCAATCCCCTCGCCTGCGAGGCAGCGCTCGGCGTGCTGGAGACCATCGAGGAGGAGGACCTGGTCGCCAAGGCCCGCCGGATCGGCGAGATCATGCTTCCCCGGCTCAAGACGCTGCAGGAGCGCTTCGACGTCATCGGTGACGTACGCGGCCGGGGCGCCATGATCGCGATCGAGCTCGTCGAGCCCGGCACCAAGGAGCCGAACCCGACCGCCGTACAGGAGATCGTCAAGCGTTGCCACGCCGAGGGCCTGCTGGTGCTGACCGCCGGCACGTACGGCAACGTGCTGCGTTTCCTGCCCCCGCTGGTGATCCCCGAGCACCTCCTCGAGGAGGGCCTCGGCATCCTGGAGAAGGCCATCGCCGAACTCTAGAAACCCCCACGTATCGGGCATCCGGCTTGCGGCTGGATGCCCGATTTTGTTGGTGTAACGCCTGTCACCCCGGTAGAGAATTCACCCTGACTTGACGCTCAGCTAGACGCTCACGGCCTCGGTCAGGGTTATAACGGATCCGGAATACGGATGGGCGAGGGCTTCTGGAAACGTGATGAACTGGGGTCCGACAAGAACGGCGCGGGATATGTTGACGTTCGACCCTGAGGGCCTGACCTGGGCTCAGCGCGACGGCGATGCTTGTGTTGTCTGCCATAAGAGGTGGCCGCGACCGCGCGTACGCGTGGGCCGGCTGCCCGACGACTCCGCGGTGCTGGCCTGCGGCGACTGCGCCGAGGCTCTGCTGCCCGCGCCGATGGCCACGGTCGTGGCGTTCCCGTCCCGATAGCGAGGCGCCCCGGGACAGGGGGAAGGGCCCGGGGCGCCTCTGCGGGCCGCGCCCAGCGGGGGGGATGAGGGCGGACCCGTGGCGGGATCACGTGGGGGTCGACGGCCCCCACTCCCTTGGCTTACTTGACGAGCTCCTGCCACCGTTTGGACCAGGCGGCATAGTCAGTGCATTCCCCGTCCTGCGCGCGGCAACCCCTGGGCAGCTCGGCGAACGCCACACGGTCGATGCGCTTGGGCTTGCCGACCTCGTACACCTCGCAAATCGGCTTGGCCCGTCCCTTGCACGCTTTGTCGTTGGCCGGCGCGAGCCCCACCCACGCGGCGGCGTCGCGCTGCGCGTTGGGCTCGGTCATCCAGCTCAGCCAGCGATAGGCACAGGTGGTGTCGGGCACGCCGGCGCCGAGCATCCAGGAGTCGACCCATCCGGTGGTCTCACGCGTGTGGAGGGCTTTGACCGGCAGGCCGGCCTTCTGCAGCAGCAGGCGATAGTAAGGAGTGGCCTGCGCGTAATCCAGCGAACCGGTGGCGAACCCCTTGATCAGATCGATGGGGCTCGTCCAGTAGGTCCGCTCCTTCGTCCCCTCCAGCAGCGCCATCGCCCGGTCGAGCCGGTCCTTGCTCAGCTCGAACGGCTCCTCGCCACCCCCTGCGGCCAGGGCGGCGTCGGCGATCGTCAGCGGGCTGTTCTTCAGTGCCGTGCGCTCGGTGGAGAACGCCTCCTTCAGGTCGCCCTTGACCTTGGCCGGATCGTAGATGAACTCGTGATACCCCCACAGATAGGGAACACCGTAGACCTTGTCTGACGTGCCCGAGCCCGGCACCTCATCCGACACCGTCATCATGTCGCGGAAGCGCTCGTCGATGTCCTCGTAGCCGCTGACCTTGGCCGGGTCGATGGGCTGCACCTGCTTGGCCGCGATGAGGTCGCCCGCCAGTGCGGGCCCGGCGGAGACGAGGTCGTAGGGCCGCTCCTTGATCCTGATGGCCATGTCCTCGGCGGTCTGCACGGTGTCGAGCTTGGCGATCCGGCAGCCGGTCTCCTTCTCGAACGAGCCCACCCAGTTGACCTGGGGGCTGACGCCGCCGTACTCGGCGTAGCCGCGGTAGGTGAGGATCTGCAGCGTGCCGTCGCTCTGCGTGGCGGTGGGCGTGGGCGTGGTCTTGGGGGTCGGCGTCGGGGTGGGGGTAGGCGTGGGGGTCGCCGCGCCCATGCCGGCGACCAGCGCCGATGCGGCGAGCGCCAGGGCATAAGTACGGCGGCGATGCACGATGTCCCCCTCTGTCCGGTGCCTGGGAGCTTACCGGGGACCGGGCCGGGAGGGCGCACGTCGCTCCCGGCCGGAATCGCGGCTTACTTGTTCGTGGGGAAGCCCAGATTCACGCCGCCGTGGGAGGGGTCGAGCCAGCGGGAGGTGACGACCTTGCCGCGGGTGTAGAAGTGCACGCCCTCGGTGCCGTGCACGTGCGTGTCACCGAAGAGCGAGGACTTCCAGCCGCCGAAGCTGTAGAAGGCCATCGGCACCGGGATGGGCACGTTGATGCCGACCATGCCGACCTCGACCTCGTTCTGGAACCGCCGGGCCGCGCCGCCGTCGTTGGTGAAGACTGCGGTGCCGTTGCCGTAGAGGCCGCCGTTGATGACCTCCAGCCCCTCCTCGTACGAGCCGACGCGCACGATCGACAACACGGGGCCGAAGATCTCGTCGGTGTGCGTACGGGAGCCCGCGGGCACGTGATCGAGCACCGTCGGGCCGAGCCAGAAGCCGGGCGTCCCGGCCGCCTTGCCACCGCCGAGCACGGGCGTCTCGCGGCCGTCCACGACCAGCTTGGCTCCCTCCTCGACACCGAGGTCCAGGTAGGACGCGACCTTGTCCCGGTGCGCGGCCGTGACCAGCGGCCCCATCTCCGCCTTCGGGTCGTCGCCGGGGCCGATCACGAGCCTGTCGACCCGTTCGACGATCTTCTGGACGAGCTCGTCGCCGATCGGATCCACGGCCAGGACGACGGAGATCGCCATGCACCGCTCCCCCGCCGAGCCGAACCCCGCCGACACCGCCGAGTCCGCCACCAGGTCGAGGTCGGCGTCCGGGAGCACGAGCATGTGGTTCTTGGCGCCACCGAGCGCCTGCACGCGTTTGCCGTGCGCGGTGCCGGTCTCGTAGACGTACTTGGCGATCGGGGTCGAGCCGACGAACGACACTCCCCGCACGTCAGGGTGCTCGAGCAGCCGGTCCACGGCGACCTTGTCGCCCTGCACGACGTTGAACACGCCGTCCGGCAGCCCGGCCTCCTGCCACAACCGCGCCATCAGCAGCGACGCGGACGGGTCCTTCTCCGACGGCTTGAGCACGAAGGCGTTCCCGCAGGCGATCGCGATCGGGTACATCCACATCGGCACCATGGCGGGGAAGTTGAACGGCGTGATCCCGGCAACGACGCCGAGCGGCTGGCGGATCGAGTAGGAGTCGACCCGGGTCGAGACGCCTTCGGAGTAGCCGCCCTTGAGCAGGTGCGGGATGCCGCAGGCGAACTCCACGACCTCCAGACCGCGGGCGACCTCGCCGAGCGCGTCGGCGTGCACCTTGCCGTGCTCGGCGGAGATCAGGGCGGCCAGCTCGTCGCGGTGGGCGTACATGAGCTCGCGGAAGCGGAAGAGCACCTGCGACCGCTTGACCAGCGACGCGTCCCGCCAGGCGGGGAAGGCCGCGACGGCGGCCGCCACGGCCGCGTCCACGTCGGCCGCCGAGGCGAGCGCGACGTGTCCGGAGACCTCGCCGGTGGCCGGGTTGAAGAGCTCGGCGGTACGGCCTGAGCCGTCCGCCGGCGCCCCGTTGATCCAGTGGTTGACGGACTTCACTGTGCTGCTGCCTCTGCGTTGATGGTTTCGAGGGCGGTGACGATGATGCCGAGGCCCTCGACGGCCTCGTCCACCGTGAGGGTGAGGGGCGGAGCCATGCGGAGGGCGGTGCCGTACAGGCCGCCCTTGCCGGCCAGCAGCCCCGCCTTCTTGGTCTCCTCCATGAACCTGGCCGCCTGGGCCGGGGTCTCCAGCTCGACGGCGAACATGAGGCCCTTGCCGCGGACGTCCTTGACGACGGGCAGCCGCCGGGCGGCCTCGCGCAGCCCGCGGATGATGATGTCGCCGGTCCGCGCGGCGTTGGCCTGCAGGTCGTGGTCGAGCACGTAGTCGAGGGTGGCGTTGGCGGCGGCCATGGAGATCGGGTTGCCGCCGAACGTGGACAGGCCCACGGCGTGCGGGGCGTCCATCAGATCCCCCCGGGCCACGATGCCGCCCACCGCGAACCCGTTGCCCAGCCCCTTGGCGAAGGTGATCATGTCCGGGGTGACACCGTGGTTCTCGATGCCGAAGAACGCGCTCCCGGTGCGCCCCCAGCCGGTCTGCACCTCGTCCGAGATGAACAGGATGCCCTGCTCGTCGAGGACCTCCTTGTACGCGGCGAACAACCCGTCGGGCGCCATCGTGAACCCGCCCACGCCCTGGATCGGCTCGGCGATCAGCGCTGCCACGTCGTTGGAGACGGAGGTGGCCAGCACGTGCCGCAGATCGTCCACGCACGCCTGGATGTAGTCCGCGTCCGACAGGCCCTTGAACTGCGTCAGGTGGCGGTCGGCGCCGTGCAGGAAGTGCACGTTGAGCGGGGACAGCGAGTTGTTCTTCCACGACCGGTTGGAGGTGACGCTGACGGCGCCGAAGCTGCGCCCGTGGTAGCTCTGCCGCATGGCGAGCACCTGGTCGCTCTTGCGCGCGTACGTGGCCAGGAGCAGCGCCGTCTCGTTGGCCTCGGTGCCGGAGTTGGTGAAGAAGACCTTGGCGTCGGGGATGCCGGACAACCGAGCGATCTTCTCGGCCAGCTCGATCTGGCCACGCAGCAGGTAGACGGTGCTGGTGTGCATCACGCCTGTGGCGAGCTGGCGCTCGACGGCCTCGCGCACCTCGGGCACGTCGTAGCCGATCATGTTGGTCAGGATGCCGGCGAAGAAGTCCAGGTAGCTCTTGCCGTCGGCGTCGATGACCCGGTTGCCCTTGCCGCTGACGATTTCGATGGGCTCGGTGTAGTTGAGTGCCAACCAGTTCGGCATCACTGCCCGGTGGCGCGCGAGAAGGTCCGACATGTTATCGAGTATCCCGTCCTGTTCCTCATCCTCCTATCCGCAAACTGTCGGCTTGCGGCGAAATCAGGTTACAACTCGTAAATCCACCCCCTAGGGGATGTCCCGTGCGTCTGGCGATGTACGTCAGGCCGCCTCGCTACGCCGCCGGAAGCACTGAAGATGACCACTGGCGGGCGACGACCCGGAGCACCTCTCTCGGCCACCATCGGATCATCCGAACCGAAGGAGAGATCGAGATGACCATCACCGTCGACCGCCGGCCCGAGGCCCCGTCCGGACCGCCCAAGCTCGACCGCGAGCGTCTGCGCCGCGCCCAGCAGGACACCCTGGACACCCCGCGGATGAATTACAGCCTGCTGGCCAAGATGATGTTCAAGCCCGTGGACCTCATGTACGGCAAGAAGGGCTCGTACACGAAGTTCGCCATGCTGGAGATCATCGCCCGGGTGCCGTACCAAGCGTGGGAGCGGATGGGCTACTGGGCGGTGCACCGGCACGCGGGCCGCTCGGCACTCGCCAAGAGGGTTTTCGAGCGGATCGTGGAGGCCCGCGCCGACCAGGACAACGAGCAGTGGCACCTGCTGATCATGCAGGATCTCGTGCAGCGCACCGGCCAGCGGCAGACCTGGCTGCTGCACAAGGCCGCGCCCTGGATGATCGCGTTCTTCTACTACCACGTGTCCTGGGTGTTGTTCCTGGTCAGGCCGGACTGGAGCTACCGGCTGAACGCGGAGTTCGAGGACCACGCCGAGCACGAGTACATGACGTTCGTGGCGGAGAACCCCGACCTGGACTTCGTTCCGGACCCCGGCACGTACGCCGCCGAGTACGGCCGCTACCGCTCGGTGGCCGACCTGCTCCGGCAGATCGGCCACGACGAGCGCACGCACAAGCTGGACAGCCTGGAGAGCATGCGGGAGCCCCGTGTGCGCTAAACCTTCGCAGGCTCGGGCGTCGCGACCGGCTTGGCCGGACGCATCACGGTCACCGCGAGCAGCGCGGCGGCGACGCAGAAGGCGGCGCCCACCCACGAGCCGAGGTGCATGGCGGAGGTGAAGGCCTCGTTGGCGACCTCCGCGTAGCCCATCGGGTGGGCGGCGCCGATCGACTCCCGAGCGGCCGCCGGGACGTCGGCGGGCATCTGGGAGGTGTACTGCCCGGCCAGCACGCTGCCCAGGATGGCGATGCTCAGCGCCACGCCGACCTGCTGGACGGTGTCGTTGAGCGCCGAACCCACGCCGGCGTGCTCCAGCGGGATGGCGCCCATGAGCGAGGCGTAGGCGGACGGTCCGGCCAGGCCACCGCCGATGCCCATGATCACCAGCCCGATGAGCAGGGGCAGGTATCCGGTGGTCAGGGCCATGACGACGAAGCCCCCGGCTATCAGCAGCAGCCCGGAGCCGATCAGCACCCGGTTGCTGACCCGCTGCCCGAGCCCGGCGCCCACGCCGTTGAAGATCGCGGCGGCCACGGCGTAGGGCAGCATGGCGAGGCCGGCCTGCATCTCTTCGTAGCCCAGCACGTACTGCAGGTACTGGGTGAGCATCAACATCACCGCGCCCGCGCCGAACGCCATCAGCAGGATCGAGAAGGACGCGCCGCTGAAGTTGCGGTTGGCGAACAAGTGGAGCGGCAACATCGGCTGCTCCTGCCTGCGCTCCCAGACCACGAAGGCGCCGAGGGCGAGGACGGCCAGCGCGATGACGGGGATGTTCCACTCCCGTTCGATGATCACGTAGACGGCCGCGGTCAGGCCCACGATGGACAACACCACACCCACCGGGTCGATCTTCCGGCCGGTGCTGCGGCTCTCCGGCATGAGGACGACGGCGGCCACGATGGCGACGGCGGCGATCGGCACGTTCAGCAGGAAGACCGAGCCCCACCAGTAGTTCTGGAGCAGCAGGCCGCCCAGGGTCGGACCCGACACCAGGCCGACCAGCGCCACGGCGCTCCAGGCGGCCATCGCCTTGCGCCGCTCGTCCTCGTCGAACACGGTCATCAGGATCGACAACGTGGACGGCATGACGAGCGAGCCGCCGATGCCCATCAGCGCCCGCGCGCCGATCAGCTGCCAGGGCTCGGTGACGAGCACGGCCAGCAGCGACGCGCCGCCGAAGAACACCAAGCCGATGATGAGGAAGAGGCGGCGGCCGTACTTGTCGGACAGGCTGCCCGAGGTGAGCAGGAGGCCGGCGTAGGCCAGCACGTACGCATCGATGATCCACTGGATGTCCGACGGGGTCGCGCCCATTTCCTCGTTCAGCGACGGGATGGCGAGGTTGAGCACGGTGTTGTCGACCACCAGGACCAGCAGCGCCAGGCACAGGACGACGAGGATCCACCAGCGACGGGGGTCTCGTACAGCGTTCGAGTTCACTCGCACACTGTACGACACCTCTCGCACAGTGTGCGAGTACATTTATCCTGAGGTTATGAACGCCAAGCAGTTCACCTCCGTCTGGACCCGCGATCCACGTAAGACCACGAGCCCGGGCCGCAGCCGCGAGGAGATCGTCAGAGCGGCGATCGAGCTGCTGGACGAGGATGGCCTGGACGGACTGAGCATGCGTAAGCTCGGCGCGAAACTGAGCGCCGGCGCGACCAGCCTCTACTGGTACGTCGCCAACAAGGACGAGTTGCTCGAGTTGGCCTACGACGAGCTGTGGGGCGAGTTGAAGGTGCCCCACCCCGAGGAAGTGGGCTGGCGCGAGGCCGCCTCGGTCCTGGCTTACAGCATGCGCGCGGCGATGCTGCGCCACCCGTGGTCGGCCGATCTGCTCGGCCGGCTGCCTGCGCTCGGCCCCAACGCGATCCAGGCGGCCGACCGGATGCGCAAGGTGTTCGCGGCGGCCGGATTCAAGGGGATGGACATCGACTACGCCGCCTCCACGGTCACCGCCTACGTCTACGGGACGACGCTTCCCGAGATCGCCTGGAACAACGCGATGGCCGATCACGAGTACGACCCGGACGAGATGCGCACGACGCTCAGGAAGGCCGCCAGGGACTTTCCCGACATTCTCGAACGCACCAACTTGGAAATGTACGACGACCCGAACACCGTCCGCGCGGTGGCCTTCGATTTCGGGCTGGTGTCGATGCTCGACGGCCTTGAGCGGCGGCTGGCGACGTAGCAGGATCCGGGCATGGACGATTTCCGTGCCGCCCGCGACTTCCTCCTCCACACCGACCCCGCCACCGCGCGCCGCCACTTCCGCTGGCCGGAGCTCAACGCGTTCAACTGGGCGCTCGACTGGTTCGACGGGGTGCTGGCCGCCGAGACGCCCGACGCCGTCGCGCTGAAGATCGTGGGGTCGAGCCAGGCCGCCTACACCTTCGCCGAGCTCTCGGCCCGCTCCAACCAGGTCGCGAACTGGCTGCACGAGCAGGGGGTGCGCCGGGGCGACCGGATCCTGCTCATGCTGGGCAACCAGGCCGAGCTGTGGGAGGCGTTGCTGGCCGCGATGAAGCTGGGCGCGGTCATCATCCCGGCCACGACGCTGCTGACGGCCAAGGACGTCAGCGAGCGCGTCGAGCGCGGCGGCGTCTCCCACGTGATCGCGAACGCCTCCGACGCCGGCAAGTTCGGGACCGGGGAGTTCACCAGGATCGCCGTAGGGGACGCCTACAACTGGCTGCCGTACCACGAGGCGTACGAGGCACACGAGGCCTTCATCCCCGGCGCGCCGACCAGGCCGGACGACACGCTGCTGCTCTACTTCACCTCCGGCACCACGTCCCAGCCCAAGCTGGTCGAGCACACGCACGCGTCCTATCCGGCCGGGCATCTGTCGACCATGTTCTGGATCGGGGTGCGGCCCGGCGACGTGCATCTCAACGTGTCCTCGCCGGGATGGGCCAAGCACGCGTGGAGCAACGTGTTCGCGCCGTGGAACGCGGGGGCGACCGTGCTGGTCCACGACTACCAGCGTTTCTCCGCGCCGGCGCTGCTGGAGGTGCTGCGGGACGAGCGGGTCACCACGTTCTGCGCGCCGCCGACCGTGTGGCGGATGCTCATCCAGGAGGATCTGGCCGCCTGGAAGCTGCCGCTGCGTACGGCCGTGGCCGCCGGCGAGCCGCTCAATCCCGAGATCATCGACCAGGTGGCCAAGGCGTGGGGCATCACGATCAGGGACGGCTACGGCCAGACCGAGACCACCGCGCAGATCGGCAACGCCCCCGACGAGCCGGTCAAGCCTGGATCGATGGGACGCCCGCTGCCCGGCTATGACGTCGTGCTCCTCGACCCGGTCAGCGGCGAGCCGGGGGACGACGGCGAGATCTGCCTGCCGCTGGACGAGCGCCGTCCGCTGGGGCTCATGGCGGGATACGTCGGCGGCTCCGCCGAAGCCACGCAGGGCGGCTACTACCACACCGGCGACGTCGCCACCCGCGACCAGGACGGCTACATCACCTATGTCGGCAGGACCGACGACGTCTTCAAGGCCTCCGACTACCGCATCTCGCCGTTCGAGTTGGAGAGCGTGCTGCTGGAGCACGCGGCCGTGGCGGAGGCGGCCGTGGTGCCCGCACCCGACCCGGTGCGGCTCGCCGTGCCGAAGGCGTACGTGACGCTCGCACCGGGGTTCGAGGCAGGCGACGAGACCGCCCGGTCGATCTTCGAGCACTGCCGGCGGGAGCTGGCTCCGTACAAGCGGGTGCGGCGGCTGGAGTTCGGCGAGCTGCCCAAGACGATCTCGGGCAAGATCCGCCGGGTCGAGCTGCGGGTGCGGGAGCCACAGCGAGAGTACCGCGAGGAAGATCTCAATTCATGACAGAGCGTAAATGTCTGCATAGCCGCTTTTACAGATTGATCGGCTAGGCTCTGCCCCGTGCTCCCCACCATCGCCGACGTCCTTGCCCTGGAGACCGTGCGCCGGGGCGGCCCGCAGGTCGTCGCGGGCGGGGACCGGCTGGACACGAAGGTGCGGTGGGTTCACGTCGGCGAGATCGCCGACATCGCCAGCCTGCTGCGCGGCGGCGAGCTGGTGCTCACTACGGGCGTGGCGCTTCCCGAGGACCCGGAGAAGCTCGCCGACTACATCGGCGAGCTGTCCGCGGTGGGCGCGTCGGGCCTGGTCGTGGAGCTGGGCCGCAGGTTCGTACGGGAGCTGCCGCGCGCGGTGGTCAAGTCGGCAGAGGAACACGGGCTGCCGGTCATCGTGCTGACCAGGGAAACCCCGTTCGTGCAGATCACCGAGTCGGTGCACGCCTGGATCATCGACATCCAGCTGGAGGAGCTGCGGGCCTCCGAGCAGCTCCACGAGGTCTTCACCGAACTGTCGGTCGAGGGCGCCTCGCCGACCGAGGTGCTCGCCCAGGTGGCCAGACTGTCCAACCGGCCGGTGCTGCTGGAGAACCTCGCGCACCAGGTGCTGGCCTGCGCGTCCGCGGGGCGCGACGCGGGCGCCCTGCTGGCCGGGTGGGAGACCAGGTCGCGGGCGGTGGCCCCGGCCGAGCGCACCGCGTACGACGCGGCCTCAGGCTGGCTGGTCACCACGGTCGGGGCGCGCGGGCAGGACTGGGGCAGGCTGATCCTGATCTGCGACGCGGCGCCGTCGCCGCGCGATCTCGTGCTGGCCGAGCGGGCGGCCACCACACTCGCGCTGGGCCGGCTGCTGGAACGCCATCAGGAGTCACTGGAGCGCCAGGCCCACGGCACGATCATCACCGGCATCCTGACCCACGCCTACTCCGATCCCGACGAGGCCGCCGCGCGCGCCCGCGCGGTCGGCGTGCCGCTGACGGGACGCAAGCTGATCAGCGTGGTCATCAGGCCGACCGACCCGGCCGACCAGGCCCTGGACGGCCAGGCGCAGCTGGGCGAGCTGGCCGAGGCCACCGCCGGCGCCTGTCGTGACGCCCGCCTGCCCGCCCTGGTCGGGGCGCTCGACCAGGAACGCGTGGGTGTGCTGCTGCCGCTGCCGCCGCGTACCCAGGCCGAGGCCGCCCTGACCGCGCTGGCCGAGCGGCTTCGCATGTTGTGGCGGCCCGGATCGGCGTTCGTGTTGGCGGCCGGCTCGGTGGTGGAGTCGATCAGGGACGTACGCCGCAGCTTTCTCGAGGCCGAGCAGGTGGCCGACGTGGCGGTCCGCCAGCCGGACGGCCGGGCCTTCTACCGGCTGCCCGACCTGCGCCTGCGCGGCCTGCTCCACCTGCTGCGCGACGACGCGCGGCTGCAGACGTTCGCCGAGCGGGAGCTGGGACCGCTGCTGGGCCACGACGCCCAGCGGGGCGGCGACCTCACCAGAATCCTGCGGATCTACCTGGACGCGGGACGCAACAAGGCCGTCGCCGCGCAGAAGGCTCATCTGTCCAGGCCCGCCTTCTACGATCGCCTGCGTCGCCTCGAGCGCATCCTCGACACCGACCTCGACGACGTCGAGTCGTGCCTGTCGCTCCACGTGGCCCTGCTGGCACTGGAGTCCTTCCGCCGGGAGAACCGTTGACCGCGCAGATGTGTTGGAATGGGCGATATGTCTGACGTGTTGATGCCGGACCTGGCCGACCTCGGCCGCATGCTCGCCACCGGGGGCGCGTTCTCCGTGCCCGTCCACGACGTGCGGCTGACCCCTGATGAGCTCGATCCCGAGCAGATCGTCGCAGGCGATCCTGTCACGTCGTCTCTGGAACTCGGCGGCGGCCGGGGCATCTGGGAGATCACGCCGGGCATCGTCACGGACGTGGAGCGGGACGAGATCTTCGTCGTGCTGTCGGGCCGTGCCACGATCGCCGTAGAGGGCGGCGCCACGATCGAGGTCGCCCCCGGAGACGTGTGCTTGCTGGCCGAGGGTGCCAGGACCACGTGGATCGTGCACGAGACGCTGCGACAGGTCTACCAGACGCGCTAGGCGCCGGGGGTTCTACCGGCCCGGCTGGGGTGTTCGGCGCCCTGCGCGAGCGCCCGGCCACGACCGACGCGGTCGCCAGCACGCTTAACGCCGATCGCCGGGCGGTCGAGGTGCTGTTACGCGTGCTGGCCGGGCTCGGCTACCTGCGGGCCAAAGGCGGCCGCTACCGCCTGACCCGCACGTCAAAAGCCCATCGCCTCCCTGACCTCGTCGAGAGTACGGATCGCGCGCTCGCGAGCACGCTCGTTGCCCGCAGCCAGGATCTGCCTGACGTCGGCCTCTGTGTGCTCGCCGCGGCGTTGCCTGATCGGCCGCAGGAACTCGTTGACCGCCTCGGTGACCAGGCGCTTGAGCGCGGCGGCGCCGCCGTCCCCGATCTCGTCGGCGATGTCCTGCGGCGGGCGGTCCAGGCAGAGGCTCGCCAGCGTGAGCAGGTTCGCAACCTCGGGGCGGTGCGTCTCGTAGGTGATCAGCCGCATGGCGTCGGTGCGGGCCTTGCGGATGAGCGCGGCCGTCTCGTCCTCGGTGGCCGCCAGCTCGATCGCGTTGCCGCGGCTCT
This sequence comes from Nonomuraea sp. 3N208, assembly GCF_052245935.1. Taxonomy (NCBI): domain Bacteria; kingdom Bacillati; phylum Actinomycetota; class Actinomycetes; order Streptosporangiales; family Streptosporangiaceae; genus Nonomuraea; species Nonomuraea sp. 3N208. Next base: position 4,631 of record NZ_JBQQBR010000082.1, on the reverse strand, counting down.
TGCTCATCTTGCCCCCGTCGAGCCCCTTGAGCAGCGGCTGCTCGCCCAGCATCGCCTCCGGTATCGGGAACACCTCGGCGTAGCGCTCATTGAAGCGGCGTGCCACCAACCGCGTCACCTCGACGTGCGGCAGCTGGTCCTTGCCGACGGGCACGAGCGTGCCCTTACAGAACAGGATGTCGGCCGCCTGATGCACCGGATAGGTGAACATCAGGCCGCTGACCGCCTGCTGAGAGCTGTGCGCGATCTCGTCCTTCACCGTGGGGTTGCGGCGTAGCTCCGCCACCGACACCAGGCTCAGGAACGGCAGCAGCAGCTGGTTGAGCTCCGGGATGGCGCTGTGCTGGAAGATCGTCACCTTGGCCGGATCCAGCCCGACCGCCAGGTAGTCGAGCAGTAAATCGGTGATGTTGCGCTGAATCTGGCCGGGCAGGTCACGGTCGGTGATCACCTGGTAGTCGGCGATCAGGACATACATCGGGTATTCGTGCTGCAGTTTCACGCGGTTGGCCAGGGAGCCGAAGTAGTGGCCCAAATGCAGCCGGCCGGTCGGGCGATCGCCCGTGAGCACCACGTCGTTCATGACGGTCTTCTCCTTCGAGGTCAATGCCGTCCCGGAGAGGACCCGCACGCACATACTCGAGGGCCGTCTCGGAGACGGCCCAGGCATGGGAAATCAGCGGCCGTCTGTCGGCCGCCACCACATGCAGATGCGTGTCATACGGAAATTGTATCCACAAGTGATGTCAATTCCGTAACCCCTGCCTTTTGTTCGCGTGTTCGCCTGCCCCGGCGACCTTGATCTCGCCACTATGGTGCGGTCCCTTTTCTGCCCTCTGGAGAGTTCATGTCTCGACGCACCATCGCCGGCGGCCTGGCCATAGCCGCCGCGATCAGTGTCACCACGCTGCCTGCCGCGTCGGTCGCGGCGGAGCAGGTGTCGGTGAAGTTCCCGGCGGCCAGGTTTCCGCTGGGCACCAGGCCCGTGCCGACCAAGACCATGACCGCCGTGGCACAGGGTATCGACCTCTATGACGTTAAGGCCGGCTCCTCGACCGACGGTTACACCCTGACCGTGCTGATGCCGAACGGCCGCGACTCGGGCACGCTCCCGAACGCCGAGACCAAGGTCGCCGAGGTGGAGGCCATAGGGGAGACCCCCAGCCTGCAGGAGATCGTCCGGCCCGCCGTGGCCGACGCGCCCGCCAAGACCGAGTACATGGTGCGGGTCGGCCTCTGGTCGCTCAAGGACAAGAAGAAGGCCGACGAGGCGGCCAAGAAGTTCAAGGAAGCGGGCCTGAAGGTCAAGGTCGACTACCTCGGCGACGACGGGTTCAAGACCACCGGCCCGTGGAACGTCAAGGTGGCCATGATCGACGCCGGGACGTTCCGCGGCTCGTACGCCGCCTCGCTCGGCACCAGCGTGGCCAAGCGGGAAACGGTCTCGTCCATGGCCAAGGCCGCCAAGGCCGTGGTCGGGCTCAACGGCGGCTTCTTCAACATCCACACCGCCAAGGAGCTGCGCGGCGAGCCCGTCGGCGCGTCCGTCGTGGGCGGCCGCCTGCTGAGCGAGGCGGTGCCCGGCCGCTCGGCCGTGGTGCTCAAGGGCCGCACCGCGAAGATCACGGAGCTCAAGACGACGGTCACGGCGATCTCGCAGGACGGCGAGCAGGCCGCGGTTGGCGGCATCAACCGGGCCGCCGCGACTGACGAGCTGGTGCTGTACACGGAGGAGTACGGAGCCAACACGCCCGCCGGCGGGACCGACGTCGTCTTGGACGTCAACGGCAAGGTCATCGGCGTACGGGTCTCGGGCGCCGCCGTGGCCAAGGGCACGCGGGTGCTGCACGGCAACGGCGTGGCCGGCGACTGGCTCAACCAGCACGCCTGGCAGGACTGGACGGTCAAGGTCGACACCAAGGTCGTGGACCTGCGCACCAAGAAGGCCCTCGAGCTGACCCCGGACCTGCACGTGATCGCGGGTGGCGTCGGCCTCGTCAGGAACGGCAAGGTGAAGATCACCGCCAAGCTCGACGGCCACGATTCCATGAACATGATCCTGCGCCGCCACCCGCGTACTCTGCTCGGCGTCACCAGGAACGGCAGCCTGATCCTGGCCACCATCGACGGTCGGCAGCCGGGGGTCACCGTGGGGGCGAACTTCCACGAGGCGGCTCAGTTCATGCGGTGGCTGGGCGCGCGGCAGGCCATCAACCTGGACGGGGGCGGGTCGACGGCGATGGTGGTCGGCAACAAGGTGGTCAACCGGCCGTCGGACGGGGCGGAGCGCGCCGTGGGCGACGCGCTGCTGGTCCTGCCGAAGTGATCCTGATCAGCTAGCTCATTCGAGCATGTTGGTACGGGGCCCGCGTGAGCACCTGCGGGCCCCGTCCCTTGCGGCCCTGCTCACGGAGTTACCGGCAGTGCCACGCGCGTGCCCCACCCGTTGCGCTCTGCTCACGGAGTTACCGGCAGCCCTGTGTCCGGCTTTATCGCCTTCATCGCCACATGTGAGGTCACCTGCGCGACGCCCGGCAGCCCGGAGAGCGCCTCGGAGTAGAACCGCTCGTAGGCGGCCAGGTCGGCCACGGCCACCCGAAGCAGGAAGTCGGGGTCGCCGGACAGTCGATGCGCCTCCACGACCTCCGGCATGCCCGCCACCTGACGCTCGAAACTCAGGCATAGTTGTCATGTGATCCTCGTACCTCGTCACTCGCTCCCCAGTCTGAAGGCCGGGGCCCTGTCCCCTGGTTGGGGACGGGCCGGAGTGACCAGACCCAGCCACCAGCAATGTGGAGGTGACCTTGGTGGCTACGTTGGGCACACGTCAGCAGATCCACTCCGCCGCGCTTCCTCAGCGGCGGACCCTGGAATTCGCGTCAGTAGACAACCCTGGAGCAGGGACGAAACGGGGCGCGGACACCTTCGGGCAGCGGAGTGCCCAACATGGTCGAGGGGAGACCCGCTCCGCCTCACCTGACGCGGCGGGCGTCACCCCCGCAAGGGAGAAGCCGGTCGTGAGACCGCACCCCGCGTGTTCGTCCTGGCATCGGACGGCACGCCGCTCGATCCGTGCCATCCCGCCCGCGCCCGCAAGCTCCTCGCGTCGGGGCGGGCGGTGGTTGCCCGCCACACCCCGTTCGTCATCCGGCTGAAGGACCGCACCGCCGAACAGTCCGAGGTCGAGGGAGTGGAGGTCGCCGTCGATCAGGGCAGCAGGCACACCGGCATCAGCCTGTTCCGCGCCCACGACGGCACCCGCCATGGACTGTTCGGCATCCAACTCGACCACCGCGGCGGCAAGATCCGCGACAGGCTCACGGCTCGGGCCGCCTACCGGCGCGGCAGGCGGTCGCGCAACTTGCGCTACCGCGCTCCCCGGTTCGCCAACCGCACCCGCCCGCAGGGGTCGCTGCCGCCGAGCTTGCGGCATCGCGTGCACACCGTGATGAGCTGGGTGCAGCGGCTGCGCCACCTTGCCCCTGTGCGGGCAATCCACGTGGAGACCGTACGCTTCGACACCCACACCCTGGCCGCGGGAAAGATGCTGCAGGGTACTGAGTATCAGCATGGGACCCTGTACAGCTATGAGGTTCGCGAGTATCTGCTCGAGAAATGGGGGCGAGCCTGCGCCTATTGCGCGGCGAGCAACACCCCGTTGAACATCGACCACGTCCAGCCCCGCTCCAAGGGCGGCTCGGACCGGATCACCAACCTGTGCCTGGCATGTGTGCCGTGCAACCAGGCCAAGAACAGCAGGCCCGTCACCGACTTCCTCGCCGACCGCCCAGCAGTGCTGGCTCGGCTATTGGCCCAAGCCAAAGCGTCGCTGCGGGACGCCGCCACCGTCAACACCACACGCTGGATACTCCACACCGCGTTGGCGGCGGCCGGCCTGCCCGTGCACCATGGGAGCGGTGGCCGCACCAAATGGAACCGCGATCGTACTGGAGCTCCCAAATCCCACACTCTGGACGCCCTCCACGTGGGTGAACTCGATCACGTGGTCTCGTGGCCAAGCCAGGTCCTCATCGTTGCGGCCACGGGGCGCGGCTCGTATCCTCGGACCCGCACCGACGCCTTCGGCTTTCCCCGGCTGCGTCTACCCCGCACCAAGCTGATCCACGGGTTCCAGACCGGGGATCTCGTGCGCGCGACCGTGCCGAAAGGCAAGCACGCTGGATCGCATACCGGCCGGGTCGCCGTTCGAACCTCCGGCAGCCACACTGTGCAGACAGCCAGTGGTCTCGTGAAGACCTCACACAAGCATCTGCACTTGCTCCAGCGAGCCGACGGCTACGCTTACACGACCAAGAACGAAGAATACCGGTGAGCGTATCCATTCACGCCTGTGATTGATCAGGCGTTTTGTGGTGGCATCCACGGGTCTCCGGCCAGAGCATCGCGGAGGGCATCGAGTGGGTGGATGCCGTGGTTGCGGGCCGTGCCGAGGTAGGAGCGGATGAGGCAGTAGCGGGCGGCGGTGCGCACACTGCGCCAGCATCCGCCGATCTTCATCTGCAGTTTGACCATGCGCTGAGGCTGTTCGGCGGGGTTGTTGGTGAAGGGCACGGCGAAGTCGACGGTGAAACGCCAGACCTGCGCGGCCCGGGTCTGCAACCGTCGTGCCA
>NZ_JBQQBR010000081.1:0-31899 GCF_052245935.1 Nonomuraea sp. 3N208 | reverse complement strand
TTGTGGGCGAGTGCGGCCGAGTTGTGGGTGCACGGTGCCGGTATCGACTGGCAGGGGGTGTTCGAGCCGGCCCGGCCGCGGCGGGTGGAGCTGCCCACCTACGCCTTCCAGCACCAGCGCTACTGGCCGAAGACCGTCCAGTCGACCGGCGACCTCACCGAGCTCGGCATGGGTCCCGCCGGGCACGCGTTGCTGGCGGCCGCGGTCTCCCTCGCGGACGGCGAGGGCCTGCTGCTGACCGGACGGCTCTCATTGAAGACGCACCCGTGGCTGGCCGATCACGCCGTCAACGGGCAGGTGATCCTGCCGGGCACGGCCTTCGTGGAGCTGGCCGTCAGAGCCGGCGACGAGGCCGGCTGCGACCTGCTGGAAGAGCTCACCCTCCAGGCCCCGCTCGTCCTCCCGGAACGCGGAGGAGTGCAGGTCCAGGTCGCGGTCGGCGCGCCCGACGAGGACGGCCGGCGACCGCTGACCGTTCACGCCCGGCTCGACGACGAGCCGTGGACCCGGCACGCCACCGGCTTCCTCGCCACGGACACCGGCGCGGCCACGTTCGCCGAACCGTCCTGGCCGCCGCCCGGCGCCACCGCGGTGAACGCCGGCGACGTGTACGAGCTCCTGACCGCCATCGGCATCGACTACGGCCCCGCCTTCCGCGGCGTCCAGGCCGTGTGGCGGCGCGACCAGGAGCTGTTCGCCGAGGTCGCCCTGCCGGAGGGCACCGAGACCGGCGGATTCGGGCTGCACCCCGCGCTGCTCGACGCCGCGCTGCAGCCGCTCGCCGTGGGAGATTTCTTCCCCGCCCAGGACGGCGGCGGACCCGTGCTGCCCTTCGCCTGGACCGGGGTGCGGCTGGCCGCCACCGGCGCGGCCGCCCTACGCGTCCGGCTCGCGCCCACGGGGGCGAACGCGGTCAGGATCGAGGTCGCCGACGCCGCCGGCACGCCCGTCGCCTCCGTGGACTCGCTGGTCGTCCGGGCGATGACACCCGACAGCACATCGGGCGCGGACCGGCTGCGCGACGCGCTGTTCGCCCTCGACTGGATGCCTGCCCGGACGGCACCCGCTCCCGCACAGGACAGCGCCGCCTACGCCATCGCCGGCGGCGACGGCAGCCGCCTCAGGGCCGCGCTGGAGGCGGCGGGGGCGCAGGTGGGGGTGCTCGACCCGGACGGCGCCGCGCCCCGCATGGCGTTCTTCGTGTGCGCCCCGCGGACCGGCGGAGACGAGGCCGTGGGCGCCCGCTTCGCGACCTGCGAGGTGCTCGAGGCCGCTCAGTCCTGGCTCGACCAGGAGCGATACGCCGAGGTTCCGCTCGTCGTCGTGACCAAGGGCGCTGTGGCCTCGGGCCAAGAGCTGCCGGGCGCCGCGGTATGGGGGCTGATGCGGTCGGCGCAGTCCGAAAACCCCGGCCGTTTCATCCTGCTCGACATCGACGGCACGGACGCCTCCTGGCAGGCACTCCCGGCTGCCGTCGCGTCGGGCGAGCCACAGATCGCGTTGGTCGAGGGCGAGATCCTGGTGCCGCGGCTCACCCGCCACCGCGCTCCCCAGCCCGGCACGGCCGCGACGCCGGACAGCGATTCCGAGTCCGGCACCAGCCCCTGGGGCCCCGACGGCACCGTACTGATCACCGGAGGGACCGGCACCCTGGGCGGGATCGTCGCCCGGCACCTGGTTGCCGAGCACGGCGTCCGGCGGCTGCTGCTGATCAGCCGGCGCGGCCCCGCCGCCGACGGCGCCACCGAGCTGATGGCAGAGCTGGCCGGCCTGGGCGCGGACGTCACCGTCACCGCCTGCGACGCCGCCGACCGGCAGGCACTGGCGGACGTGCTGGCCGCCGTCCCCCCGGAGCACCCGCTCACCGGCGTCGTCCACACCGCCGGCGCCCTGGACGACGGCGTCCTGGCGGCCCTCACCCCCGACCGGATCGACACCGTGCTCCGCGCCAAGGCCGATGCCGCGCTGAACCTGCACGAGCTGACCGAGGACCTGCCGCTGACCGCGTTCGTGCTGTTCTCCTCGGCCGCCGGCGTCTTCGGCGGCCCGGGACAGGGCAACTACGCCGCCGCCAACGCGTTCGTCGACGCGCTCGCCGAGCGGCGCAGGAAGCGCGGCCTGCCCGCGCTCTCCCTGGCGTGGGGCCTGTGGGAGCAGGACAGCGGCCTCACCGGGACGCTCAGCGACACCGACCGGGCGCGGCTGGCCCGCACCGGCGTCACGCCGATCTCCACCGCGGACGGGCTCGCGCTGCTGGACGCGGCCTGCGCCGGGGACCGGCCGGCGCTGGTCCCGATCCGGCTGGAGTTCGCCGCCCTGCGGACAGCGGCCCAGTTCGGCGCGCTGCCCACGATCATGCGGGAACTGGTCCCCACCCCCAAGAGACGGGTGGTGGGCGACAACCCGGCCGCCGCGTCGGAGTTGCGCGAGCGCCTGGCCCGCATGCCGGAGTCGGAGCACACCAGAGTGCTGCTGGACCTCGTGCTCGGCCAGGTGGCGACCGTCCTCGGCTACCCGGATCCCAGCGCCGTGGAGCAGGACCGGCCCTTCAACGAGGCCGGGTTCGACTCGCTCACCGCCGTCGAGTTCCGCAACCGGCTGAACGCGGTCACCGGGCTCCGGCTGCCCGCCACGCTGATCTTCGACTACCCGACGCCCGTCGGCCTGGTCCAGTACCTGCGGACCCGCCTGCTCGACGGCTCCCAGCAGGCCGCCGCCACCCGGACGAGGACCGGTGAAGAGGAGCCGATCGTCATCGTCGGCATGAGCTGCCGCCTCCCCGGCGGTGTCACCAACCCCGACCAGCTGTGGGATCTGGTGGCCGAAGGCGGCGACGCGATGGCGATGTTCCCCGCCGACCGCAACTGGAACCTGGACGAGCTCTACCACCCCGACCCCGAGCACCCCGGCACCACGTACGCCCGAGAGGGCGGCTTCGTGTACGACGCCACCACGTTCGACCCGGCCTTCTTCAGCATCTCGCCCCGAGAGACCATCGCCATGGACCCCCAGCAGCGTCTGATGCTGGAGAGCTCGTGGGAGGCGCTCGAACACGCCGGCATCGACCCCGCCACGCTGCGCGGCAGCCAGACCGGCGTGTACGTCGGCCTGATGTACCACGACTACGGCATGCACCTGCAGAACCCGACGGGCGACCTCGAAGGCCTGGTCGGCACCGGTGTCTCCGCCGGAGTGGCGTCCGGCCGGGTCTCCTACACCTTCGGCTTCGAAGGCCCGTCGGTCACCGTCGACACGGCCTGCTCCTCCTCGCTGGTGGCCCTGCACATGGCGATCCAGGCGCTGCGGCGCGGCGAGTGCTCGCTCGCCCTGGCCGGCGGCGTCACCGTGCTGTCCACCCCGTCGGTGTTCGTCGACTTCAGCCGCCAGCGCGGGCTGGCCCCCGACGGCCGCTGCAAGTCGTTCGCCGAGGCCGCCGACGGCACCGGCTGGGCCGAAGGCGTGGGCGTGCTGCTCGTCGAGCGGCTCTCCGACGCGCGCCGCAACGGCCACCCGATCCTGGCCGTCGTCCGCGGCACCGCGATCAACCAGGACGGCGCCAGCTACGGGCTCACCGCGCCCAACGGGCCCTCGCAGCAGCGCCTCATCGAGCAGGCGCTCGCCGACGCGGGACTGCGCCCGGACGACGTCGACGCCGTCGAGGGCCACGGCACCGGCACCACGCTCGGCGATCCGATCGAGGCCCAGGCCGTCGTCGCCACCTACGGCCAGGACCGGCCCGAGGACCGGCCGCTCTGGCTCGGCTCGGTGAAGTCCAACCTCGGCCACACCCAGGCCGCGGCCGGCGTCACGGGCATCATCAAGATGGTCATGGCCATGCGCCACGGCGTGCTGCCGAAGACGCTGCACGTGGACGAGCCGACCACGCACGTCGCGTGGGACGCGGGCGCGGTCAGGCTGCTGACCGAGGCCACCCCGTGGCCCGAGACGGGCAGGCCGCGCCGCGCCGGCGTCTCCTCCTTCGGCATCAGCGGCACCAACGCCCACGTCATCATCGAGCAGCCCCCTCAGGAGCCGGCCACGGCGGAGCGGGCGGAGACCGGGCGGCCGCTGATCCCGTGGGTGCTGTCGGCCAAGAGCTCGGACGCGCTGCGGGGCCAGGCCCGCAGGTTGCGCGACCATCTGGCGTCCCGGCCCGGCCAGCAGGCCGCCGACCTCGGGTGGTCCCTGGCCACGACGCGGGCCTCGTTCAAGCGGCGGCTGGTCGTCCTGGGCGCCACCCGCGACGACCTCGCCGCCGGCCTGGAGGCCGCGATCGACGGCGTCCCCTCGGACCACGTGATCACGGGCTCGGCGGCCCGCGGCCGCACCGCGTACCTCTTCACCGGCCAGGGCAGCCAGCGCATCGGCATGGGCGAGGAACTGTATGCGGCCTGGCCGGAGTACGCCGAGGCCTTCGACGAGGTGTGCGCCAGGTTCGACCGGCACCTCGACCGGCCGCTGCGCGAGGTCATCGCCGGTGACGCCGAACTGCTCCACCAGACGCGGTACACGCAGGCCGCGCTGTTCGCCGTCGAGGTCGCGCTGTTCCGCTGCCTGGAGGCCTGGGGCGTGCGCCCCGACCTCCTGGCCGGCCACTCGATCGGCGAGATCGTCGCCGCGCATGTCGCCGGCGTGCTGTCGCTGGACGACGCGGTCACACTCGTGGCCGCCCGGGGCAGGCTGATGCAGGCGCTCCCGCCAGGCGGCGCCATGATCTCGGTACGCGGCGCCACGGAGGAGCAGGTGCTGCCGCTGCTCGCCGGGCACGAGGACAGCGTCGGCATCGCCTCGCTCAACGGCCCGGCCTCGCTCGTCCTGTCCGGCGTGGAGGCGCACGTGCTGGAGCTGGCCGAACGGCTGGCCGACCGCGGCTGCAAGACCAAGCGGCTGACCGTCAGCCACGCGTTCCACTCGCCACTCATGGAACCGGCGCTCGAGGAGTTCGTGAACGTCGCGCGGGAGCTGGCCTTCCAGCCGCCGACGACGCCCATCGTCTCCAACGTCACCGGCCGGCTCGCCACCGCCGAGGAGCTGACCTCGCCCGAGTACTGGGCCCGGCACCTGCGGCAGGCCGTACGGTTCTGCGACGGCGTGCGGACCCTGCGGGACCAGGGCGTCACCACGTTCCTCGAGCTCGGTCCCGACGCCGTGCTGTCGGCCATGGTCAAGGACTGCCTGGACGGCTGGACCGGCGTCGTCGCGCCGGTGCTGCGCCGTGACAGGGCGGAGAGCACCACGCTGATCGAGGCCCTGGCTCAGGGGCACGTTCACGGGCTCGCCGTCGACTGGAGCGCGGTGATCGGCGCCGGCGCGCGGGCGGTCCCGCTGCCGACCTACTCCTTCCAGCGGCAGCGCTACTGGCCCGACCCGCCTCAGGCGGAGGAGTCCGTACGGCCTGACCAGGGGCTGTGGGACGCCGTCGGCCGCGAGGATCTCGACGGGCTGCTCGCGGTGCTCGGCCTGGACAGCGGGGCCACGCTCGACGAGCTGCTGCCCGCGCTGGCCCGGTTGCATGGGCAGGACGGCGCCGGCCACGGGGACGTGCGCTTCCAGCTCGGCTGGCACCCCCTTACCGACCTCCCCGCCCCCGCCGTCTCCGGCACCTGGCTGATAGTCGCCCCAGGCGGCGCCACACCGTCCGATGCGTCGGCGAACGGCGCAGGGCCGGCGGCAGGCAGTGTTGCGGTGGGGGAGGTGCTGGCGGCCGGGCTTGCGGCCCACGGGGCGGACACCGTCGTGCTCTCCGCGATGCCGGAAACCGACGGCGGCGCGGCAGGCGTCATCTACCTGCTCCCCGAGGGAGCGCCCGCCCCGGCCCTCCCGGCGGGGTCGGCACCGGTCTGGTTCCTCACGTGCGGTGCCATCCAGGTGGCGCCGTCCGACCGCGTCGCCGGACCCGAGAGCGCCCGGGACTGGGGGGCTCTGCGGGCGGCGACCGGCGGGGACCGGCGCGGCGGGCTGATCGATCTCCCGGCCAAGCCGGACGAGCAGGCCATCCGCCGGCTGTGCGTGGTGCTGTCCGGGCTGACCGGAGAGCGTGAGGTGGCCGTGCGCTCCGGCGGCGTCTTCGCCCGCAGACTGCGCCCCGCGCCGCCGACCGGCACGCCGCTCGGTCGCGAATGGCGGCCCGGCGGCACGGTCCTGCTCGCGGGCCCGCTCGACGACACGTCCACCGAACTGGCCAGGTGGGCCGCGCGCAACGGCGCGGACCGAGTCGTCCTGACCGGGCCGGCCCCCGGACTGGAGGACGAGCCCGGCGTGGTCGTCCAGGACGTCGATGGGCGGCTTCCCGAGGGCGGGGCCGTGACCGCCGTCGTCTGTACGACGGCTGAGGCGGCTCACGCGCTCGACGAGCCGGCCCGCGCGGCCGACGTACCCGTCTTCATCCTCCTGGCGCCCGCGCAGGCCGCGTGGGGTGACGGCGCGGCGACGTACGAGTACTTCACCGCGCTGGCGGCCGAGCGGCTGGCCGCGGGACGGCCCGCGCTGGCCGTCGCCGCCGGGCTGAAGGAGCCCGCGGACGCGGTGTCCGCCATCCGGCAGGCGCTGCGCCAGGGGGATTGGGCCCTCGTGGTCGCGGACCCGGACTGGGCCTCGCTCGCCGTGGCCGGGCACGCCCGGCTCCTGGAGGGGATCCCGCAGGCCGCCGGCGCGCAGGAGGGACCCGGCGAGCTCGTGGAGGGCGCCGCCGCGTTCCGCCGCCTGCTGTCCGGCAGCCAGGCCGATGAGCACCGCGGCATCGTGCTCGACGTCGTACGCAGCCAGGCCGCCGCGATCCTGCAGCTGCCGCGGCCCGACGCGATGGAGCAGGACGCGGAGTTCTTCGAACTCGGCTTCTCCTCCATGGCCGCGGTCGAGCTGCGCAACCGGCTTGTCGAGATGACGGGCATCGAGGTGGCGGCCGACGCGATCTACGACTATCCGACCCCCGCCGAGCTGGCCGACCACCTGCTCGCCGCGGCCGTGAGCTGAGGACGCGGCCAGCCACCCCGACGAAAATGGGAAGGACGTACACGTGTTGGACGGATGCACCCCCTGGCCGGAAGAATTCGCCGAACGCTACCGCGTGGCCGGCCACTGGCGCGACGAGACGCTCGGCGAGCTCCTCGGCCGCCTGGCCCGTACGCACCCGTACAAGACCGCCCTGGTGGCGGGCACGGACCGGTGGAGCTACGCCGAGCTGGACACCCGCGCCGACCGCATGGCGGCGGGACTGGACTGGCTCGGCATCGGCCCGGGCGACCGCGTCGTCGTGCAGCTCCCCAACACGGCGGAGCTTGTCGCGCTGCTGTTCGCCCTGTTCAGGATCGGCGCCCAGCCGGTGCTGGCGCTGCCCGCCCACCGCAGCAGCGAGATCACGTACTTCTGCGAGTTCACCGAGGCGGTCGCCTACGTCATCCCCGACGTGCACATGGCGTTCGACTACCGGGACCTGGCCGCCGACGTCGCCGCACGGGTCCCCACGCTCAAGCACGTGCTGGTCGCCGGGGACCCGGGCGGCTTCACCGCGCTCGGCGACGTGCGGGGCGACCCGGTGGACCTGCCCCGCCCCGACCCCGCCGAGGTGGCGCTGTTCCTGCTGTCCGGCGGAACGACCGGTGTGCCCAAGCTCGTGCCCCGCGCCCACCAGGAATGGTCCTACAGCGGGCGCGCGGTCGCCGAGGCGTGCGACTACGGTGAGGAGACCGTGCACCTGGTGAGCCTGCCGCTGACCCACAACTGGCCGCTGACCCACGGGCTGCTGGCCACGTTCCACGCGGGCGGCACGCTCGTGCTGGCGCCGGGGCCCAGTCCGGACGAGACCTTCCCGATCATCGAGCGGGAGCGGGTGACCGAGACCGGCCTGATCCCCGGCGCGGCGCTGCTGTGGATGGAGGCCGCCGAGTGGGACGAGTACGACCTGTCCAGCCTGCGCCGCGTGACGATCGGCGGCACGAAGCTCCAGCCGGAGCTGGCCCGCCGGGTCGAGCCCGCGCTCGGCTGCCGTCTCCAGCAGGCCTTCGGCATGGCCGAGGGACTGTGCGGGTTCCACCGGTGGGACGATCCGGAGGACGTGGTCCTCGTCAGCCAGGGACTGCCTGTCTCGCCCGACGACGAGGTACGCGTCGTGGACGAGGACGACCACGACGTGCCCCCGGGCGAGGTGGGCCAGCTCCTGGCCCGGGGACCGTACACCGTCCGCGGCTACTACCGGGCGCCCGAGCACAACGACAGGACGTTCACCGCCGACGGGTTCTACCGGACCGGGGACCTGGTTCGGCTGCTGCCGAGCGGGCACATCGTCTTCGAAGGCAGGGTCAAGGACCAGATCAACCGGGGCGCCGAGAAGATCGCCGCCGAGGAGGTGGAGAACCAACTGCTCGCGCATCCAGGCATCAGAGAGGTCGCGCTGGTTGGACTGCCGGACGAGGTGCTGGGCGAGCGGATCTGCGCCTGCGTCGTCCCTCGCGGCACGCCGCCCACGCTGGCGGAGCTCTCCCTCTTCTTACGCGGACGCGGCGTCGCGGCCTTCAAGTTCCCCGACCGCCTGGAGATCGTTCACGAGCTGCCGCTCACCCCGCTGGGCAAAGTCAGCAAGAAGACGCTCACCGCCCTTCTCGCTGGCTCGGGAGCTCCGGCTCCTTCGTCGTTCGTGAAGGACGCTTGATGCGCATCGACCTGCCCGGATTCCTGGAAGTGCACGCCAAGGCCGTCGTCGAGGCACGCAACAGCGCCCGCCGGGCGCTGGCGGTCTGGCGTCAGGAGATCCCGTCCGTCGATCCGGCCGGGCTGCTCCGACCGCTGTTCGAGCGGTCCACGAGGACATTCGTCTGGGTGTCGCCGCACTCCAGCGTCCTGGCCATGGGCAGCGCCATGGACTTCACGCATGTCGGCCACGACAGGTTCGGCGGCGTGCGGCGCGCCTGGGAGCAGGCGCTGCAGACGGCGGTGGCCGGCGGGCCGGCCCCGCCCACGACGCCGTCCCTGGTCGGCGGCTTCTCCTTCGCGCCGCGCCCGGGACCGCTGCCCGAGGCGCTGATGTGGGTGCCCAGGGTCCTGATCGCACGGGACCGCGGCGGCAGGACCACGCTCGCGCTCACCGCGAGCGTCGACCCCCGCCTCACCACGACCGACGGCCCGGCCCGCGCCGCCGCCGACGCCGTCGCCCTGCTCTCGGGCGCCGGGGTGCGTCCCTGCCCCGTTCCGCTGATCGAGGGCACGACCACGCTCGAGATCCCCTCAGCGTCGGAGTGGAAGGCGCTGGTCGCGCTCACCACCGAGCAGATCGCCCACGGCCGCTTCGACAAGGCGGTGCTGGCCCGCCAGCTGCGGGTGACCTCGCCCTGGGGCTACGACCTGCCCTCCGTGCTGGGGACCCTGCTCGACACGCAACGCGGCAGCACTGTCTTCGCCGTCGCCGCGTACGGGCACGCGTTCGTCGGCGCCACCCCGGAGCGGCTGGTCAGCCTGCGCGGCGGGCGGGCGGAGTCGATGAGCCTGGCGGCGTCCATGCCCCGCGGCGGCACCGCGGCCGAGGACGCGTGCCTGCGCGCCGCCCTGCTGCACGACGACAAGTCCCGGCGCGAGCAGGAGATCGTCACCGCCACCCTGCGGCACGCGTTCGGCCAGGTGTGCAGGGACGTCACGGTGCCGGCCCAGCCGCACGTGCTCGACCTGCCGAACCTGCGGCACCTCCACACCCGCGTCGTCGGCGACATCGCCGACCCGGAGAACGCGAGCGTCCTCGACCTTGTCGAGCGGCTGCACCCCACGCCCGCCGTCGGCGGGCACCCGCGCGGTGCCGCGCTCGACTGGCTGCGCGAGGCCGAGCCCTTCGACCGCGGCTGGTACGCCGGCCCCGTCGGCTGGATGAACGACGAGCAGGAAGGAGACTTCGCGGTGGCGATCCGCTCGGCCCACCTGCAGGAGGGCACCGCGACCCTCTACGCGGGATGCGGCATCGTGGCGGGCTCCGACCCCGACGTGGAACTGGCCGAGACCCGGCTCAAGTTCCGCCCCATGCTTAATGCCCTGGCGGTTCCCTTATCGGAAAGCGCACTATATAGACAGCCCGGTGCGAAATTCCGGCTCCCCTCACTGGAAGGACCGGGGAAATGATTGAGATAAACGGCTTGACAAAACGCTATGGAGACAAGACGGCGGTGGACGGATTGACGTTCAGTGTCCACCCGGGACGGGTCACTGGATTTCTCGGGCCCAATGGCGCGGGCAAATCGACCACCATGCGGGCCATTCTCGGCCTCGACCGCCCTGACGCGGGCGGCGTGACCGTCAACGGCCGCTCCTACGTGGGCCTGCCCCGCCCTATGTGTGAGGTGGGCGCGCTGCTGGACGCCCGCGCGGTGCACCCCAGACGCACGGCACGCAACCACCTGATCTGCATCGCCCAGACCAACGGCATCCCGGCCTCGCGGGTGGACGAGGTCCTGCGCCTGGTCGGACTGGAGTCGGTGGCGCGCAAGCGCGCCGGCGGCTTCTCGCTGGGCATGGGCCAGCGGCTGGGCATCGCGGTGGCGCTGCTGGGTGATCCGAAGGTGCTGCTGTTCGACGAGCCGGTCAACGGCCTCGACCCCGAAGGCATCAAGTGGATCCGCGAGCTGATGCGCGCCCTGGCCGCCGAGGGCCGCACGGTCCTGGTCTCCAGCCACCTCATGAGCGAGATGGCGCAGACCGCCGACCACCTCGTCGTCATCGGCAGGGGCAAGCTCATCGCGGACATCGGGATCACCGAGTTCGTCCGGCAGGGGTCCAGCGTGCTGGTGCGGGTGGACGAGCAGGACAAGCTCGCCCGCCGCCTGACCGCGGCCGGCGCTGACGTGCAGCCGGGCGCCGACGGCGCGCTCATCGTGACCGGACTGGATTCCAGGGAGATCGGCAAGGTCGCGCTGGCCGCCGGGGTAGTGCTCACCGAGCTGACGCCGCAGCGCTCTCTGGAGGAGGCGTACATGAATCTGACCCGTGACAGCATCGAGTTCCAGGCGAGTGCGGCATGAGCGCGGTCCTCGCGGACACGATCCGCTCGGAGTGGACGAAATTCCGTACGATCCCAGCCAACATCCCGACGATGCTCACGGCCGTGGTCCTCATGGTGGGCGCGGGCGCGCTCACCTCCAACGGTGCCAGCGAGAACTATCTGGCGGCCGCGCCGGCGGTCAAGGCGATGTTCGACCCGACGTACATCAGCATGTACGGCGGGTTCCTGTTCGCCCAGATCACCGTGGGTGCGCTGGGTGTGCTCATGGTCACCCACGAGTACGCCACCGGCCTGATCCGCACCAGCGTGACCGTGGTACCGCGGCGCGGCCGGCTGATGGCGGCCAAGGTGGCGACGTTCGGGCTGCTCGCCCTGCTGATGGGATGGGTCTCCGGATTCGGCGCCTATTTCCTCGGGCAGGGGGTCATCGGCTCGGCCGGTGCCCCGGCCGCCTCGCTCGACCAGCCGGGGGTCCTGCGGGCCGTCATCGGCATGGGGCTGATCTGGGCGCTGGTCGGGCTGACCGGGGTGGCGCTCGGGGGGCTGCTGCGGGCCACGATGAGTGCCACGACCGTGCTGGTGGCGGTCAACTTCATCATCCCGATCATCTCGCCCAGGCTGCTGCCGGACTCGGTCGGCGCCTGGGTGAGCACGTACTGGCCCATCCAGGCCGGACTCCAGATCACCACCACCGTGCAGAACCCCGACCGGATGCTTCCCTGGCCCGGGTTCGCGGTGATGGCGGCCTTCACCGCGGTCCTGCTGATCACGGCGTTCGCGCGCTTCCGCTGGCGCGACACCTGAGATACCCGGCCTGATCCCCGGCCCTGATACCCGGCGGCGCTGCCCGCGTGCCGGGTATTCGGCCTGCCCGGGTCCCCGGGCCGCCCGAGAGGGACGCTCCCCGGGCATTTCGGCATGCTGCCGGGGCCGGGCACTCGGGGCTGACCAGCCGATTTAATGGGCGCTAGGGGTTACCCGCCTTATCCCGCCTCGCAAATACTGATGACGCTTGGCAGGGAATCCTGGCGGGGAGGAGCGTTCAACAATGGCGCCGAATTTCGCGAACGGTCAGTGCCGGTCGTTTCGAGGCGACGGACGGCCGGATCTGCTCGTGCGGAACACGGAGACCGGCGAATTGTTCGTCTATCCGCACAGCGGTGAGTTCCGGGGAACCGGGACCTACGGCGAGCCGGTCAAGATAGGCGAGCGATTCGGCTGGTGGCGTTTCTTCTTCGTCCGCGCCGTGGACGCGAGCGGCGACGGGCGCGCCGACATCTGCGCGTTCAGCGCCAGCGAGTACGACATCAACCCGGGCGAGAACGGCGAGCACGGCTTCTTCCTGCTGCGTAACCTGGGCGGCCCCGGCGAGATCGGCCCCTTCGCGGAGCCCGTCCGCGTCTCCGGCAAGCGCGACGACGGCCAGGAGTGGGAGACGATCGGGTTCGCCGACGTGACCGGCACCGGCACCGACGACACGTTCGGCCGCGGCAAGGACGCCGGCAACGTGGACTTCTTCCCGCACCGCGACCGGGGCGTCGTCAAGAACGACACCTTCGACAAGGACCCGGTGCGGCTCACCGAGATCGACGTCGACGACCTCCCCGTGGCCATGGCCGACTTCACCGGCAACGGCACCCTCGACCTGCTGGTCCGCCGCGCGAACGGCGACCTCGACCTGTACGAGTTCGCCGGCCCGCCCGGCAAGGCGACCGACGGGACCTGGCACACCGTCGCCCACGGCTGGGACGACATGCGGCTGATGACGCTCGCCGACATCGACCTGGACGGGCGGCCCGACCTGCTGGGCCTGCGCCCCGACGGCACGCTCG
Source organism: Nonomuraea sp. 3N208 (assembly GCF_052245935.1). NCBI lineage: Bacteria > Bacillati > Actinomycetota > Actinomycetes > Streptosporangiales > Streptosporangiaceae > Nonomuraea > Nonomuraea sp. 3N208. The sequence goes on along the minus strand of NZ_JBQQBR010000081.1, from coordinate 19,092 downwards.
AGGCCTACCGGCACTCCGGCGCGTTCGACCCCGGACGCCCCCTCGACCTCTTCCGCGAACCGGTCACCGTCGCCACCGGATTCGACAAGTACGACGTCGTCAGCTGATCACCGAAGAGCGTCCTTCTGCCCTCTGCCCGCCTTGTCGGAATCTGGATTGGTTCAATGACCAACGAACTCTCCCCCCGTGGTCTTTCCGGCGACGCAGTGGCGATCGTCGGCATATCTTGCAGGCTCCCCCAGGCCCCGGACCCCGAATCGTTCTGGCGGCTGCTGCGCGAAGGGGTCGACGCCGTCACGGACGTTCCCCGCGGCCGGTGGGACGCGCCGGAGACGAGCTCGCTCCGCGGCGGCTTCGTCACCGGGATAGCCGAGTTCGACGCCGAGTTCTTCGGGATCTCCCCCAACGAAGCCGCGATGATGGACCCGCAGCAGCGGCTCCTCATGGAGCTGAGCTGGGAGGCGCTCGAAGACGCCGGCATCGTCCCGAGCAGCCTGCGCGACACCGGCACGAGCGTCTTCATCGGCGCCATGGCCGGCGACTACGCCCAGTTGCTCCAGGGCGGCGGCCGTGCCGCGCTGAACCGCCACAGCCTCACCGGCATCAGCCGGGCCCTGCTGGCCAACCGGATCTCGTACGCGTACGGGCTCAACGGCCCCAGCATGATCGTGGACTCCGCCCAGTCGGCGTCGCTGACCGCCGTGCACCTGGCGTGCGAGAGCCTGCGCAACGGCGAGTCCGGCCTGGCCATCGTCGGCGGCGTCAACCTCAACCTGACCCCCGACAGCACGCTCGCCGCGCTGAGGTTCGGCGCCCTGTCGCCGGACGGCAAGTGCTTCACCTTCGACGCCCGCGCCAACGGCTACGTCCGCGGCGAGGGCGGCGGCATCGTCGTACTCAAGCCGCTGTCCCGGGCGCTGGCCGACGGCGACCGCGTCTACTGCGTGATCGCGGGCAGCGCCGTGAACAACGACGGCGGCGGCGACGGGCTCACCGTCCCCGACCAGCACGCCCAGGAAGAGGTCATCAGGCTGGCCTGCGAGCGGGCCGGCGTGCCGGCCGCCGCCGTGCAGTTCGTCGAACTGCACGGCACCGGGACCCGGGTCGGCGACCCCGTCGAGGCCCGCGCGCTCGGCGCCGCCATCGGGACGGCCAAGGAGCCGGGCGGGCCGCTGCTCGTCGGCTCGGCCAAGACCAACGTCGGCCACCTGGAAGGCGCCGCCGGCATCGTCGGCCTGCTCAAGACCGTGCTGGCCATCCGGCACCGCGAGCTGCCCGCCTCGCTGAACTTCGAGACGCCCAGCCCTCTGATCCCGTTCGACGAGCTCAACCTGCGCGTCAACACCGCGCTGGCCGCGTGGCCGCGCGCCGACGCGCCGCTGGTGGCCGGCGTCAGCTCCTTCGGCATGGGCGGCGCCAACTGCCACGTGGTGCTCGCCGAGACCCCTCAGGAGACGGCCGGCCCGGTGACCCTCCCGCCCGCCGCGCTCCCGCAGCAGACGGCCGGCCCGGTGACCCTCACCCCCGCCGGGCCCGCGCAGGAGACGCCCCTGGCCGGGCCTCGCCCCGATGGTCCGGTGATCCTTCCGCTCGCCGGGCGCAGCGAGGCCGCGCTGCGTGCGCAGGCGGGGCGGCTGCGCGACCACCTGCTCGCCAACCCCGGCGCCGACGCGGCGGACACGGCCTACTCACTGGCCACCACCCGTACGGCCTTCGACAGGCGGGCCGCGATCGTCGCCGGCGAGCCGTCGCTGCTGACCGGCCTGCTCGACCGGCTGGCCGAGGGCGAGCCCGCCGCCGAGATCGTCACCGGCCGACCGGCCGGCGGCGAGGTCGCCTTCCTCTACTCCGGCCAGGGCAGCCAGCGCGCCGGCATGGGCCGCGACCTGTACGAGGCACACCCCGTCTTCGCGCGGGCGCTCGACGAGATCGCCGCCTGCTTCGCGACCGAGCTGGACCGCCCCCTGCTCGAGGTGATGTTCACCGACCCCGACGGACTGCTCGACCAGACCGGCTTCGCCCAGCCCGCGCTCTTCGCCTTCGAGATCGCGCTCACCCGGCTCTACGAGCACTGGGGCATCCGCCCCGACCGGCTCATCGGCCACTCCATCGGCGAGATCTCGGCCGCACACGTCGCCGGCGTGCTGTCGCTGTCCGACGCCTGCGCCCTGGTCGCGGCGCGCGGCAGGCTGATGCAGAGCCTGCCGGCCGGCGGCGCGATGGTCGCCGTCCAGGCCGCCGAAGAGGAGGTCCTTCCCCACCTCGACGCCTCGGTCAGCATCGCCGCCGTCAACGGGCCGACGTCCGTCGTGGTCTCCGGCGCGGAGGACCGCGTCCTGGAGATCGCCGAGGAGTTCCGCGCCCGCGGCCGCAAGACCAGCCGGCTGCGGGTCAGCCACGCCTTCCACTCGCCGCTGATGGATCCGATGCTGGCGGAGTTCCGCCGGGTGGCCGAGTCGCTCACCTACCGCGAGCCGGCCATCCCGGTCGTCTCCAACCTCACCGGGGCCGCCGCGTCCGCGGCCGACCTGCGCTCCCCGAGCCACTGGGTCTGGCACGTACGGGAGGCCGTGCGCTTCAGCGACGGCATCCGCGCGCTGGCCGAGACCGGCGCGACCACGTTCGTGGAGATCGGCCCGGGGTCCGTGCTGGCCGCCATGGGACAGAACTGCCTGCCCGAGAGCGACGACATCCGGTTCGTCGCCACACTTCGCGACAAGCAGCCCGAACGCCGCGCCGCCGCGCTGGCCCTCGCCGAGCTGCACGTCCGGGGCGTCACGCCGGACTGGGACGCCGTCTACCCCCGCGCGCGGCGCGTCCAGCTGCCCACCTATGCCTTCCAGCGCACTTACCACTGGCTTCCCGAGGCCGAGGGCTCCGCGCCGCCCCCGCCCGCGCGGCCCGAGCGCGCGGCCGCCGGGGACGACCCGGCGGGGTCGCTCGCCGACCGGCTGCGCGGCCTGCCCGAGCGGGAGCAGGAACACCTGCTCCTGGAGCTCGTACGGACCTGCGTCGCGCTCGTACTCGGCCACGCCACCTCCGCCACCGTGGACACCGCCACCGCCTTCAAGGCGCTCGGCTTCGACTCCTTCAGCGCCGTCGAGCTCAGGAACCGGCTCAACGCCGCGACCGGGCTGCGGTTGCCCAGCTCGCTGCTGTTCGACTACCCGTCGCCGCTCGCGCTGGCCCGGTTCCTGCGCGGGGAACTGGCCGGCGGCCAGGCCGCGCAGGCCGAGGTGACCGCCGCCGTGGTGGCGGACGATCCGATCGTGATCGTGGGCATGGCCTGCCGGTTCCCCGGCGGCGTGCATTCCCCTGACGACCTGTGGGACCTGGTGGTGTCCGGGCGGGACGCGATCGGGGCGTTCCCCGTCGACCGCGGGTGGGACCTGGAGGCGTTGTACGACCCGGATCCGGCTGGCCGGGGGACGTCGTACGCGCGGCACGGCGGGTTCTTGTACGACGCCGCCGAGTTCGACCCCGCGTTCTTCGGGATTTCGCCGCGTGAGGCGCTGGCGATGGATCCGCAGCAGCGGTTGCTGCTGGAGGCGTCGTGGGAGGCGATCGAGCGGGCCGGGATCGACCCGTCAGGGCTGCGCGGCAGCCGTACCGGCGTGTTCGCCGGCGCGATGGCGCAGGACTACGGCCCGCGCCTGCACGAGGCCACCGGCAGCGCCGAAGGCTACGTGCTGACCGGCACCTCCGCCAGCGTGATCTCCGGACGGGTCGCGTTCTCGTTCGGGTTCGAGGGTCCGGCGGTGACGGTGGACACGGCGTGCTCGTCGTCGCTGGTCGCGCTCCACCTGGCGGCGCAGTCGCTGCGGTCGGGCGAGTGTGACATGGCGCTGGCCGGGGGGGCGACCGTGATGGCCTCACCCGGCATGTTCGTGGAGTTTTCGCGGCAGCGCGGGTTGTCGCCGGACGGGCGGTGCAAGGCGTTCTCCGCGTCGGCCGACGGCACCGGCTGGGCCGAGGGCGTCGGCATGGTTCTGGTGGAGCGGCTGTCGGACGCGCGCCGCAACGGCCACCGGGTGCTGGCCGTGCTGCGGGGGTCGGCGATCAACCAGGACGGCGCGAGCAACGGCCTGACCGCCCCGAACGGTCCCTCTCAACAGCGGGTGATCCGCCAGGCGCTCGCCAGCGCCGGGCTTTCGGCCGCCGACGTGGACGCCGTCGAGGCCCATGGGACGGGCACGACGCTGGGCGATCCGATCGAGGCGCAGGCGCTGATCGCCACGTATGGGCAGGAGCGGGAGCGGCCGCTGTGGCTCGGCTCCCTGAAGTCGAACATCGGCCACGCCCAGGCGGCCGCCGGTGTCGGCGGCGTCATCAAGATGGTCATGGCCATGCGGCACCGCGTGCTGCCGCGGACGCTGCACGTGGACGAGCCCTCGCCGCATGTGGACTGGTCGGCGGGCGCGGTCGAGCTGCTGACCGAGGCCCAGCCCTGGGCGGAGCAGGACCGGCCGCGCCGGGCCGCCGTCTCCTCGTTCGGGATCAGCGGCACGAACGCGCATGTGGTGCTGGAAGAGGCCCCCGCCCAGGCGGAGGACGAGGCGCCGGTGGTGCAGCCGGTGGTGCCGTGGCTGGTGTCGGCGAAGAGCCCCGAGGCGCTGGCCGCGCAGGCCGAGCGGCTCGCGTCATGGGCGACGCCCGACCTGCCGATCGCCGCCGTCGGCGCGGCACTGGCGGGCCGCGCCGTGCTCGAACACCGCGCCGTGATCGTCGGCCGTGCCCACGACGACCTGCTGACCGGCCTGCGGGCGCTGGCCGGCGGCCCGGCCGCGCCCGGCGTGCTGACCGGCAGCGGCCCGGCGGGCAAGCTCGCCCTGCTGTTCACCGGGCAGGGCAGCCAGCGCGTCGGCATGGGCAAGGAGCTGGCGGAGGCGTTCCCGGTGTTCGCCGAGGCACTGGAGGAAATCTGTGCGCACCTGGATTCCCACCTGCCGCACCCGCTGCGTGAGGTGATGTTCACCGACCCCGCCGGCGTGCTGAACGAGACCGGGATGACCCAGCCGGCCCTCTTCGCCTTCGAGGTCGCGCTCCACCGGCTGCTGGAGTCGTTCGGCGTGCGGGCCGACGTGCTGGTCGGGCACTCCGTCGGCGAGATCGCCGCCGCCCACGTGGCCGGGGTCTTCTCCCTGGCCGACGCCTGCGCCCTGATCGCCACGCGGGCCCGGCTCATGCACGCGCTGCCCAAGGGCGGTGCGATGCTCGCCATCGCCGCCTCCGAGTCCGACGTCCTGCCGCTCCTCGACGGGTACGAGGACAGGGTCGCCATCGCCGCCGTCAACACGCCCACCTCGGTGGTGATCTCCGGCACGGAAGAGGCAGTCGAGGAGATCGCGCAGCACATCACGGTACGCAAGCGCCGGCTGCGGATCTCCCACGCCGCCCACTCGCCGCTGATGGAGCCGATGCTGGCCGACTTCGAGCAGGCGATCGCCGGGCTGACCTTCCACGAGCCGACCATCCCGGTCATCTCCAACGTGACCGGCCGACTCGCCGAACCCGGCCGGCTGACCGACCCCCGCTACTGGGTCGAGCACGTACGACAAGCCGTGCGCTTCGCCGACGGCATCACCGCCGCCGACGCCGCGATCTTCCTGGAAGTGGGCCCCAACGGCATCCTGAGCGGCCTGGCCCAGCAGACGCTCGCGGACGGCGTGTTCATCCCCGGCGCACGCAAGGACCGCGACGAGGCCGACACCTTCGTCCAGGCCCTCGGCCAGCTCCACGCCAGCGGTGTCTCCGTCGAGTGGGACACTTACTTCGGCGCCGTCCCCGCGCCCCCCGCCGACCTGCCCACCTACGCCTTCCAGCGGCAGCGGTACTGGCTGGAGGCCCGCGGACCGGTGGACGCACCCACCGAGCACGTCGGGCTGTTCGAGGTCGACTGGGTGCCCGTACCCGCCGTGCCCGGCGCCCAGGCGGCGCCCGACGACGTGCTCCTGCCCTGGCACGACGGGGACGAGCAGGACGAGACGGCCCGGGCGCGGACGGCCGTGCTCCGCGTGCTCGCCGCCATTCAGGACTGGCTCGCCGGCGGGCAGCCCTCATCCGCCCGGCTGGTCATCGTCACCAGGGGAGCGACCGACGAGGTGCCCGACCTGGCCGGCCTGGCCGTGTGGGGCCTCGTACGGTCGGCGCAGACCGAATACCCCGACCGGTTCGTCCTGCTCGACGACGACGGCAGCGCCGAGGACGTCGCCGCCGCCCTCGCATACGACGAACCCCAGCTGGCGATCAGATCCGGCACCGTCCACGTCCCCCGGCTGGCACGGCGTGACCGGCCGCCGGGCGAGGACCCCTGGAACCCGGACGGCACCGTGCTGGTCACCGGCGGCACCGGCGCGCTGGGCCGCACGGTCACCCGGCACCTGGCCGCCCGGCACGGCGTGCGGAACCTCGTCCTGGCCACCCGCGACCCGGAGTCGGCCGGCTCCGTCCGGCTGGCCGCCGAGCTCGCCGAGCTCGGCACGCACGCCTCATTCGTCGCGTGCGACGTCACCGACCGGGCGGACCTGGCCCGGCTCGTCGGCTCCTGCGAGGACCTGACCGGCGTCGTACACATCGCCGGTGTGCTCGACGACGGAGTCGTGTCCGCGCTCACCCCCGAACGGCTCGACACCGTGTGGCGGACCAAGGCGGAGACGGCCTGGCTCCTGCACGAGCTGACCCGCGACCGGGACCTGTCCACGTTCGTGCTGTTCTCGTCGTGCGCGGCCACGCTCGGCAGCGCGGGCCAGGCCAACTACGCCGCCGCCAACGCCTTCCTCGACGGCCTCGCCCGGCACCGCCGCTCCCTCGGCCTGCCCGCCACGTCTCTCGCCTGGGGCCTGTGGGACAACTCCGCGGAGTTCGGCGGCATGGCGGGCACCCTCGCCACGGCCGACCTGGCACGGTGGGCCAGGCTCGGCGTCGCCCCGATGCCGCAGGACAAGGCACTGGCGCTGCTCGACGCCGCGCTCGCAGGCAACCCCGCGACGACGCTTCCCGCCCGGCTGAGCCTCGCCAAGGTCGCCGAACCCGCACCGGCCATGCTGCGCGGCCTGCTCCGCAAATCCGTCGAACGCCGCGCCGCCGGCGACTCCGCCGACGTGCCGCTGGCACAGTCCCTGCGCGGGCTGAGCCCCGAAGAGCGGGAACGCGCGCTGCTCGACCTGGTACGCGGCCAGGCGGCCGTGGTGCTCGGCCACGTCACACCGAACGTGATCAGCGCGACCGGCGCGTTCAAGGACGCGGGCTTCGACTCGCTCACCGCCGTCGAGCTCAGGAACCGGCTCAACGCCGCGACCGGGCTGCAGTTGCCCAGCTCCCTGCTGTTCGACTACCCCTCGCCGAAGGTCCTGACGGATCACTTGCAGTCCGAACTGCTCGGCGGCGCCGCCACCACCTCCGCGGCCGTGCGGTCGACCGACTACGACGAGCCCATCGCGATCGTCGGCATGGCCTGCCGGCTCCCCGGCGGCGTGCGGTCGCCCGAGGACCTGTGGGAACTGGTGGCCTCCGGCACGGACGCCATCGGCGAGTTCCCCACCGACCGCGGCTGGGACCTGGACCGGCTGTTCGACCCCGACCCCGGCAACCGGGGCACCTCCTACACCCGGCAGGGCGGCTTCCTGTACGACGCCGCCGACTTCGACGCGGCGTTCTTCGGGATCTCGCCGCGCGAGGCGCTGGCCATGGACCCGCAGCAGCGGTTGCTGCTGGAGGCCTCCTGGGAGGTCTTCGAACACGCCAACATCGATCCGGCCACGTTGCACGGCAGCCAGACCGGGGTCTTCACCGGCATCGCGCCGATGGAGTACGGGCCCCGGCGGTACGAGGGTTCCGACGCGGTGGAGGGCTACCTCCTCACCGGCGGCCTGGCCAGCGTCGCGTCCGGGCGGGTGTCGTACACGTTCGGGTTCGAGGGCCCGGCGGTGACGGTGGACACGGCGTGTTCGTCGTCGCTGGTGGCGCTGCATCTGGCGGCGCAGGCGCTGCGCACCGGCGAGTGCGACCTGGCGTTGGCGGGCGGTGCGATGGTGATGGCCTCGCCTGGGACGTTCGTGGAGTTCTCGCGGCAGCGCGGGTTGTCGGCGGATGGGCGGTGCAAGGCGTTCTCGGCGTCGGCCGATGGCACCGGGTGGAGTGAGGGTGTCGGTGTGCTGCTGGTGGAGCGGCTGTCGGACGCGCGCCGGAACGGGCACCAGGTGCTGGCGGTCGTTCGCGGGTCGGCGATCAACCAGGACGGGGCCAGTAACGGGTTGGCGGCTCCGAATGGTCCTTCGCAGCAGCGGGTGATCCGGCAGGCGCTGGCGAACGCCGGGCTGTCGACTGTGGACGTGGATGCGGTCGAGGCCCATGGCACGGGCACGACGCTGGGTGACCCGATTGAGGCGCAGGCGCTGATTGCCACGTATGGGCAGGAGCGGGAGCAACCGCTGTGGCTCGGGTCGTTGAAGTCGAACATCGGTCACACCCAGGCGGCTGCCGGGGTGGCCGGTGTGATCAAGATGGTGATGGCGATGCGGCACGGGATGCTGCCGCAGACGTTGCACGTGGGTGAGCCGTCGCCGCACGTGGATTGGTCGGCGGGCGCGGTCGAGCTGCTGACCGAGGCCCGCCCCTGGGACGCGCAGGACCGGCCACGCCGGGCTGCGGTCTCGTCCTTCGGCGTCAGTGGGACGAATGCGCATGTGGTGCTGGAGGAGGCTCCGGCGCAGGAGGAGGAGTCCGGGCGGGCGCTTCCGGTGGTGCCGTGGTTGGTGTCGGCTAAGACTCCTGGGGCGTTGCGGGCGCAGGCGTTGCGGCTGGCGTCGTGGGTCTCGGAGGAGACGTCGATCGTTGACGCCGCCTGGTCGCTGGCGGCCGGGCGTGGCGTGTTGGAGCAGCGTGCGGTCGTGGTGGGTGGCGATCGCGAGGAGTTGGTGGCTGGTCTGCGGGCGCTGGCGGAGGGTGCGGAGGCTCCTGGTCTGGTCTCTGGGAGCGGGTCGGGCGGCAGGCTGGCGTTGTTGTTCGCGGGTCAGGGCAGTCAGCGCGTTGGTATGGGTCGGGAGTTGGCCGAGGCGTTCCCGGTGTTCGCCGCCGAGCTCGATGAGATCTGCCGGGTATTGGATCCGCTGCTGCCGCACCCCGTGCGTGAGGTGATGTTCACCGATCCGGATGGGGTGCTGGCTCAGACGGGGATGACGCAGCCGGCGTTGTTCTGCTTCGAGGTGGCGTTGTTCCGGTTGCTGGAGTCGTTCGGGGTGCGGGCTGATGTGCTGGTGGGGCATTCGATCGGGGAGATCGCCGCGGCGCATGTGGCCGGGGTGTTCTCGTTGGCTGATGCGTGCACGTTGGTGGCGGCGCGGGCGCGGCTGATGCAGGCGCTGCCGGAGGGCGGCGCGATGCTCGCTATCGCAGCCCCTGAGGAGCAGATTGTGCCGCTGCTGGATGAGCGGGTCGGCGTTGCGGCGGTCAATGCTCCTGGCGCGGTGGTGATCTCGGGTGCTGAGGAGGCGATCGCGGAGATCGAGCGGCGGGTGGATGTGCGGACGCGGCGGTTGCGGGTCTCGCATGCGTTCCATTCGCCGTTGATGGAGCCGATGCTGGCCGACTTCGCGCAGGCGATCGCCGGGCTGACCTTCCACGAGCCGACCCTCCCGATCATTTCGAATGTGACCGGCCGGGTGGCCGAGCCGGGTCAGCTGAGCACGCCTGGTTATTGGGTGGAGCACGTGCGGGAGGCGGTGCGTTTCGCCGATGGTGTGGCGGCCGCGCGGGCGGATGTGTTCGTGGAGGTGGGTCCGGATGGGGTGTTGACCGGGCTGGCTCAGCAGAGCATCGCCGATGGGGTGTTCATCCCGGCCGCTCGTAAGGATCGTGACGAGGCCCGGGCCCTGGTCGAAGCTCTGGGACGGATGCACGTCCAGGGCATCAGCGTCGACTGGACGGCGCTCCTGCCTTCGGCCCGGCGCATCGACCTGCCCACCTACGCCTTCCAGCACCAGCGGTTCTGGCTCGAGTCCGGTCGGGCGAGCAGTGACGTGACAGCCGCCGGGTTGAGCGCCGTGGATCACCCGATCCTCAGCGCGGTCGTGCCATCCCCCGACTCCGACTCTCTCACCCTCACCGGCCGGTTGTCCCTGACCGCCTTGCCCTGGCTCGCCGACCACGCCGTCAACGGCACGGTGATCCTCCCCGGCACGGGTTTCCTCGAGATCGCGCTGCGCGCGGCGGCGGAGACGGAGGACTGCGAGACGGTTTCCGAACTGGCCATCCAAGCCCCGCTCGTGATCACGCACGAGTACCCCGTACAGCTCCAGGTGGTCATCGACGGACCGGACGACGGCGGCCGGCGCGCCATCTCCCTCTACTCCCGTACCGAGGGCGGCGACGCCTGGCAGCGGCACGCCCAGGGCACACTCGGCCCGGCCCCGGCCGCCGTGCCGGACTTCGACCTCGCGCAATGGCCACCGCCCGGCGCACGGCCCATCGACCTCGGCACCCTCTACGACGACCTGGCCGCTTCCGGTCTGGAGTACGGTGACGCATTCCAGGGTCTGGTGAGCGCATGGCAGCGCGACGACGGGGTTTACGCCGAGATCGTCCTGCCCGACCAGGCCCGGGCGGGCGCGGAGCGGTTCGGGTTCCACCCGGCGCTGCTCGACGCGGTGCTGCACTCGATCACGCTCGGCGACCTCCTTCCGCGTACCGAGCCAGGACAGCCGTTCCTTCCTTTCGCCTGGTCCGGCATCTCCCCGCACGCGGCCGGCGGTGCCGCGGCACGGGTCAGGACGACCGCGAAAGGCCCGGGCGAGCTCTCGTTGAGCGTCGCGGACGACACTGGCGCGCCCATCCTCACGGTGGACTCCCTGGTGGTGCGGCCGGTGACGACCGAGCTGTCGTCCGGGAGCACCCCGTACGCGCTGGAATGGGTCATCGCGCCCGCCGGCGCCGGGCCGGTCCCTGAAGATGTGGCGGAGCTCGGCAGCCTCTCCTCGCTGGGCGAGGTGGAGGCGGTCCCCGAGCTGGTCGTCGTGCGCGTGCCCAGCGGCGAGGGCCGCGCCAGGACGTACGAGGTGCTCTCGCTCGTCCAGGAGTGGCTCGCCGACGAGCGGTTCGCGCGGTCCCGGCTGGGGCTGGTGACCGGCGGAGCGGTCGCCGTGGCCGAGGGCGAGGCGCCCGACCTGTCCACCGCGCCCGTCTGGGGCCTCATCCGGTCCGCGCAGTCCGAGCACGCCGGCCGGTTCGTCATCGTGGACACCGACGACCATCCCGACTCCGCCGCCGCGCTGCTCCGCGCCTTCGCGGCCGGCGAGCCGCAGCTCGCTCTGCGCGAGGGCGAGATCCGCGTGCCGCGGATCGTCGTCCCGACGGGCTCGTCGGCGAGCGGGTCCTTCGCGGGGCGGATCGTCTCCCAAGAGGGCTCGCCCGCGACCTCATACGACGGCACCGTGCTGCTGACCGGCGGCACGGGCGAACTCGGGGCCCTCGCCGCGCGGCGGCTCGTCACCGAGTACGGCGTCCGGCACCTCCTGCTGGCCGGCCGCCGCGGCGCCGCCGCGCCCGGAGCCGACGCGCTGCTGGCCGAGCTGACCTCGCTCGGCGCGCAGGTCACCATGGCGGCCTGCGACGTGGCGGACCGCGCCGAACTTGCCGCTCTGCTGGCGGGCATCCCCGCCGAACGCCCGCTGATGGGCGTCGTGCACCTTGCCGGGGTCGTGGCCGACGGCGCCGTGACCTCGCTGACGCCTGAGCGCGTCGACCGGGTCTTCGGGCCGAAGGCCGATGCCGCCTGGCACCTGCACGAGCTCACCCAGGATCTCGACCTGTCGTTCTTCGTGATGTACTCCTCCATCGCGGCCACGGTAGGCAGCGCCGGCCAGGCGAACTACGCGGCCGCGAACACGTACCTCGACGCGCTGGCCCTGCACCGCCGGGCGCTGGGGCTGCCCGCCGTCTCCCTCCAGTGGGGGCTGTGGGAGTCGGACGGCGGAATGGCGGGCGCGCTGAGCCAGCTCGACGTGGCACGGCTCGGCAAGGTCGGGCTCGCGCCGCTGCCCGTGGCGGAGGGCATGTCCCTGTTCGACGCGGCGCTCGCGCTCGACAGGGGAGTGCAGATAGTGGCGCGTCTCGACACGGCGGCGCTACGCCGCCAGGAGGAGATTCCTGCGGTCTTCCGCGCCCTGGTCAAAGCCCCGGCGCGGCGGCCGGCGGCCTCCAGGCCCGCCAAGGTGGGGGCCGACAAGGGTGCGTTGCTGACGCTCATCCGTACGAACATCGCGCACGTGCTGGGACACGCCGACGCCGACTCCGTGGACGTCGGCAGCGCGTTCAAGGACCTCGGCTTCGACTCGCTGAGCTCGGTCGAGCTGCGCAACCGGCTCAACGCCGCCACCGGACTGCGGCTGCCCGCCACGCTCCTGTTCAACTTCCCCACCCCGGACGAGCTCGCCGAGCACCTGCACGCCGAGCTCACCGGCCACGCGCGGGCCGACCAGGTCGCGGCTCGGACCGAGGTCGCCGACGAGCCCATCGCGATCGTCGGCATGGCCTGCCGCTACCCGGGCGGCGTGGTCTCGCCCGAGGACCTCTGGCGGCTCCTCACGCAGGCCGGCGACGCGATCAGCGGCTTCCCCGACAACCGGGGCTGGGATCTGGAACGGCTCTACCATCCCGACCCCGCCCACGCGGGCACCAGCTACGCCCGCGAAGGCGGCTTCCTGCACGACGCCGACCGCTTCGACCCCGCGTTGTTCGGGATCTCGCCGCGGGAGGCCACCGCGATGGACCCGCAGCAGCGGTTGCTGCTCGAAACCTCGTGGGAGGCGATCGAGCGGGCCGGGATCAGCCCGAAGGCGATGCGTGGCAGCCGTACGGGTGTCTTCGCGGGTGTGATGTACCACGACTACGGCACCCGGCTGCCGCAGGCGCCCGAGGGATTCGAAGGATTCGTGCTCAACGGCAGCGCGGGCAGCATCGCCTCCGGCCGGGTGTCGTACACCTTCGGCCTCGAAGGCCCGGCGGTGACGGTGGACACGGCGTGTTCGTCGTCGCTGGTGGCGCTGCATCTGGCGGCCCAGTCCCTGCGGTCGGGCGAGTGCGACATGGCGCTGGCCGGTGGCGTGACGGTCATGGCCACGCCCAGCGTCTTCGTGGAGTTCTCGCGGCAGCGCGGGCTCGCGGTGGACGGACGGTGCAAGGCGTTCTCGGCGTCCGCCGACGGCACCGGCTGGGCCGAGGGCGCGGGCATGCTCCTGGTCGAACGCCTCTCGGACGCCCAGCGCAACGGCCACCAGATCCTCGCCGTGGTGCGGGGGACCGCGATCAACCAGGACGGCGCGAGCAACGGCCTGACCGCTCCCAACGGGCCCTCGCAGGAACGGGTGATCCGGCAGGCGCTGGCGAACGCCGGGCTGTCGGTCGCCGACGTGGATGCGGTCGAGGCCCATGGGACGGGCACGACGCTGGGCGATCCGATCGAGGCCCAGGCCATTCTCGCCACGTATGGGCAGGAGCGGGAGCGGCCGCTGTGGCTGGGCTCGCTGAAGTCGAACATCGGCCACACCCAGGCCGCTGCCGGTGTCGGCGGCATCATCAAGATGGTGATGGCCATGCGGCACCGCGTGCTGCCGCAGACGCTGCACGTGGGTGAGCCGTCGCCGCACGTGGACTGGTCGGCAGGCGCCGTCGAGCTGCTGACCGAGGCCCAGCCGTGGGAGCAGCAGGACCGGCCGCGCCGGGCCGGCGTCTCGTCGTTCGGCGTCAGCGGCACCAACGCGCACGTGATCATCGAGCAGCCTCCCGCCGTGCCCGTGCCCGTGCCCCAGCCCGAGGACGTCCCCTCGCTTCCCGCCGTCCCATGGCTGATCTCGGCCAACGATCTCAACGCGCTGCGGGAGCAGGCGGGCAGGCTGGCGTCCTGGTCGTCGGGGAACGACGTTCCGCTGGCCGCCGCGGGCAAGGCTCTGGTGTCTGCCCGGGCGATGTTGGAACAGCGTGCGGTCGTGGTCGGTGGCGATCACGAGGAGTTGGTGGCTGGTCTGCGGGCGCTGGCGGAGGGTGCGGAGGCTCCTGGTCTGGCTGTTGGTAGTGGTTCGGGTGGTCGGCTGGCGTTGTTGTTCGCTGGTCAGGGCAGTCAGCGTGTTGGTATGGGTCGGGAGTTGGCCGAGGCGTTCCCGGTGTTCGCTGCCGAGCTCGATGAGATCTGCCGGGTACTGGATCCGCTGCTGCCGCACCCCGTGCGGGAGGTGATGTTCACCGATCCGGATGGGGTGCTGGCTCAGACGGGGATGACGCAGCCGGCGTTGTTCTGCTTCGAGGTGGCGTTGTTCCGGTTGCTGGAGTCGTTCGGGGTGCGGGCTGATGTGCTGGTGGGGCATTCGATCGGGGAGATCGCCGCGGCGCATGTGGCCGGGGTGTTCTCGTTGGCTGATGCGTGCACGTTGGTGGCGGCGCGGGCGCGGCTGATGCAGGCGCTGCCGGAGGGCGGCGCGATGCTCGCTATCGCAGCCCCTGAGGAGCAGATTGTGCCGCTGCTGGATGAGCGGGTCGGCGTTGCGGCGGTCAATGCTCCTGGCGCGGTGGTGATCTCGGGTGCTGAGGAGGCGATCGCGGAGATCGAGCGGCAGGTCAGCGTGCGGACGCGGCGGCTGCGGGTCTCGCATGCGTTCCATTCGCCGTTGATGGAGCCGATGCTGGCCGACTTCGAGCAGGCGATCGCCGGGCTGACCTTCGGTGAGCCGACCATCCCGGTCATTTCGAATGTGACCGGCCGGGTGGCCGAGCCGGGTCAGCTGAGCACGCCTGGTTATTGGGTGGAGCACGTGCGGGAGGCGGTGCGTTTCGCCGATGGTGTGGCGGCCGCGCGGGCGGATGTGTTCGTGGAGGTGGGTCCGGATGGGGTGTTGACCGGGCTGGCTCAGCAGAGCATCGCCGATGGGGTGTTCATCCCGGCCGCTCGTAAGGATCGTGACGAGGCCCGGGCCCTGGTCGAAGCCCTGGGACGGATGCACGTCCAGGGCATCAGCGTCGACTGGGACACCTACTTCGCCACCATCCCCGCCCACCACGTAGACCTGCCCACCTACGCCTTCCAACGCCGGCGGTACTGGCTCGACGCCGGCTACTTGACCGGCGACGTCGCTTCAGGCGGCGGTCTGGCGGCCGTGGACCACCCGCTCGTGACCGCCACCGTCCCCGCCCCGGGAAGCGACACTCTCACCCTCATCGGCCGACTCTCCCTGGCCGCGCAGCCCTGGCTGGCCGATCATGTGGTGAGCGGCCAGGTGATCGTGCCGGGCGCGGCGCAGGTGGAGCTCGCGCTGCGGGCCGGTGACGAGACCGGCTGCCCAATGCTCGACGAGCTCACTCTTCAGAGCCCGATGGTCATACCGGCCCGAGGCACCCTGCATCTCCAGGTCGTGATCGGGGCGGCCGACGACGCGGCCCGCCGTCAGGTGACGATCTACTCCAGGTCTGAGGACGCCACGGACTGGAGCCAGAACGCCCAGGGCGTGCTCGCCCCGGCCACCGCGGCACCGGGCTCCGACCTCGCCCAGTGGCCGCCGCCCGGGGCGCGCTCCCTCGATGTCGGCCGCGTCTACGACGATCTCGCCGACACCGGCATGGAGTACGGGGACACCTTCCAGTGCCTTACCGCCGTCTGGCAGAAGGACGACGCCGTCTACGCCGAGATCGCACTGCCTGAGCACGCGCGCTCGGACGCCAGGCGCTTCGGGCTGCACCCGGCGCTGCTCGACGCTTCCTTGCACGCCATCCCCATGGCCGGTCTGCTGCCGGATGCGGAGCCGGGACGCCCGTACATCCCCTTTGCCTGGAACCAGGTGGCCTTGCACGCTGACGGTGCGACAGTCCTGCGCGTCAGGATCACGCCCACGGGCAACCCCGGTGTGGTCGCCGTGACAATGGCGGACGCCGCCGGGGCGCCTGTCATGGAGGTCGGCTCGCTCACGCTTCGCCCGCGGTCCACCGACCAGCAGGCGGCCCGCCACAACATGCTGTTCCAGATCGACTGGGTGCAGGCCGCCGCCCGGACGTCCCAGAGCGACCTCCCGTACGAGATCTTCGACGTCTCCGTGACCGAGGCGTCCACCCCGGAAGCGATCAGGCAGGCCGTCTACGGCGTGCTCGCCGCAGTCCAGGAATCCGCACAGCTGGTCGTCATCACGCACGGTGCGGTCGCGGCGGCCCAGGACGACGTCCCTGACCCGGCGCAGGCGGCGGTGTGGGGCCTGGTCCGGGCGGCTCAGGCCGAGCAGCCGGACCGGTTCGTGCTCATGGACGCAGAGGACGACTCCGCGGAGCTGATCGCCGAGGCGCTGACCATCGGCGAGCCTCAGGTGGCGGTGCGGGGCGGGCGGTTGCTGGTGCCCCGGTTGGTCCGGGCCACGGACCTCTCGGACGGGGGGCCGGTGTTCGGGCCGGAGAGCACGGTGCTGGTCACCGGTGGCACCGGCGGGCTGGGTGCGCTGGTGGCCCGGCATCTGGTCGCCGCGCACGAGGTGCGGCGTCTGGTGCTGGTCAGCCGGCGCGGATCGGATGCCCCGGGTGCGGCAGAGTTGGTGGCCGAGCTGGCGGAGCTGGGGGCAGATGTCACGGTCGAGGCCTGCGACGTGGCCGACCGTGACGCCCTCGCCCAGGTGATCGCAGCCACCCCGTTGACGGCAGTGGTGCACACCGCGGGCGTGCTCGACGACGGGGTCATCGCCGCCCTCACACCTGAGCGCGTGGACGCCGTACTGAAGCCGAAGACCGACGCCGCCTGGCACCTGCACGAGCTCACCCAGGATCGGGACCTGACCGCGTTCGTCCTGTTCTCCTCACTCTCCGGGGTGCTGGGCAGCGCGGGCCAGGGCAACTACGCCGCCGCCAACACCGCTCTGGACGCGCTGGCGGAGCACCGCAGAGCGCACGGCCTCCCGGCGACCTCGCTGGCCTGGGGCCTGTGGGCGACCGGCGGCATGGCGGGCGAACTCGACGAGGCCGACCTGCGACGCCTCGAACGCGGCGGCATCACCCCCTTGCCTGCCGCCGACGGGCTGGCGCTGTTCGACGCTGCGGTCAGCGGTGAGCGCGCCGTCCTGGTGCCCGCCGCGCTCAGCATGCCGGCACTGCAGGCACAGGCGCAGGCCGGTACGCTGCCCGCGCTGCTGCACGGGCTCGTCCGCGTGCCCACCCGCCGCACCAGCACGGCCGGCGCCAACCCGGCCGATCTCCTGCAACTGGTACGCGGCCAGGTCGCGACGGCGCTCGGCTTCGAGAACGCGGACGCGGTGGAGCCCACCAAGCGGTTCCAGGAGCTCGGCTTCGACTCGCTCACGGCGGTCGAGTTCCGCAACCAGCTCAACGCGGCCACGGGGCTACGGCTCCCGGCCACGCTCGTCTTCGACTGCCCGACGGCCGAGGCGGTGGCGGAGTTCATCGCCGGGGAACTGGCCGGAGGGCAGGCTGCTCAGACGGTGGTGGCCGCCGCTCCGTCGGCGGACGAGCCGATCGCGATCGTGGGCATGGCGTGCCGGTATCCGGGCGGGGTGGGGTCGCCGGAGGATCTGTGGGAGCTGGTGGCACAGGGCCGGGACGCGGTCGGCGAGTTCCCCGCCGACCGAGGCTGGGACCTGGAGAAGCTCTACAACCCGAACCCGGACATCCGGGGGACGTCGTACGCGCGGCATGGCGGCTTCCTGTATGACGCGGCCGAATTCGATGCGGGCTTCTTCGGCATCTCGCCGCGTGAGGCGCTGGCCATGGACCCGCAGCAGCGGTTGCTGCTGGAGAGTTCATGGGAGGCCATCGAACGGGCCGGACTGAGCCCCACCGCCCTGCGCGGCAGCCGCACCGGCGTGTTCGCCGGTGTCATGTACCACGACTACGCACCCCAGCTTTCGGCGGTGCCCAGCGAGCTGGAAGGGCTGATCGGCACCGGCAGCTCGGGGAGTATCGCTTCGGGGCGGGTGTCCTACACGCTGGGGCTGGAAGGCCCGGCGGTGACGGTGGACACGGCGTGTTCGTCGTCGCTGGTGGCGCTGCATCTGGCGGTGCAGGCGCTGCGGTCGGGTGAGTGTGATCTGGCGCTGGCCGGTGGCGTGACGGTGATGGCCACGCCGAGCACCTTCATCGAGTTCTCGCGGCAGCGCGGGTTGTCGGCGGATGGGCGGTGCAAGGCGTTCTCCGCGTCGGCTAATGGCACCGGGTGGGGTGAGGGTGTCGGTGTGCTGCTGGTGGAGCGGCTGTCGGACGCCGAGCGCAACGGGCATCGGGTGCTGGCGGTGGTACGGGGCAGTGCCATCAACCAGGACGGCGCGAGCAACGGCCTCACCGCCCCGAACGGTCCTTCGCAGCAGCGGGTGATCCGGCAGGCGCTGGCCAATGCCGGTCTGTCGGCGGCCGACGTGGATGCGGTCGAGGCCCATGGCACGGGGACCGTGCTGGGTGATCCGATTGAGGCGCAGGCGCTGATTGCCACGTATGGGCAGGAGCGGGA
Organism: Nonomuraea sp. 3N208; assembly: GCF_052245935.1. NCBI lineage: Bacteria > Bacillati > Actinomycetota > Actinomycetes > Streptosporangiales > Streptosporangiaceae > Nonomuraea > Nonomuraea sp. 3N208. The sequence continues at coordinate 617 of NZ_JBQQBR010000081.1, read as the reverse complement.
GCGGCCGCTGTGGCTCGGTTCAGTGAAGTCCAACGTCGGTCATACGCAGGCGGCTGCGGGCGTGGCGGGCGTGATCAAGATGGTGATGGCGCTGCGCAACGAGATGCTTCCCAAGACGTTGCATGTGGATGAGCCGTCGCCGCACGTGGATTGGTCGGCGGGGGCGGTGGAGCTGCTGGCCGAGTCGCAGCCGTGGCCGGTGAACGGGCATGCGCGCCGGGCTGCGGTCTCGTCGTTCGGGATCAGTGGGACGAACGCGCACGTGATCATCGAGCAGGGGCCGAGTGCGGATGTCGAGCCTGAGCCGGTGCCTGTGCCGCCGGTGGTGCCGTGGTTGGTGTCGGCTAAGACTCCTGGGGCGTTGCGGGCGCAGGCGTTGCGGCTGGCGTCGTGGGTCTCGGATGAGACGTCGATCGTTGATGCCGCCTGGTCGTTGGCGGCCGGGCGTGGCGTGTTGGAGCAGCGTGCGGTCGTGGTGGGTGGCGATCGCGAGGAGTTGGTGGCGGGTCTGCGGGCGCTGGCGGAGGGTGCGGAGGCTCCTGGGCTGGCTGTTGGTAGTGGTTCGGGTGGTCGGCTGGCGTTGTTGTTCGCTGGTCAGGGCAGTCAGCGTGTTGGTA
>NZ_JBQQBR010000080.1:0-32873 GCF_052245935.1 Nonomuraea sp. 3N208 | reverse complement strand
TCTTCGGCCCGTACGAGGACCGCATCGTGCTGCGGCAGGGCGGCACCGACGTCAACGGCCCGCACCAGGGCGGCTGGGTGGACACCCCGTCCGGCGAGCACTGGTTCATGCACTTCCAGGACCGCGGCCCCTACGGCCGGGTCGTCCACCTGCAGCCCATGGCGTGGAACGGCGGCTGGCCGGTCATGGGCGCCGACGGCGAGCCGGTGCCCGGCGGACCCATGCCGGTCCCCGGCGGCACCCCCAGCACGCCCGCCACCTCCGACGACTTCTCCGGACCCGTGCTGGGGCTGCAGTGGAGCTGGCAGGCCAACCCCGACCCGTCCTGGTGGGAACTGCGTGCCGGCACGCTGCGCCTGGCCTGCGTGCCAGGACCGGACGACCTCAGGGAGCGCCCGTCCGTGCTCGGGCAGCGGCTGCCCGGCGACCCCTGCACGGTCACCACCACCCTGACCATCGGGGGCGAGGGCCGCGCGGGCCTGGCCGTGGTCGGCGACACCTACGCCTGCGTCACGCTGGAGAGCACCCCGGAAGGCACGTTCCTGGTCTGCGGGGATGCCGAGCCCGTGCCCGTCAAGGCGGGTGAGCCCATCACCGTCGGCGCACGGGTCGGCGAAGGGGCTCTCGTCACGTTCCTGGCCGACACCGGGGAAGGGCCGCGCAAGGTGGGCGAGCCCTTCCAGGCCACGCAGGGGCGGTGGGTCGGTGCGGTCATCGGCCTGTTCGCTGCGGGCGGCGGTGCCGGTCAGGCGATCTTCGACGCGTTCACCGTGGACATCGAAAGGTAGTAGTCAATGACACGACGTGTAACGGCCGCATCGGCCTCGGTGCTCCTGACCGTGGCCCTGCTGGCCGGATGCGGCTCGGACGCCGGCTCCGGCGGCCAGACCGAGATCACCTTCTGGGACACCAACGCCGGGCCAGCCCGCACGCCGATCTGGCAACACGCGATCGCCGAGTTCGAAAAGGCCAACCCGACCATCAAGGTCAAATACGTGGGCATCCCGATCGCACAGGCGCCCCAGAAGATCGACACAGCGATCGCCGGCGGCGGCACGCCGGACGTGGCCGACATCTCCACCTCCGGACTGGCCAACCTCGTTGCCCAGAAGGCGCTCGAACCGGTGGACGAGCGCATCGCCGCCAATCCGGCGCTGAACGGCAAGTTCAACGAGTCACTCCTGACCACCGTCAAGAACGTGGTCCCGGACGGGAAGGCGTACATCTTCCCGCTGTCCACGAACGCGGGCGCGTTCTGGTACCGCAAGGACTGGTTCAAGGAGGCCGGGCTGGAGCCGCCCAAGACCTGGTCGGAGTTCTTCACGGTGGTGGACAAGCTGACCAAGCCGCAGGAGAACCGGTTCGGCTTCACCATCCGCGGCGGCGCCGGCTCCATCGCCCAGATGCTGGAGGTCGTCTACGCCCAGTCCGGCATCACCGAGTTCTTCGACGCCTCCGGCAAGGCCACGATCAACGACCCACGCAACGTGACGGCGCTGGAGAAGTACGCCGGCCTCTACAAGAAGAACACACCTGAGGCCGACCTGCAGAACGACTACGTCAAGATGGTCGCCCAGTTCGACACCGCCGGCAGCATCGCCGTCATGCAGCACAACCTGGGCTCCTACCAGGACCACATCAAGGCACTCGGCCCCGACAAGGTGGCCTCCTTCTCCGTGCCCAAGTCCGACTCCGGCACCCAGGCCGTGCTGTCCAATCCAGTCAGCGGCGTCGGCGTCTTCTCCGCCGGCAAGAACAAGGAGGCCGCGTTCGAGCTCGCCGAGTTCCTCGCCACCAAGGACATGGACGCCTACATCGCCGAGAAAAGCGGCGTCATCCCGGCCAACACCGACGTGCAGGGCAACCAGGCCCCGCACATCGCCGAGGCGCAGCGCGTGCTGAACGACCCGGCCACCAAGGTCCTGCAGATGCCCTACCACCTGCCGGAGTTCAACGAGATCACCAAGACCTGGGCCGAGCCGCTGTTCCAGAAGGTGCTGCTCGGCCAGCTCAGCGCCAAGGACTTCCTCGACCAGTTCGCGGCCAAGCTGACCGAGGCGCAGGCCGGATACAAGCAGAGGAACGGCTGATGGGGCCTGTGACCGCGGCCGTCCTGGCTGCCGTGACGGCGCTGAGCCCGATGCACTCGGGGGAGGCGAAGGACCTGGGGTGGCAGGTCCTGGCGCCCGACGACGGATGGGCCGCAGCCGAGGGCGGCACCAGCGGCGGCGTCGCGGCCCGCCACGCGGTGACCGTCCGCACCCGCGACGAGCTGGCGGCGGCCGTCGCAGGCGACGCCCCGAAGGTCGTCTACGTCGAGGGCGCCATCGACGCGGGCCCGCTGAGCTGTGCGGACTACGCGGTTCCCGAGTACGACCTGCAGTCCTACCTCGCCGCCTACCATCCTGCGCACTGGACGGGCCCCGCCTCGGGCCCCCAGGAGGAGGCCCGCAAGGGGCCGCACCTTGAGATCGGCGAGGCGATACGCTCGCCGCCATGCCCTCCGTCGCCGAGAGTCCGGTGTTCACAGCCGCCCACGCCCTGGCCTCCTGGGTAGGGGCCGGTCGGGCGGTCACGCCATCGATCGCGATCAAACCGGCGCTGGTGCCCGACGCCGCACTGGCGCTCGGGGTGGCGTGTCCGGCCAAGGTCCGGCGCCTCAGCGATGTGCCGGAGGTGCAGCGGGCTTGGCTGACCGCGGTGGCGGCAGGGTTGGTCACGATCGAGGGCTCGCGTGCCGTACGGGCCGAACCCGCGCCGGCGCTTGACGCTGACGCCTGGTATGCGGCCTTGGAGCAGGTGATCGCAGCGCAGATCACTGACCCCTGCGAGGTGGACCCGCGGATCTGCTGCCTGGTCACGCTGGACCTGTTGGCGGAGGAGGCACCGCCGCTGGGCCGGGCGCTGCGCGAGGCGGTGGAGCATGAGATGCGGCAGCGTGGTGATTGGGACTGGCGCGTCTTCAGGCTGGTCGATTGGCATCCCGTCGACCGCCTGCTGGCGATCCTGGTCGCATTCGGTGCGGTCGACGATCGGTTGATGGTCACGGAGCTGGGCGGACACGCTCGCAAAGAGCTGGCGGAACGGTTGCCGCTGCCGATCATCGCGGACCTGAGCGCGGTTGAGGTACTGCGCCGGATCGCCACGATCCCGCCGGAGGAGGTGCCGGAGCTGCTGTGGCGGTGGCGGATCGAGGATTTCGTACCTGACTCACGCAGGGTGGTTGATCGGCTCCCCGAACTGTTGCGGGCTACGGCTGAGGCGTCCCCTGCGGGACGGCTCAGTGTTGTCGAGGTGGTGGCTGAGCGCGGTGATGCCGAGGTGTTGTGGCAGGCGGTGCGTGACCTTCCTCTGCTGGGGCCGCATGCCCGCTGGTGGCTGGATGCGGAGATTGAAGGGGATCGGGCGTGGCGGGCGGTCGACTACGCGCTTGCGGCGCTTGATCGCTATGGGGTAAGTGACGCTCGGTATGTCCTGCTGGACATGATGGGCGGCGACCTTCATGAAGGAGTCGGGGGCAGCGGGCACCCGGAAGCGGGTCGGCTCCTGGCCGTCCTGCCACGGACGGCACCGGCGATTCTCGGCTACCAGCTGAAGATCTCCGTCGCCGGCGTGTGGCGACGGGTCCTGGTTCCGGAGAACTACTCGCTGGGTGATCTGCACCAGATCATCCGGAGGCTGTTCGGCTGGTCGGATCATCACCTACATGTGTTCAGGGTCGGCAAGCGCCGCTTCAGCGACCCCTTCCGGCCGTTGGAGGAGTGCCGGGATGAAGACCTATGCCGGTTGAACCAGGTGCTGCCCGCAACGCGATCGGTGCTGCGGTACACCTACGATCTCGGTGATTGCTGGGAGCACGAGATTCTCCTGGAGAGGGTGGTCGCCGAGGAACTCGCTGCCCCGGTCTGTGTGGACGGTCGCGGCGACAACCCGATCGAGGACTACAACCCGGAGTACCCCGAAGAGCCGGTGCCCTTCGACGGGATGCCATCAATCGGGCGCTGGCAAGACGGACTCTGGCGGGTGAGGGCGATGACGAGTGACGAGGCACTGACCCAGATGCCCGGCTCAGGCTTCCGGTAGGCCCTGCAACGCCTCTTGCGCGCGGGTCCGCGCGCGTTCGTCGCCCGTGTGCTCGATCACCGAATTCAGGAGGTCTCGGGCGATGTCGGGACGCTTCCGGCTTGTGGCGGACGTGAGCAGCATCTGGACGACATGCCAGGGCGCCTGCGCGCCGAGCTCGGGGAAATGGCTCACCGGCGTGTCACCCGCTCGACGGTGATGCTGGTGATGGTCCAGGTGATCGCCGGGATGCCGGTAAGCGGGGCCGCGGGGGCGGCCGCGTTGTTCCACGCCGCCGCCAAGCTGCCGCTGATCTCGTCCGCGGCGTCGGGGGCCTTGTGCACGGCGATCGTTCGCACTGCGGCGAGGTCGCCCACCTGGACCTGGACCGACCAAGAGATCTGGAACCCCCGTTCGGCTACCTGTTCGACCGCATGCTCGGCTGCCTCAAGGCGGATCGCGCCGCTCTCCATCAGCGGCCATAGCCCCGCCGTCGGATCGATCAACCAATCGAGTGCTCCTTCTGCGGTCGATGCGATCACCTCCCGAGTGTCGGGGAGGTCCTCATCGTCGTCGGCGTCGCCGATCTCGATGAAGGCGCCGCTGTCGAAGTCGTCCAGTGCCTTATCGCGGAGCACGGCGAGATTGCGGACGACAACCTGCGCGGTTATTGTCCGTCGCCAACGCTGACCGGAGCGGCCGGGGTCATGAGATCCGGTCACGGGAGGCGTCTCCGGGGCAGGCAGATCAAAGAGCGCGGGGGTCTGCTCGGGCATGGCTCAGACCGTATCGCGGCCGGCCTCTCGGGCACCGCTCGGACGGCCAATCACGACTGTTTGGTTCCGCAGCGTGGCGGCGGGCCGATGTCACCGAGGGGGAAGTCGCGGGGCATGAGGCGCGGACCTGGCGTGCGTGCCAGCGTTTGGACCCTGAGGCCATGAGAAGCTGAAGACGAGCGATATCCGCAGGCAGAGGCGCTTGCGACGACGGGATGTGGTGGGCGAGAGCGTGGACAGCCGGGTGGAGGAGGCGCTTGCCGTGCTGGCGCGCCGGGACAAGGGCGAGGCCGAAGCGGCCCAGTCCGCGTTCGGCTCGCTGACCTTCGGCGCAGGGCTCGACAGCGTCACTCTGTACGGCCTGCAGTACTGGTTGTGGTATCAGCTGCCCGCGAAATGGTGGACCGATCTGGCCGAACATCTGCAGATCGCCGCGGCGCTCGGCGCGCTCTTCCAATATCTGGGGTTGCCGCGCTATGCGGCCGTCTGCGCGTCCGACACCACCACGCAGGTCATCTCGGCCTGGCACCAGAGCCGCCAGTCCGGGTTCACCGCGCTGAACAAGGCGATGAGTGCGTCCGGGGTGGAGCCGCCCGATGTCGGGGGCGTGCTCGTCTGGGGAAAGGTGATGGGCCTGCACGAGAACGACGCTTTCCAGTTGGCGGCCGCGCAGTTGGAGGCGACGATCGCCGCAGATGAGCTGGTTCCCGGGACGCGGGGCTGGCGGGCCGTTGCCGAGCAGGTCACCCGCGAGTTCCTCACGGTGCCGCGTGCCGTACCGGGTGGGGCGAGCTGGCTGGAGGCGATTCACGGCGAGCGGATGGAGACGTGGGCCATGTCGCGTGGTGTGGCACGCAAACGGCTCGCTGAGGCGGTCATGCCGCAGTTGGAGACCGTGCCGGGGGTGCCTGAGGGGGCCGCGGAGCGGCTGGCTCCGGTGCGCTGGCTGCTGGACCTGGCCGCCGCTGAGGGCGGGGTCCCGCTCACGGCCAACCACACCTTGGCGCGTACGGTCGTCGCCGAGGGTTGTCAGCGGTTCGGCTGGCTCACCTTGACCGGCCGGCCACGTTCGGAGTCCGACATTGTGGAGGCGTGGACGCTGCGTGAGCTGGTCCGTGAGCTGAGCGCGGTACGGCGTAGCAAGCGCAGCCTGCTGCTCACCCCGGCGGGGAAGAAGCTCGCCGCGGCCGATAGCTCGACGCTGTGGACAGCGGTGACGAGCGCGTTGATCCCTGCCGATCAGGCCGAAGGCGTCGCTGCGGAGATCACACTGATGCTCCATCTGACCGGCAGGGTCGGATATCGGGAACAGTGTGCGGCGGTGGCCGAGGCGATGGCCGGGGAGGGCTGGCATTCTCCCTCCACCGGCCAGCCGATCACCGGTGAGAACGTCGGCTGGCTCATCGGGGCGGTCCAACGCCGTCTGGATCTGCTGGGGCTGCTTCGCCGTCAGCGGAGTCTGGACGAGGTCGGCGACCGGCTCACCGATGCCGGGCGGACCGCGGCGCTGGCGGCGCTCCGTGCCCGGGCGCTCCGGCCCCGGACGGCTGTCGGGTTCGGCTGAGTCCTCCATCACGAGGTGAGTTTCGAGGCGCCGACGGTCGGGGGACGCTGTCGCGAGCTCACACGGCAGGGTCCCCTCGCCCTGTCATGGGCGCGCGCGGTGCGATCCCGGAGGTGACAGCACTAGCGGCAAGCGCAGGGCGCAGTCAGTTCACGCGGGCCTGCGTACGGCTGCGCGACCAGTCCTCCGGGTAGCCTGACGGCAGGCGCATCTCCCCAGTGATGTGCTTCTTGTTCGGATCAGGCGAGGACCCGTACTCGATGACTTTCGTGTTGGCGAGGAACGCCGCCAGCTCCCGGCCCTGTCCGGCCACGGTCGTGCGGCTGGTCGGGGAGAGACGGCGCAGCGGGGTGACGATCACGGCGCCGGCTTCAACGGCCCAGGTCACGGTGACCCGGCGGTTGACCAGGACCACACGCTCACCGACGACCGACAGGCCCCAAAAGGGTTGACGGAAAGGGTCGCAAGTCCTGCCACTCGTGAACGAGGGAGTGCGGGTGCTGCACGCCGTACAGGAAGACGTCTGCCTCAACCCGGATGTCACGGTGGCGTAGCGCGATTGCACGGGTGAAAACTTGGCTTCAGGTAATAGCATGCCACTGCGTTTCGACCCCGAACGAATTCGCATATTCAGGGCGACCGTAAAAGGGCGGCGGAAGACGCGCATAATACGTCGCCAAAGCGAAATCTCTCTCCTCTTGGCAGCGTGAAAGATACTCTCTAGCGTGCGGATCGGGCGGTCGGTGGTGAGGGAGACTGTGTGCTGGACCAGCGGAACCATCAAGGCAAGTTCGCTGAAGACTACGTGAGGGTACTTGCTTCGGCTGCGGGCCTCCTCGTCTATCAGGACGATCTCGACTATGACGGCATCGACCTGGGCTTTCGATACCCCGGAAGGACGGGATATCTTGCCTCGCCTGCTATCGAGGTACAGGTCAAGTCGTGGTCGGCGCCGCTGTGCAAGGGCCCGGATCTGCAGTTTCGCGGACTGAACGAGGTGCAGTACAACAAGCTCGTCGCCGGTCCGTTTCTCGTTCCGCGTTATCTATTCCTCGTCGTGGTCCCGTCGGAAAGCGACCGCTACGCACGTGTGGAGACCGAGGGGCTGATGTTGAGCCGGCTCTGCTACTACCGCGGGTTCGAGGGTGAGCAACCCATCGCCTCTCCGAGTACCAAACGGCATGTCCCTATCCACGTGCCGTTGGGGAACGTTCTCACGGTCCGTGCGTTACGCGAGCTTGTCGGGGCGCCCACGGGATCACTCGCGTGATGAGGAGTGTGTCGGTTTCCGACGTCAGCAGCTATCTGGCCGCTACTGGCTGGGTTCGCCAGCCGGAGGGCTGGAGAGGTGCGGCTGTCTGGGTGCATGACGGCGATCACGAGATCCTGGTACCCGGGGCGGACGATCTGGCCGACGGGCCACGGCGTCTCAGAGAGATCTTTTCGCTGCTGGCCAGGGTGGAGAGCCGCTCTGCTGAGGACATCGCGTCCGACATCAGCTCGCCCATGGCCGATGTCCAGTGGTATCGCGCACCCATCGTCCCCATGAATGGGCAGTTCGGGTTGGCCGACGCGGTCACAGCTCTCAACAGCGCCCAAGCCGCCTTGAGCGCGGCGGCGCGTGCCGCTCTGAGCGGACCTCGGCCGGTGTTCGACGGTACAGCACCCAAAGCAGTGCGTGATCTGCTCGCTCGTGTATGGATCGGGCCAATCGTGCCGTCCGCAGACCTCCTCACCGTACGTATCCCGTTACATGATGAAAATTCCGGCGAACCTCCGCTGGCGCGCCGTACCTTGACCCTGCTCCAACGTGCCGCGCTGCTCCTGCGCGAAGCCAGCGCTGAGGTACACAGAACTGGCAACATCAGCGTCTTCGACGGCATGGTCCGGGACGGCGTGTCGGCCGACTTGTGCGTTGCACTCGCCCGATTCGCTGGCCCCGATCCCGGAACCCGTTTCGAGGTCGGTTTCCGCTGGGCCCGCGCACTGCCCTCCGAGGTACCCGCGCAGACAGTGGTCTTCGAGGCCGAGAGCGGGACATTGCTGCGCCGTGTCGCCCATAGGCTTCGGCGTCTCCACCGCGAAAGCGCTTCGGTCACGGGCCTCATCGGCACGCTCTTCGACAACGGGGGCGAGGACCGGTTCCGCATTCACGTACGTGGCCAGGTGTCGATCGGAGAGGGCGAGCCGCGCGGCTCCATATGGGTGCGCCTGTCCGACGAGGCGGCTTATGACGTAGCCGTCGATGCGCATCGAAACCGAACCCTCGTGCGTGCTGTCGGCACGCTCATGGACGTCAACGGCCGCCGTGAACTCATAGCGACCAGCTTCAGCAAAGTTGTGGACGATCGATCCGAGGAGAACTGACCATGGAGAAGACCGCCTTCGGAACCCGGGATCGGGCTTTGCTTCTGGGCCTGATGACGCTCGGCGGAACGGCGTCCAACCCGGAGCTTCGAGCTCACGTCGGGGACGCGCTCGACGGTGAGCCGCGGCGCCGTGTGAACAAGAGCGGTCTCGTCATGAGCGAGAAGCTGGGCAGGTCCTACCACCACACGCTCACCGAGGACGGCTGGGCCTGGTGCGTGACAGAGTTGGAAGGCTCGGCTCCGGAACGCGGAGGATCGCTCGGCCGCACCTTGTACGGTGTCCTGCACGTGATCAAGGGATACCTCGACGCGACCGATCTGAGTCTGGCCGAGTTCGTCGTCAAGGCCCGCGAAGGCGGGGCCGCGGCCCCGGCCGATCTGACCAAGGCGATCCGCGACGCCTACTGGCACCTGGCTCGCGAAGCGCAGGACTGGGTGCTCCTGACACATCTTCGAGCACAACTGGGAGACGCTTCCCGCGAGGAGGTCGACGAGGCGCTGCGGCAACTGGAACAGCTCCCGGACGTGCATCTTGTTCCGGAAGCGGACCAGAAGACCCTGACCGACGAGGACAGGAAAGCGGCCGTCCTCATAGGCGGTGTGAGCAAGCACCTGCTGGCGATCGAGGCCCGATGAACGAGAACGAGGAACAGGCGCTGCACGCCATCTCCAGAGTCCTCAACTGGGCGACAACGGCCGAACACGCCTGGAACCCGCCCCCCTTCCACGTCGACGGCATGCATCCGCGGGCGGAGCAGCTGATCCTCGACGGCATCGACGAGGCGTCCGCCGCATCCCGGACCAGCCCGCTCGGCGTCGTGATCCAGGGTGAGGGAGGTGCCGGCAAGACCCACCTCCTCGGCTGGGTAAGGGGCAAGATCGCGCAGGCCGGCGGCTACTTCTTCCTCGTGGACTTCAGCGCGGGAGACGACTTCTGGCATCGGACCACGAGCGCGATGGTCGAGGACCTGGGCCGTTCGGCCGCCGGCCCGGACACTCCGAGCCAGGCGATGGTCGCCCTGCTCGCCCTGGCCACCCTCGCGGGAGCCGATGACCAGATCAGGGCAGCGATCGAGAGTGAATCGGGCATCACCCGCAGCGACCTCGATGCTCTGGTGAATGGTCTGGTGGCCAGGAACCGGCAGTTGCTGCGGTGCCGCGACACTATCCGGGCGCTCGCTCTCTACGCCGCCGCCTCGGGTCCGGCACTCGACGTCGCTCACGATCACCTGATGTCGACCGAGGAAGCCGAGGAGGGCGATCGCAAAGCCTGGGGCATGAGCCGAGGAGTCAAGAAGCCGCACGACATCGCGGTCGAGCTGTCGATGATCCTCGCGCTGACCGGGCCCAGCGTCATCGCGGTGGATCAGATCGACGCACTCCTCGAGCACTCCCGCATGGCCACCACCCCGGACTCCGCCGCGCTGCCGCCCGATGCCGAACCGCGGAAAGACGTGATCGACGAGATCGCGAGCGGCCTCATGGCCCTGGTGCACGCCACTCAGAGAACGCTATGTCTGGTGGCTTGCCTGCCGTCGTCGTGGAATCTGATCAGGAATCGGGCCATCGGAACGGCACAGGACAGGTTCCGGCCAGCCCTGATCCTCACCACGATCGCTAGCGCGGACATCGCCCGAGTCCTGGTCGAGCGAAGGTTCGCCGTGGCCTTCGCGCACGCGGGCTTCACCCCGCCCAGCCCCGCATGGCCCCTCGCCCCCACCGCGTTCGCAACAGCGCCGGGTCACACTCCCAGGACACTGCTACGGCTGATCAGCGCACACGTTGCGACATGCCGGGCAGAAGGCGAAGTACGTCCGCTGGAACGTTTCGATCGAGAAGAACCAGCTCCCGCTGTGACACCTCTCGTCGAGACTGCTCCTTCCGTGACGGAGACGAACCTGGCCCGGCTCGACGCGCGATTCGCCGAATTGCGCCGACGGGCTGACGTATCGAACGCGTTCGATCCGGAACAGGAAGACGAACTCGCGCCTCCCTTGCTCGCCGCCGGTCTCAACGCCTGGATCAAAGAGCAGGACAAAGCGGGCGACGCCTTCTCCGTCGATCCACCGCCGGGCCGCCGCCCCAGCCTGCACGCGAGATTGCGGCAGGCACTGGACCCCGATTCCGAGGAGCAGCGGCACTGGACGTTCCGGATGATCGGCGCGCCCCACCACATCGCAGCACTCAAACGGCTGAATGACGGCATCACGGCGTCCGGTTCGGGCCCGGAGACGCCCGACCGTTGCTTCGTCGTGCTGCGCAATCTCGCATGGTCGGACGGGCCGGCCACTCAAGCTCGCCTGACACAGCTCAAGGAATGGGGCGGCCAATCACTCACCGTCCGGGGCGACGACCTGCGCGTCTTCGAGGCGTTGCGGCAAATGACAGCCGACGAGGACCCGGAGTTCGAGAACTGGCTGCGTGCTCGCCGCCCGGCCAGCGGCACCGAGTTGTTCACCAGCCTGCTCGGCGCGCTGACACTCACCGATCCATCACCGCCGCCTCAGCCATCGGCCGCAGGATCCGAACGGCCGGCAAGGGACCTCCCGGAATCCGCAGGCGGCCGCACCGCGGTCATCCCGATCGGCAAGCGTCTAGACACCGGCACCGATCTCGAACTGAAGCTGAGCACTCTCACCCGCCACACGGCCGTGTTCGCCGGATCCGGCTCCGGCAAGACCGTGTTCCTGCGGCGGCTCATCGAGGAGTGCGCGCTGCACGGGGTGTCGTCGATAGTGCTCGACTCCAACAACGACCTCGCCCGGCTGGGTGATCCCTGGCCCAGCCCGCCTCCTGGTTGGAGCAACGAGGACGCCGACAAGGCGGCTCGCTATTTCACCGAAACTGAGGTCGTGATCTGGACCCCGGGACGTTCTCGTGGGCGCCCGCTGACCTTCCAGCCGCTCCCCGATTTCGCGCCCGTACTCGATAACCGTGACGAGTTGGACTCCGCGCTCGGCCTGGCCGTCGAAGCGCTCGCCCCTCGGGCGAACGCGGACGGGGCAAGCGCCAAGGCGCGCAAGGGGAAAGCCATCCTCCGCCAGGCGCTCGATTACTTCGCCCGCTCAGGCGGCGGAGACTTCGCCGCATTTCTCGGCCTACTCGCCGCCCTGCCGCTGGAAGTCAGCCAGATCGACCGCGCGGATCAGATCGCCGCCGAACTGGGACAGCTCCTCACCGCCGCGACGATCAACGACCCGCTCTTCGCGGGCCGCGGTGAGCCGGCGAACCCCGAGCAGTTGCTCAGTCCATCAACGGGCAAGCGGGCACGCGTCTCCGTGATCAGCTTCATCGGTCTCAGTGATGAGGCGAGACCAGGATTCGTCAGCCAGCTCCAGATGGCCTTGTTCTCCTGGATCAAGCGGAATCCGGCCCGCGGCCGTTCCCTCAATGGCCTGTACGTGATGGACGAGGCGCAGGCGCTCGTACCGGCGACACCGAAGACCGAGGCGCTGGCCAGCACGCTGACCCTGGCCTCCCAGGCGCGCAAGTACGGCCTCGGCCTTGTCTTCGCCACCCAGACACCGCGCGGCCTACACAACCACATCGCGGGAAACGCCACAACCCAGTTCATCGGCAGAATCAACAGCCCCACGCAGATCGAGGTAGTCAAAGGGCTGGCGCGAGCCCGCGGAGGCCGCGCCGACCGAGTCGGACGGCTGGAGACTGGGCAGTTTTATGCCGCGAGCGAAGGCATACCCGAGGTGCTCATCCGGGCACGACAGTGCCTGAGCCATCATCCCGCCGATCCACTCGCCGAACAGGAGATCATCGAGCGGGCATCCGGCTGATGCCGCACCTGACCGGGTACTCCTTCCGACTTGTACCCGCTTGATGCTATGAGAGAGGAGCATCGCAGGGGCCGGAGGCATTCTCGGGACAGGTTGGAAGAAGGCCTGCCTACGGGGTCACCTGACAGATCGGTCGGTGTTGGAGCACGCGCCGAGCACGGCGACGGCCATCACGTAGTGACGGCGTGCCCTGGAGTAAGGGATTCATTCTGTGGAGCCACGATGCAATGATCAAATGGGGTTGTTAGCCGTGCTCGGTGCGTGCTCGTACGCCCCGTCACGTGTCCTCAGGGCCCGGCACCGCCTGACACGCAATGAATGCGGAGACGGCACGAACTACTATCAAACGGCACTGCGCGACACTAAAAGATCTTGCTTCCAATCCGATGATCGCAGCGGCCGCAACTTCCACTTTGGGGTCCGGGAGCACGCCGCGGCGGCGGTCGCCAACGGCATGGCGCTGACCAAGCTCCGCCCGTACTGGTCGGGGTTCTTGATCTTCTCCGACTACGCCCGGGGCGCGATCCGGCTGTCCGCGCTGATGGAGCTGCCGGTCGTGCACATCTTCACCCACGACTCCATCGGCGTCGGCCAGGATGGTCCCACGCATCAGCCGGTCGAGCAGCTCGCCTCGCTACGTGCCATGCCCGGGCTGCTGGTCTTCCGTCCCGCCGACGCGAGCGAGGTCGTCGAGACGTGGCGCATCGTCCTCGGGCTGCGCCGGGAGCCGGCCGCGCTCGTTCTGTCCCGGCAGGCGCTTCCCACCTTCGACCGGTCACGGCTGAGCGGCGCCGAAGGGGTCGCGAAGGGCGCGTACGTGCTCGCGGACGCCCCGGACGGGAGGATCGATGTCATCCTGCTCGCCACCGGCTCGGAGGTGGCGCTGGCGGTCGCCGTACGGGAGGAGCTGGCCGCCGAAGGCATCGGCGCGCGGGTGGTGAGCATGCCGTGCTGGGAGCTGTTCGACCGGCAGCCGCCTGAGTACCGCGACCAGGTGCTGCCACCGGAGGTGACCGCCCGGGTGGGCATCGAGCAGGCATCGACGCTGGGCTGGGACCGGTACGTGGGTCCCGGCGGCGCCATCGTCGGCATGCACACCTTCGGTGCGTCCGCGCCGCTCAAGCAGCTCCTCTCCAAGTTCGGCTTCACCCCGGAGAAGGTGTCCCAGACGGCCCGCGAGCTGGTGAGGAGACGGAAGGAGGCCCGCGGTGAAGGCGACGCAAGCCCTGCATGAGCTCGGCCAGAGTCTGTGGCTGGACAACATCACCCGCGGCATGCTGGAGGCCGGGCAGATCCGCCGCTACATCGACGACTACGCGGTGACCGGGCTCACCTCGACCCCGTCGATCTTCGATGCGGCGATCGAGTCCGGCGCCTACGATGACGCCATCCGCGCCAAGGCCGGCGCGGGTCTCTCTGGTGAGGGCCTGTTCTTCGAGCTGGCCGTCGAGGACCTCCAGCGGGCCGCCGATGCGTTCCTGCCCATCCACGAACGCACCGACGCGACGGGTGGGTATGGCTCGAGGTGTCGCCGCTGCTGGCCTACGACACCGCACCCCGCGGATCCTCGGCGTGCTGGTCGCGCTGTACGAGCACAGCGTGTTCACCCAGGGGACGATCTGGGGCATTGACTCCTTTGACCAGTGGGTTGTCGAGCTGGGCAAGCAGCTCGCCGTCCAGATCATCCCCGAACTCACCGACGAAACCGAACCGCGGCTCGCCCACGACTCGTCGACGAACGCGCTGATCCGCCACTACCGGAGGTTGAAGCAGACCTAGAGACAACCACTTGGAGGAACCATGGCAACGGACAGACCCATGCAACGGGGCATGGTCGGCCTGGGCCGGATGGGTGCCAACCTCGTCCGCCGGCTGATCCGCGACGGGCGCGACTGCGTCGTCTACGACGTCAACGAAGACGTGGTCACTGCTCTGCAGGCCGAGGGCGGGACCGGCGCCACGTCGCTTCGCGATCTCGCGGGCAAGCTGGAGCGGCCCCGGGCCGTGTGGCTGATGCTTCCCGCCGGGATCGTGCAATCCACGCTCGACCAGCTCGTCGAGGTACTCGACGCAGGCGACACGGTGATCGACGGCGGCAACTCCTACTACCGCGACGACATCACCCGGGCCCACCAGCTCGCCGCCAAGCAGCTCAACTACATCGACTGCGGCACCTCCGGCGGGGTGTGGGGGCTGGAACGCGGCTACTGTCTGATGATCGGCGGTGAGAACGAGCCCGTCGAGCGACTCGACCCAATCTTCGCGACCATCGCTCCCGGCACCGGAACCGCAGAGCCGACGCCGGGACGGACCCGCGACGGCACCGCCCCGCACGGCTACCTGCATTGCGGCCCGAACGGCGCCGGGCACTTCGTGAAGATGGTCCACAACGGTGTCGAGTACGGGATGATGGCCGCGATCGCCGAGGGCCTGTCCATCATCAGGCACGCGGATGCGGGGGCGAAGGAACAGACCGTCGACGCCGAGACCGCACCGCTTCACGATTCCGATGCCTACCGGTATGACATCGACGTCGCCGAGGTGGCGGAGGTGTGGCGTCGCGGGTCGGTGGTGGCTTCGTGGCTGGTCGATCTGCTGGCCGACGCGCTGGCCCAATCTCCGGAGCTTGCGGATTTCCGCGGGCGTGTCTCGGACTCCGGCGAAGGGCGCTGGACGCTGATCGCCGCGATTGAGGAGAGCGTGCCCGCGCCCGTGATCGGCGCGGCGCTGTTCGAGCGGTTCTGCTCGCGTGGGCTCGGCCGCTTCTCCGACGCGGCGCTGTCGGCGATGCGAGCCGAATTCGGTGGCCACGCGGAGAAGAAGGACCGCGCCTGAACGCGCCACGAACCTGCAGATCCTCGACGGCCCGGACGCCGTGGCCGCTCGCGCCGCCGACGAGGTCGCGAATCTCGCCACCACTGCGGTCGTCGACCATGGGCGCTTCACCTTCGCAGTCAGCGGTGGCCACACGCCATGGCAGATGTTCGCCGCGCTCGTCACCCGCGACCTGCCCTGGCCGAACATCACCATCTTCCAGGCCGACGAGCGCGTCGCACCCGATGGCGATCCGGATCGAAACCTGACCCATCTGCGAGAAAGCCTCGGCGCGGTGGGCGCCGAGGTCGTACCCATGCCGGTGACCGACGCCGACCTGGAAGCCGCCGCACGACGATACGCCGAGCTGTTGCCGGCCCGATTCGATCTCGTCCATCTCGGCCTCGGCCCGGACGGTCACACCGCCTCCCTGGCCCCCGGCGACCCGGTGCTCACCGAGACCGACCGACTGGTCGCGCTCACCTGGCCCTACCAGGGCCATCCGCGGATGACGCTCACCGATCCCGCACTCGCCCGCGCCGACCAGTTGCTCTGGCTCGTCCAAGCGAACGCTGCTGCGCATTGTCTTCCCCCTGGTCCTGCGTACGGCCGGGCTCGCGTCAGCTCTGTTGCGCAGGCACTGGCGGCCCGGTCAGATCCAGGCGGCGATCGCGCCGCAACTGCACCGTCCCGTACGGCGTCCTATTGGTGTGAAACAGCGGCCTCAGGCCCCGCCGGTTGGTCCACGTCGGTGAGCACGTCGGCCCATTCAGGCTCAGTGAGCGTGTCTTGAATCATGAGGGTACTAGGGCGTCCACCCACCGTGCGCTCCATCCGCATGCCTATTCTGCGGCTGGTCCGGGAGAACCCCTCGTGGGGTTACAGGCGCGTGCACGCGAGCGGGTGCGGGCCTTCAGGCTCCACCCTGTCTCGCGACACCACGGCGCTGTACGGCTTCCGCCTTCGCGATACGGTGGGTGGACGAGTGCAGCCGGGCGAGGACGTCCTTGGCCGACCTGGCGTCGGCGAGGGTGGGGACCGGGACGCGGCCGGCGTTGCGCCCGGCCCCCTCGCCCAGGATGAGGGCCATCACCGAGGCGCCGGCGCTCACGAGCTGCCCTCGGTGAAGCGACGTCGCCTCGGGGCCCGCCATCGCCACCAGGCCGCCGACGACGGCCGCGGCAGCGCTGAGCCGTACGCCGTTACGACTGACGCGCACGGCTCTGGGCAGGCTGCTCAGGAGCAGATGGGCGCCGCTCAGGTCGCCGGCCACGTGGGCGTCCCAGGGCACGGTCCCTGATTCGTCCATCACGCCGACGCCGATGTCCGCATGAACTAGGCCCTGACAGGACCCTCGTGACACCACGACGACGCAGTGCCCCTCGGACTGCAGCTCGACAACCGCGTCACCGAGTTCGGGACCACCGGGAACCAGCCGCTCGATGGCGAGCCGCTGAGCGAGCCCCCCGTCGTCTCCCGCGAGCATCACGGTCGTCGCCGCCTTGGCCGTGTCGACGACGGCCTCCGCCATGGGGTCGAGCTCGTGGGCCAGTCCCGCGACCGCGACCAGGCGGCCTTCCCTGGTCACGCCGATCGGCAGCAACCCTCGCGCTCGCCACTCGGGAGCCTCCGCCGGGAGGTGCTTGTCCAGATCGGCGAGCGGTCCGACAACCGTGTCCTCGCTGGTCCAAGTCCCGGACGGATCGGCGAAGTCGATCAGTGAGCAGAGCCGGGCACCGAGCTCGCCGGCGTCCAGGCCGGTGCTGAGAGGCACAAGCCGGTCGATCGTCCACGAACCGGTTGTGATGCTGTCGGCATCGAGGATCACCGTGTCGACGCGGTCCATGTGGCGCAGAGCTTCGGTTTCGAAGACGACGGAGCCACGCTGCCCCAGCGCGCGGCTGACCGCCCCCGCGAAGGCGTCGCGGCAGACGGCGGCGACCGTTGGCGTGGCTGAGATCAGGATGGCCAGAGCCCGCTGCTTGCTGCGCGTGGCGACCCGGGTGACGGCGTACCCGCCGGCCGCCGCCAGGCTCGCCACGTCCGCGTAACGCTCGATCGGGCCATGGGGCCGGGGGCACGGCCGCAGCCGCGCCGCCGTCCTGATGTGCCGGTATGCGCCTGCCTGATGAGCGAGCCGCTCTTCCAGCAGGTCCCAGGCCTGCCGGCCGGCTCGCGCCTCGACGTAGCGGCCGGCGGACACGAGCGTGTGCGCGAGTAGCCCGACCGGGCGCAGCGTCAGCGTCTGCGTGATCAGGGTCGCCGAGGTGAACAGGGCGGTCGTGGCGCGGCGGCCGAGGACCCGGTCCAGCTCCTCGCGCAGGATCGGCGTGGATTCCGCCAGGTGCAGCAGCGCGGGGAAGGCGGGGGTGAGACGCGGCAGCCTGCCCGCCCTGCCCGCGAACACCAGCCCGATGCCCGTCACGCCGGCGGCCAGCCGGATCGTCGCGCGTACGTGCTCCTCGGCCAGCCGGATCGGCGTGTGGTGCGCCCGCTTCTCCTGTTCGTCGAGTTCGGCGACGATCGCCATCAGCTTGTCCTGGTCGGCCTCATCCGGATCGCAGCCCACGAAAACGCCGCCGAGACGCCCGTTGACCTCCGCTCGCTCGACTCCGGGTTGTTCGAGCAGCATGTCCTCGAGCCGCTCGGCCGCGCTCTCCGTACCGGGCCCGCCGATGTCGTGCAGGTCGATATGGAACCCTCCCGGGCAAGTGGTGAGCCGCCGCGGGCAGGGGAAAGCGCTCCGCAGGGGGTCGGGCAACACCCCGTGGAGCAGCGTCGCTGACGTCGTGAGGACGCGGGTCAGGAACATGCGGTCATTACCCTCCTCGCGGACGAGGGGGGCGTCCTGACGTGCGTGATGGTGCCGCCGGCGTGGGAGGCACCTCTGGTGTGGCCGTACCGCCGTCCCTCATAGCTGTTCCTCGATCAGGTACGCCGGAAACTCCAACGGCCTGCAAAGAGGACAATCGGGTCAAGGCGAATACACCGCACCTCAGCCAGATCCTAAAGATCGCCTCGACCGCGCCCAGCAGCCGCTCCGCCGGCTTGGGAGGGGACCCTGATCGGGGAGGGTCCCCTGAGGCAAGGAACGTGGGCGTCTGGCGGCACAGGGGTGTCCGGGAAGAGACCTGTCAGACGCCCATCCCTCGACATCGCTCGTTTGGTCGGCCCTTGGCTCGGTGGGGTCACTCCCCGTGGGTCGTTTCCTCAGCCTCGCGGTAGCCGAACATCGATTCCGGGCGGGTCGTGGCCGTTTCAGCGAGAGGTGGCCGAGATGGCTTCCATCAACTCGCCGACCTTGTTTTGGGGCAGCTTTGCCGCGAGGTCGGCTTGGCTGATGATGCCAATCAATTCCTTGTTCTCCAGCACCGGCATACGGCGGATCTTGTGCTTGGCCATCTGGTGCAGGACCTCGTCGATGTCGGCGTTGGCGTCGATGGACCGCACCGGAGCTTCGATGAGGTCGCCAGCCTTGACCTCGGCCGGGTTCTTGTTCTTTGCGGTGCATTTCACCACGATGTCGCGGTCAGTGACGATCCCCTTGAGCTGGCCGTTCTCGTCACAGACCGGCAAGGAGCCGACATTCAACTCGGCCATCCGCCGGGCGGCCTCGGCAAGGCTGTCGTTGATTCGCAGGCACTCGCAACCGCGGTGCATGACATCTCGTGCTGTCGTCATAGTCGATCTTCCTTCTCTCCCGGGTCCTTTTCGCCTTCCCTGCTCTGCCCGCCAGGCTGGGAAACCTCGCTCGACGGGTCCTTGACCTGCACCTTCGATAACTGGATCCGGAGCATGGACAGCGCTTGTCGTCCTACGGGCTTGGGAAACCACCGGTGTGTCGGATGGAACGGCACGGAGCATCTGCCGGTAGTAACCCAGGGGGGTGCCGGTAGGAAGACCTGTCTTAGCCCCGAACCGGCGACGGCCAGAACAACCAGAAAGTCGCGCCTCAACACCGACGGCACCATCACCGCCGTCGGGCCCAACAAGTGCCTGGACGTCAGCGGCACCGCCAACGGCACCAAGGCACGCATCTGGACCTGCACTGGAGGAACCAACCAGCGCTGGCACCTCCGGGGGCCTCCCTCTTTCGTTCAGTCCATCCACCAGCGCGGGCGTGCGTGTCGGGTACAGGTTCTCCGCCCAGCGCTGCAACGCCCGCAACCAAGGACAACTGACTCTGTTGAGGTAAAGGAGCAGCCGCCGTAGGTGTTTCTGGCAGCAAAGGCCTACGGCAGTCGGCAGCCGAGGTGTGCGATGGCCATCTGGTGCCTATCCGGCCGAGACAGGATCGGCGCTCAGCATCCCGATCAGGCTCGGCGTGTCTGCTCCTCCACGCTGCGCGGCGATAGCCCGGTTGAGCAGCGCCTGCATGGGTTCCAGTAGTTCGGTGCTGACGCTTGCTCTCTGCTCGCGGTAAGGATGTTGGCGAAGCTCACCGCTTGCATCTGCAGGTTCGAGTCGTCGTCAGCGCTGGCGCCTGCGTCCATGGCCTCGGCTACGGCGGGAAGGGGGGCGGCCTCCTACGGCGAGATTCTGCGCACGACGCGGGCGCCGACCCTGGCAAAATCGGAACTCCCTGCCTGAACATGCTTATCGCAAACCCGGTCCTTGATCAACTTCTTGGTTCAGAGAAGATCACTAAGGTGGCGGCCCAGCCCAGCGCGACCATGTCGAGGTTGAAGGTGCGCCGGTCGGGGTGGTCGCGCGGCGGCAGGTGCTCCCACCTCCTGCGGAGTAAGGAAGGCGATCTGCCCCACATCGTTGACGATCTTCCCTTCCGGACCCGTGTAGCGCCGGAGCCGCCCGGCACGGGCCGGCTTCCGGCACACCTGGTTGATCGACTGGCGAGGGCTGACATCCAACCGGCGAGCCGGCTCGTCATCGTCGAGCGGACGACTCGAACGACGTAACTCCTCCAGAACCCGTTCCGCGATCGTGGGGAGAGGCATGTCCCATGTCTTCCCCCGGCCAGGGCTTCTCCCGCCAGGATCGGTTGTCACACGATCTTTTCTCGGCGATGTGTTAGCGCTAACTTGGGCTTGATAGACGGATTTCTCTCCGGGCGGGTGTCAACGATCACGCCGTGAGCGTGCACAAACCGGCAGTGCCGCCGGTCCATGGTGCATGCCCTCAAGGAGAACCATGACAAGCACCACGTCTCGTCGTGCCCGCCCGACCGCGCGCGACTACGCCAGGCACCAGGACCATCTCTGCCGGATCGGCCGATGCGACCTTCCGGCCCGTGAGCAGACCACCGCGACGACGCACGAGAAAGGTTCCCTCATGGACACATCCCGAGCCAGGCGGCTGCTCGCCGGACTGGCAGCCCTGCTGCTCCTGCCGATCACCGCGGTGAGCTTATGGACGACGCCCGCAGCGGCCGCGACCAGTCAGTTCCGCGGCATGAACTGGGCGGTGCTGGGCGACAACTTCAGCACCGGCCCGCTCGTCGTCGACGGGCTGAGTGGCTCCGACAGCTATGCCACGGTGCAGGCCAAGGCCAACGCGCTGTACGACGACATGCAATCGACACTCGGCGTGAACACGGTCCGGCTGCCGATCAACACCCACACCGTCGGCACCACCTGGTGGAACGCCTACCGCGGCGCCGTCGACGCCGCCACGGCGCGCGGGTGGAAGGTCATCCTCGCGTACTGGGAGGACGGCGCGGCCTCCGGGGGCCGCATCACCAACCTGTCGGCGTGGAACTCGATGTGGTCGACCGTGACCTCCCAGTACGGATCGAACAGCCTCGTGTACTTCGAGCCGATGAACGAGCCGCACGGCTACAGCTCGGCCGAATGGCGCAACATCGCCGCCGACTGGCTGGACTACCACTACTCGGCCCCGCCGAACCGGGTGCTCGTCGGCGGTACCGGCTTCAGCCAGGACCTCCGTGACCTGTGCAACGACTCGCGTTTCGCCGGCACGCTGTTCTCGTTCCACCACTACGCGTTCTTCTACTCGGCGAACACGTACGACGGCTGGCGGTCCCACGTCCAGACCCGCCTTGGCAACTGCGCCTCGCGGGCGGTCGTCACCGAGTTCGGGGCTCCGATGAACAACGGCCTGAACTACGCCGACGCGAACAGCACGGACAACTTCGTCCGCCACATCCGCGCCGTCACCCAGGTGATGCGGGACAACGCCATGGGCGGCACCTACTGGCCGGCCATCGGCGGCAAGCCCGGCGACATCGGCTACGACTGGTACTCGATGTACGCCAGGAGCGGCAGCGGCACCGACCTCAACCTCACGATCCGCAACCAGTCCGGCGCGAACCGCCTGCGCTACGGCTGGGGCGACGCCGTCGACGGCGGCGGTGGCGCAACGACGACCCAGATCGTCAACCAGAACTCCGGCAAGTGCGTCGACGTCCTGCAGGGCTCGACCGCGAACGCCGCCGAGATCATCCAGTACACCTGCACCGGGGCCGCCAACCAGCAGTGGCAACTGCGCGATCTGGGCAACGGCTACCACAACATCGTGGCGCAGCACTCCGGCAAGTGCCTCGACGTGAACAACGCCTCCACCGCGGACAACGCGGCCGTCATCCAGTACACGTGCGGCAGTGGCACCAACCAGCAGTGGCAACTCCGCACCGTGTCCGGCACGAGCTACGTCGAGATCGTCGCCCGGCACTCGGGCAAGTGCCTCGACGTGGCCGGCCAGTCGACGGCAAATAGCGCCCGCCTCCAGCAGTACACCTGCTGGGGCGGCGCCAACCAGCGCTGGGACGCTTGAGGCCACACCAAACAGAAGCACGTGAACACGAAGGCATCGGGCCACCGGGGGCGAGTAGTCTACGTGATCCTGGACGGCACCCCGGAGCGTCGTCCAGCCCGAGGTCCAGCTCTTCCTGCGCGGCAGGCGGCCAGCCGCCTGCCGCGCGACCGCTTTGAGCATCCCCGACTCTGCGTCGTGCGCGGAGCCGATGTGCTCGATCTCCTGTGAGCCGCGGAGTGCGCACGCCGCTTTCCGCGGCCAACCAGCAGGTCAACGGCCTACGGCCCGGATTCGATCTTGAACGTGAGCCAAGTCAGGGAACACTGCCCGGCGCGTCCGGCAGACCACGGGAACGCCATACGTGATCCACTACAACCGGCATCGGCCACACCGGCCCCGGCACCAACGACCTCCGGACATCTCAACGCAGCCCGCCCACGAGGTGACCGACCCCAACGACCAGCGAACCAACCGCCCAAAACGCGTCGCCGCCAGCATGATCAGCGAATACTACCACGCCGCTTAACCGCAGCTCAGGCCTCGTAACTCGATATTCGAGCGGCACAGGATCCGCGTCCCGCTCACCGCCGACCGTCGACTTTGGGAGGCCGCGACGGAGGTCGGCAGGGACGTCATCTGGCTACATACGTTCGGCGCCCGAGGTCGCACAGGAGGACGGCCACGATTGCCGCTGGAACGCAGACCGCAGCGGATCCTGTACCGCGTCAATGATGGCTCTGACCTGTGGTTTGACCGGGTCATTTCTCGCAGGCAAGATCGCGTCTTGTGCTGGTCCGCCTGCTCTATCTGATCATGCTTCGGGTGTTCGGCTGGCTGATGTTGCTGGGCCGCAGTCAGGCGTCGAAGGACGCGGAGATCATGGTGTTGCGTCATGAGGTGGCGGTGCTGCGGCGTCAGGCCGGACGGCCGAAGCCGGACTGGGCCGATCGGGCCGTTCTCGCGGCGCTGGCCCGGTGGCTGCCGGTGGTGCTGCGCAATCATCGGCTGGTCACACCGGGGATGCTGCTGGCCTGGCATCGTCGTCTGCTGCGGCGGGCGTGGACCCATCCGCGTCGGCCCGGGCTTCCTAGGACGAGCCGGGAGCGCCGGGATTTGATTATTCGCTTGGCGCGGGAGAACCCGGCGTGGGGCCATCGACGGGTGCAAGGCGAGGCGGTGCGGCTTGGCTTCCAGGTCAGCGCGGCGACCGTACGCCGCATCCTGCCCTCGAGCCGCTTCGACCCGGTGCCCCGACATCTCGACACCTCCTGGCGAGTCTTCTTGCGCTCGCAGGCCAAAGGCCTCTTGGCCTGCGACTTCTTCCACGTTGACACGATCTTTCTGAAGCGGTTGTACGTGCTGTTCGTGATGGAGGTCCACACGCGCCGCGTGCACCTCTTGGGCGTGACCAGCCACCCGACCGGCGCGTGGACCGCTCAGCAGGCCCGCAACCTCCTGCTCGATCTCGGCCAACGGGCAGGGTCCTTCCGCTTCCTCATCCGCGATCGGGACGCCAAGTTCACGACCGTCTTCGACGAGGTGTTCGCCGCCGTGGGCATCACGGTGCTGAAGACTCCGCCACGGACCCCGAGGGCAAACTGCTATGCCGAGCGCTGGATCCGGACGGCACGCGCCGAGTGCACCGACCGCATGCTGATCTACGGCGAACGTCACCTGCGCTCGGTCCTGAACGAGTATCGCGATCACTACAACACGCATCGGCCACATCAGGCTCGCGAGCAACGACCACCCGATCATGATGAGCATACGGTGGTGCCGACGGAAGGCCGGATCAAGCGCCGCGAAATACTCGGAGGGGTGATTAACGAGTACCGCCGAGCCGCCTAACTCGGTCGAAGAAGCCCCAGCTCACACCACGTGCGCGAGTTTTGACGCCCTACAAGGTCGTAGGCGGCGATGGCGGCCGACAGGCCGGGGATCGCCGCCCGGATGCGGGAGCTTGCCTGCGCCCGGTCGGCCAGCAGGATGGACGGGTCGATGCCGAGCGCCGCCGCGATCGACTCCAGGATCCCGTCGCTGGCACCCCTGGCTCCGCGTTCGATCGTCCGCAGCGTGCCCACATGGATGGTCGCGGCGTCCGCCAGCTGCTGCTGCGTCAGGTGGGCGACGCTGCGGTGGTAGGCGATGCGCTTACCGATTCCGCCGTGGGGGCTTGAAGGCATCGGGAGCTCCAGTGCGAGGCTTCATCTCGGACTGTAGCGACCTGGTGACAGGTCTGCCCAGGGCTAGGTGACGATGGTGGCGAGCTCGGTCAGTGCGTTGATCCGCCAGTCAGCCGCAGCCGCTTCCGGTGCGTCAGCCCACAGGTGCCCCCACGGGCCGCGCCGGATGTGGGCAGTCCGGAGCCCAGCGGCTTGAGCCGGGGTGATGTCGTTGGCGGGGTGGTCTCCTACGTAGACGATCTGGTCGGGTGTGGCTCCGGCGAAGTGGATCAGCCGGGTGAAGAACTCGGGCGATGGCTTGGCCACGCCCCACTCCCCGGAGGTGGCGATCGCATCGATGGGGAGGTCGAGCGCGCGGAGCAGTTCGGCGGCGCGAGCGGTCTGGTTCCCGGCGATCACCACGCGGTGGCCGGCCGCGCGCAGACCTGCGAGCGCGGGCCGGACGTCCGGGTAGAGGTCGGATTCCTCGATGCGTTCGCCGCGGCCGGCGGCCTCGCGCGCCTCGTATTCGGCGTTGAGGTCGATGCCGGGCCGGAGTAGCCGGAGCGCCTCGGCGTTGTCCCTTCCTTGAGCGACGACTGCGCCCACGAGCGCGGACAGCGTGTGCCGGGGGATGCCGAGCCAGTCTGCCCACGCGGCCCAATATCGGCCGTCGCGGACGATGGTTTCTCCGACGTCAAAGGCGAAGGTGAGCACCAATTGAGCCTATAAGCGCCCAGATTGGGCGGTCCCGGGGGCCCGGTCGGGCTGGCGCTTGTGTGGTCAGTGCCCGGCCGTGCGGCTCACGCGCGCGCCAGTCCGCCGCTCTGGGGTCGGTTAGCCGACCCAGGTGATGTCGACGATCCGGACCACGCCAACGTGGTCCAGGACGAGGAATGTCACGAACCCGTGGCCGTCGCCGAAGTCTGCCCGTCGTACGAGCGGGTCGTCGGTCGCCATGCTGGTGAGCGGGTCGTAGGGGTTATCGCACACCTCGGCCATCGCCTGCGTGAGCGCGGTCAGCTCGTGGCCGGGGAACCCTGCGCCTGCCGATAATGTCATCTGCGCAGGTCATACCGCTTGCTCGTTCCTCCTGGCTTGCGCCCAGCCCTCGGCGTTCGAAGGCAGCCGAACGCGGCATGATGATCACTTGTGCTCTTTCGCCTGGCCTATCTGACCATCACGAACGCCTTTGCCGCGCTGCGGTTGCTGCCGATGGGCGATCGGGATAAGGACGCCGAGATCCTTGCCCTCCGCCACCAGGTGAACGGCAGCTCGACGCCGGCACGAGGGTGCGATTCGCCCCCGAGGACCGAGTCTTCCTCGCCCCTGCTGGCGCCGTTACCGCGCGAGGTCCTGCGCCGACTGCGGCTGCTCGTTCGGCCGGACACCGTTCTGCGCTGGCACCGCGACCTACTGAAACGGCGTCACGCCCGTACCTGCTGGCCGAAGCGACCAGGGCGCCCACCCACGGTCCGCTCCATCCGCACTCTCATCCTGCGATTGGTTCGCGAGAACCCGTCCTGGGGATATTGACGAGTACACGGCGAGCTGGCCACGCTCGGTATCAAGGTCGCGCCCTCCACCGCGTGGGAGATCCTCAAGCAGGAAGGCCTTGACCCGGCACCCGAACGGGCGACTATCACCTGGGCCGGCTTCCTACGCTCCCAAGCCGAGGCATTGTTGGCCTGCGATTTCATCGAGACCATTACCTCAATGGTCAACGTCAGTACATCCTGGCGGTCATCGAGCACTCCACCAGGCGCATCCGCGTCTTGGGCACCACCGCCCACCCGACCACGAGCTGGGTTACGCAGGCGGTGAAGAACCTCGTGATGGACCTGGAAGAGGCTGGGTGCCGGGCCCGCTATTTGATCCGCGACAGGGACGGGAAGTTCCCGGCCCTGATGGACGAGATCCTGGCTGAGGCTGGCATCCGGACCGTGCTCACCGGGATCCGCAGGCCGCGGATGAACGCGGTCATGGAGCGGTGGGTGCAGTCGTGCCGCCGAGAACTTCTGGACCGCTGCCTGCTGTGGAATGAACGCCACCTGCGCCACGCTCTGCGCGAGTACGAACGGTTTTACAACCAGCACCGCGCCCATCAGGCCCTGGCCCAAGCGGCCCCGCTGCGCACCGTCCCGGACCCGATCACGGATACAGGACGAATCGCCGAGCTCAACGTACGCAGACGGGACCGACTCGGCGGAGTCCTCCACGAGTACTCACATGCCGCTTGAACTGCATGGATGTAGTTTTCGGCAGACGCACCGCCGGCCGCAGCACCGCTGCGCAGATGGTCCGGGTGGCGACGTCGACCGCGATGGTCAGCTCCACCCGGCCGGTGATGCCATCGTCCAATACGGCCAGTACATCCAGCGGGGTGGTGTCGATCTGGACGACCTCGCCCGGCCGCGCCGCCGCCGTCGGGGTGAACGGAGCCTCGGGCCGTCGTGCCTGAGACCGGCGCGTGGTCGCTGCGGAGAAGGCGTGCTTGCCTTGGGTCAGCTCACGTACCAGCCGATAGAACGTCGAGCGGGACGGGATCGGCACCACCCCGTCACCGAACCGTTCAGCCACCAGCCGCCTGGCCTGCACCAGCACTCGGCTCCTGGTGCCCGTGGAAGCGTCTTCCTGGGCTGCCAGCACCTCCACCAGCGCAGCCACGAACCGCTCATCGCACCGCCCCATCGGGTCCGGGGTGCGCAAGGCGCGGCGATCCACCAGCCCCCAGACACCTTGATCACGCCACGATCCGCGCAGGCGATGCAGGCTCCGCTCGGACAGCGGCGTCCCCAGCGCCTTCAGCTCCGCCGCCTTGGCCGCGAGCCGCTCACCGATCGTGCGCCAGCGCGGGTCGTACTCCGTTTGGGCAATGTGCCGTCGGCCACGTCAGGCAGCAACCCCGTCTCGACCTCGATGAGATGCCGCTCCAGCAACCGCGCCTTACGCAGCGCTCCCTCCGGCACCGTGTCCAACAGCCCGAACGGCGGCAGCCCGGTCCCACCGGGCTCGGAGTCCAGCAGCTCAAAGCCCTCGGAGGCCATCAGATAGGAGAACAACACCAGCGAGGCGATCCCCAGCTCGTCCACCAGCCGCACCATCGTGCCCTCGAGCCCCGCCACCTGAAGGACGCGGCCGTCGAACCGCACCCGATCACCGACGCGCAGCACCCCGCGCGGCCCCGCCACCTCACTCATCGGAGACCGGCCCGCGACACCAACGTCCGATCGGACAGCGGCCGCGACAGATCAGCGCTGGGATCGTCACGCCGATGAGATCTCGCTGCACAGCGATGAGGCTTGTGGGCTGGCCGAACTGGCCCGGCACGTTCGCACAGGCGTACACGCCGTCTGACACGCGGATGAGTGAGCTTTATGCAGCCCAGGTGACCTTGCCGTCGGCGTTCACCGTCACCAGGCGGCCGGTCTCAGTGAAGCTGGCCGCGACGACGTCCTCGCGCCGCTCGCGGACCTCCCCCTTGACGTCGAGCAATTCCAGCTCACCATCGTGGACCAGGCCGACCGCCGTACCGGACGGATCGGCGATCACACCGGCCCGAGCGGCGACATCGCGCGACCACGTCTGCCGCCCGCTCGGGTCGATGCCGCGAACCTCGGTGTGATGGGTTCCGCGCTGGTCGACGTAGCGGGACACCACCGCGCCCCCTCGCGTACCGGCCACGCATTCCCCGGGCTGGTCGAGATTGACCTGAAGGGGAACGATGGTCCCGTCCTTGAGTATCCCTCCGCGCTCGCCGGTCAGGACCGCCCAGTCTCCGCCGACGCAGCCACCCCAGAACCCCCCGGCGGGCACGCGCTCCCCTGTAGCCCGCCATCCGTGAGCGTCGCGCTGGAAGCGCAGGATCTCACCGCCGGGCAGCGTGGGGTCGGCGTAGAGCAGCAGAGCCGTCGTCCGGTCGGGGCTCTCCCGCCAGAGGACGTTCTCCACGCCGGCGACCTGATGGCTCTCCTTCTTGCCGTCCGAACGCTGGATCTGGAGCGTGCCTCCCTCGGCGACGACCGTGTCCGCATCGCCCCGCCGGCTCAGCACCTTCCGGGTAGCGGTGGAGAAGGCCGCTTCAGGGCACCGGGCCGCGCAGACGGCAGCCTGCTTGTCCGTCCACACGTGCCGCCCGTCCGAGGCGTACCCGAGGTGCGATTCGGTCTGCGGGTCGTACACGATCGCCCCCGTCGAGGAGGCGGCGACGAAGACCGGCGGAATTTCCTGCTCACCGCCGGTGGAACACGACGTGACCGCCACCAGCGCCAGCAGGGACGCGACAAGTGCGCGGTGGTTCATCGGCCGCTAGATCCGCTTGGTCTGGAAGCTGCACGTGGGGTCGAGGCCCGGAAGGTCCCAGCGCACCCAGAATTTAACGTAGACCTTGTCCTTCGACGAGGCGGGGATGCTGACGGTCACGCTCTTCGTGCCCACCTTGGCCTTGTCGGTGCTCCAACCGCTCCACCACGTGTCGGGTGCGTTGTTCTTGTCCGAATAGACATCGATGGCCACGTCGGTATTCGATCCGGCGCGACCGCCGATCGTGTACGTGAACTTGGTGAAGACGTCACGCCCTACGCCGTTGAAGTAGTAGCGTGCCGAGCCGCTGAAACCCTTGGGGTCCGACGAGCAACTGCCGCTGAGAGTCTTGTCGGCCGACGCAGAGGCGGAAGCGCCGCCGGCGCCGACGATCGACAACGTCAGTCCCGCGGTCCCGACGATCGCCGCATGCCGAAGTATGGTGCTCAGTCGCATTATGCCCTTTCCGTTACCTTGACTTGCATCCGTCAAAGGATCGTAGGGAGCGGTGGTATGTCGGTGGTATATCGGCGGTATGCCCGGCCGTAGATGATCATGTCCGTACGGATTTCGGGAATGCCCCAACCGTTCATCGCCTCCCGGGCGTCTTGTCTATATGAGGCCTTGCCTGGAAGTCGCGGGCGTGCCGCACGTGCGGGGTTCGGGCGAGTACTACGACTGCGACGGGCGCCCCCTGTGACCCGGGATCACGTACATGAAGGCGCTTGCCGGTTCAGGGCGGATCCGGGGCTTGACTCGAAGCCGAGGCATCCCGGCCAGAACTCGCCGCCACCAGAAGTAGCGAACAAGCGGTCCGGGGGCTGCCTGGGAGGCGGGCTTCTCGTGCCGCGATCAGATGACGTTGACGGCGTCGAGGAAGCGGGCGGCGAGCTCGGTGTCGCCGGTGACCGTGACGTCGCTGTCGCGCCAGGATGACCGCTGCGTGCCCCAGTCGGGGAAGGTCAGCGCGGGGGCGGTGACGTGCGCGGCGACCGCACCGTTGGATGGAGTCAGGCCGCCTGCCTCGTCGATCCACCAGGTCCCGCCGCCGGGGCCGGTGAGAGTGAGTGCGACGCGGGCGTCGAGCCCGGCGACTGGCGCCTGCGCGACCTGATTGCTCAGTACGGCGATCATCCACGTCAGGACCGCGCGCATCCTGTCCGCATCGGTGGGCGGCACGGGCCGGCCGAGCGCAGGGGCCATGTCGTGGCGCAGGTGCGTGTGATGGTCGAAGACGAGTGCGCCGCCGATCATCAGACCCATGGGGTGGCGACCGAGTTCGGCCAGCGGTACCCGCACTCGGGTGGCGGGCGTGCGTCTCACGACGTCGAGGAGCGTGGTGGCTCGCCGGCCGGCGCGCTGGTACTCGGCCATTACCTTGGCACGGCTCCAGTCCCGCCGTCGGTCGACGGGGTCCTCGTTCACCCGTTCGAGGCTGGCAGCGAAGATCGTGCGCAGCCCGGCGGGTGTGTAGAAGCTCCGCGCCGTCGCACCGATGTGGGCGACGACGTCGGCGATGCGCCATCCAGCTGCGGCGCTGGGCGCGGTCCATTCGTCGTCGGTGAGGCTGCTGGTGAAGTTCAGCATTTCGGCGCGTTCGGCGCGGAGGGCGGCGGCCATGTTCGGCAGGTCTGCCGCGGGCAGGCGATCGGTCATGTCATCTTCTTCTCTGGTGGTGAGGCCGGGCGGCGGATCGCCTGCACCGCTGCGTCGTAGAGGTCGAACAGGTCGACCTGTCCGCCCAGGCGCACCCACTCCTCGTTCGCTGCCTGCAGGCACGTGATCGCCGCGGCCGCGATCGCGCGCGCCCGCAGGGTGCGGTGGTCGGAGTCGGGCAGTCGCGGCTCGATCAGCGGTGCGAACAGGTCTTGCCAGCGGGCCTGCTTCTCGGCGTGCCCGGCGCGCAGGGACTCGTTGCCGAACAAGAGCGTGATCATTTCGAGCCGGCGCTCAGGCGTGGTGTCGATGTCCTCGAGCACCTGGAACGCCGCGCGCAGTGACGTCCAGGCGTCCTCCTCGGCGGGGCGCTCGGCGAGCCGCGCGGCGATCGCTTCACCCTGCTCGGACAGGCCGCTGAGCGCGAGGTCTTCCTTGTTGCGGAAGTAGTTGAACAGGGTCCGCCGAGAGACACCCGCCGCGGCGGCGACCTCCTCCAGCGTCGTGTTGTCGTACCCCTTGGCGGCGAACAGTTCGATAGCGGTCCGAGCCAGCAGCGAGCGGACCACCGAGCGGGTCTGTTCCCGAAGGGGTGTCGGTTTCTGAGCCATGCACCGATGGTACGGAGGATCACACGATGTAGCAACTTGCACGGCGTGCATATACGTGCATAGAGTGAATGCCATGAGCAAAGTCGACTACCGCCGCCAGACCGTCATCGTCACCGGAGCGAGCTCCGGGCTCGGCGCGGAATTCACGCGCCAGCTGGCCCGTCGCGGCGCGGATCTCGTGCTTGTCGCCCGCCGGGCGGACCGGCTCAAGGACCTGGCCGCCGAACTCACCCGCGCCCACGGCGTCACGGTGACCGTCGTCGCCCGCGACCTCGGCCTGCCCGACGCCGGTCGCACGCTGCGCGCCGAACTCGAGTCCCGCGGCATCTACGCCACCGGACTGGTCAACAACGCTGGCTTCGGCACCCACGACGCGTTCACCAACGAGGACCCGGACCGCCTGCAAAGCATGATCGCGCTGAACGTCAGCGCGCTGGTCGACCTCAGCCGCGCCTACATCGACCCGCTGGCCTCCGCCGACACCGGCGTCCTGATCAACGTCGCGAGTCTGCTGGGCTTTCAGCCGACCCCGTACCTGAGTGTCTACGGCGCCACCAAGGCGTTCGTCCTCAGCTTCACCGAGGCGCTGTGGGAGGAGACCCGCGGTACCGGCCTACGCGTTCTCGCCGTGTGCCCCGGCGCCACGCGGACCGAGTTCTACGACGTCGCGGGCAGCCAGTCGGCCGACTACGGCACGAAGCGAGCCACCCCCGAGCACGTCGTCAGGACGGCCCTCGACACGCTCGACCGCCGCTCCGCGCCCCCGTCGGTGATCACCAACGGGCGCCCGCTCGCCCTCGCCAGCAAGATCCTGCCGCGCCGCCTGATCGTCCGGTTCATGGGCCGGATGGCCCGCCGCTAACCGGAGGCCGCCGCTCTCCACCACGTACTCGGCGCCCCGCTCCACGTCCGCTTGCACAGCATCTCGGCCAGGTCATCGCGGGCCCGTATCCGGGCGGTGTGCGTCAGGCAGGCCAGCAACGCCACCTGCTTGACCGGGTCGTAGCGCGACAAGGTGTCGGCGTCCTGGGCGTCGGCCTCACCGGCGAAGTCGGCGATCTTCGACGGGGCGATGGCGTCCAGCCAGGCGTCGGTGTCGCCGAGCGCGTCCACCTGGTCCAGCCATGCCACCTGCTCACGGAAGCGCGACCAGGTGGCCCGCTGGGCGGGCTTCTTGAGCCGGTTGAACGTCGATTTGCCGTCCGGCCCGACGACGAGCAGACCCTCCATCCGGGCCCGCCCGGCCTCGCCCATCCGCCGCAGGATCGTGGCGAAGACGGTGGCGTTCACCTCGGCGCGGATGCTGGTGGCCAGGTCCTCCATTGTGTACCCGAGCAGTTCCAACCGGAGCCGGCCCGGGCCGGCCCGCGTCGTACTTCACGCCCTGACGCTGGCGCACCAGCTTGCGATGCGCCTTCGCACTGCTGGAGGAGCCATGGTCCGGCCAGACGTCCTCGGCCAACTCCAGACAGCGCCGAACGTGGTCGATCACCACCTCGGGGATCTCATCCGGGGACGGGAAACGCGCCATCTGCTGAAAGCACTTCAACGCCAGCACCAACGCGAAGCACGACTCCGGGCTGCCGGTGCGCTTTTCGGCCCAGGCCACCTCTTCCGGCGAGGGCGTGAAGAACACGTGCAGCACTCGCGCCGACGTCAGCCGCTGAACTGTGGGTAGGCGGTCCGCTCGATCCACGTCATTCCAGGGCCGTCCCTCGCTTCGCTTCCGGCGTCCAGACGCCGAAAACCGTAGCGGTGATCAACCCTGCCGAACCGCCGTGTTCATCAAACCGCAACCAAACCCAAGCGGAGGGTCACATCGCCTGACAAACAACCCCTCTGAGCAGCGCCTCAACACCCCACTGTCCCTTTCTCTCGTACTTGGTCTGCCCCCCGTATGGACATCCGCCTTGCCCGACCTGGCCGACGACGGCCACGCCGACTTGGTGGGAGAGCTGACTTCTGTCATGCGGGACCTGTGACACAGCGCACTGACCTCCGCCGAGCGGAAGGCTCAAACTGAGCGCCATGACC
>NZ_JBQQBR010000079.1:0-33621 GCF_052245935.1 Nonomuraea sp. 3N208 | reverse complement strand
TGAACGGCGCCGACAACATCGCCCAAGCCATCCGCTACATCTCCCGCGACGCCACCCGCGCTCTCACCGTCCTCAACCTCGCATGATCGAGAAACGGGACAAAACCCCACTACGCCGGAGCCCTGGGCTGGGAGCATGACGACTTCGCCGTGTACGTCTGGCGCTCGGTCCGCGCCAGCGGGGATACCAAGACGCCCAAGTCCCGCCGTACGCCCCAACTCCCTGACCGCTGCGTTCACGCCCTGGTCGCGTTCTGGAACCACCTGAGCGCTTCCGGGACCGCGCTGAGCAGGACGACCAGGCTCAGCTGGTGTTCGCTACCCGAAACGGCACCAAGATGAGCGCGGGGAACGTCCGGCGAGCGATCACACGAGCCGGTCTGGTCGACGCTGACTGGACGCCCCGGGACATGCGGCACAGCTTCGTCTCCTTGCTGTCAGCAGATGGAGTCCCAGTCGAGAACATCGCCCGGCTCATCGGCCACGCCGGCGGCTCGGCGGTCACAGAGAAGGTCTACCGTCATCAGATCAAACCTGTCATCCAGGACGGCGCAACAGTCATGGATCGCATCTTCCCAGGTAACGACCGTGGCGGACGACAGTCACTCAGTTAGTCACTTGGAAGATCAAAAGGGCCACGTCCCGTGTTGGGATGTGGCCCTTGACGTTGGTGGGCGATACTGGGATCGAACCAGTGACCTCTTCGGTGTGAACGAAGCGCTCTCCCGCTGAGCTAATCGCCCGCCTGCCGGTCCTCGCGGTGCCGACGGGGAAAACCATACCGCACTCTGGCACGTGCTGGCGAAGCGAAAGCGGTCGGCGGGGGCGGCGAACGGCTGTAGAGAGGTTGATGGGAGGGATTCAGGTGAAAGGCGGCGGTTGCCCATCGGCACCGGGGGTCGGTGACATACCATCGTCGTGTTCCGGAAGGAGCCGATCGCGATCTTTTCGCGAGAAACGTTCATGGTCGGCGCGCCGGGGCAGGCTCCACAGCACGCAAAACCCTTGCAAATACGACCCGATTGATGCCGTTTAGCCTGGTAGATGCCTAAATGTCCAGCTGTGATGTGCGTTACAGAAGGCCCCTGAAGCGGAATCTTTCCTACAGGTTTCTTCGTTCCGCGTCATAGCTCAGGACGAAGTCCGTCAGAGCAGTGAAAGCCCCGAAGAGGGGACCTACGACGAAAAGGTTTGGCTGACGATGAACAGCACCACCGTCTCCGCCGAGCTTGGCCTTCGGCTTGTGGTCCCCGACCGTACTACCGTCCCCCTGCTCGCCGGACTGAGTTACACAGCCGACGATCCGTACGCCATCCGCATGGCCTTCCACGTAGGGAACGACGAGCCGGTCGAGTGGATCTTCGCCCGCGAGTTGTTGACCGTGGGCATCGTGAGGCGTGTCGGCGACGGCGACGTGCAGGTGTGGCCTGCCCGCGCCGACGGCGAGCGCACGCTCCACATCAGCCTCACGTCGCCGTTCGGGCAGGCGCTCTTCGAAGTGCCCCTGGCACCGCTGACCGAGTTCCTGCACCGGACCTACGAGAAGGTGCCGGCGGGGCGCGAGACCGACTTCATGGATCTGGACGCCGAGCTGACGAACATGCTGTGGCCTTCTTGAGCGCACAGTCCCCATAGGCACTCCAACGGCCCTCATAGGCACAACGACGGCCTCGCCCGCGCAGTATGACGGGCGGGGCCGCTTTCCTGTTTAGGCCCGTTTCCCCGGCCCAAGGGCCCGTTCCGGTCGAAGGGCCCGTTCCGGTCGAAGGGCCCGTTCCGGTCGAAGGGCCCGTTCCGGTCGAAGGGCCCGTTCCCGGCCGGAGGGCAGGTTTCGCCGCTGACAGGTCTAGGCCGGCAGCGACTCCAGGACCTCCTTCATCCGGGCGATCTCGATGCTCTGGCCCGAGTACACGTCCTTGGCCAGCAGCCGCATGCGCCGGTCGCGCCCGTTGGTCAGCTCCTCACCGGCCATCTTCACCGCCCCCTCGTGGTGCCTGGTCATCAGCTGCAGGAACAGGCGGTCGAAGGCGGTCCCCCGGGCCGCACGCAGCGCGTTGAGCTCCTGCGGCGTCGCCATCCCGTAGCCCGCGGCCTGCTCGTGCGCGTGCCCGGCCGGGGCCTGGCGGCCCAGTTCGGCGAGCCAGCCGGTCATGGCCTTGATCTCAGGGGTCTGGGCGGCCGTGATGGAGCGGGCGAACGCGCGGATCGCCGGCGTGGTGGTGCGGTCGTTCACTAAGGAGGTCATCTCCAGGGCCTGGCGGTGGTGGGGGATCATGGCCTCCGCGAAGCGTACGTCCGAGGCCACCGTCGGCCTCGGTGTCTGCCCGATCCGCGCCCCCGGCGTCGCCGTACGTGCCGCGGCCCCCGGACTGCCCGGCACCAGGACGGGCGCGTCCGTGCCGATGGGCGAGACGTGTTTGACCGGCTGCTGAGAGCACGCAGCCAACACAAAAGTAGCCATAACCGTGACGAAGACCGTACGCGGCCACGAACCTACTGACATAGCTTCCATACTGAGCTACTAGACAAAGGGGATACGCGTTGATCTCTGCGAAATTGCGCGGAGCGATGATAGGCACGGTGCTGCTGCTGGCCTCCGCATGCGCGGCCGGCCAACAGACCTTAGCGGAACCGCCGGCGACACCCGCGAACACACAGCAGGAGACCAGCGCTCCAGCCAGCACCTCCGCCGCCGGCAGCGACGTCATCACGAGTGACAACGTCAAGCATGTCGCCCACGTTCCGAAGACCGCTCCCTTCGACGGGGTGGATGACATCAACTCGGACCTGGCGTTCAACGGCAACTATGCCTATGTCGGGAACTTCGGCGGTTTCTCCATCTACGACATCACCGACCCCCGGAAGCCGCAACTCGTGAGCCAGGTGTCCTGCCCGGCCCAGCAGAACGACGTCACGATTTACGACAATCTGCTGATCCTGTCCATCGACGAGCCGGTCGGCGGCCCGGAGTGCGACGCGAGCCAGAACGACCCGTCCTGGGAGGGTCTGCGGATCTTCGACGTCAGTGACAAGAAGAGCCCGAAGTACGTGGGCGCCGTCCAGACCGAGTGCGGCTCACACACCCACACGATGATCCCCGGCCAGGACAACCTGTACGTGTACGTCTCCTCCCCCGGCCCCGAGCCCGACTCGGAGACCTGCCCGGCACCGCACGAGCTCATCCAGATCGTAGAAGTGCCGCTTTCGTCGCCCCAATCCGCAAAAATCGTGGCGAAGCCGGATATCTTCCCTGAGCGGCAGCACTCCGAGTTCGCCTCCGGCTGCCACGACATCACCGCCTACCCGGAGAAGAAGCTGGCCGCGGCCGCCTGCTTCGGCGACGGCGTGCTGCTCGACATCTCCGACCCGGTCAATCCGAAGGTGCTGCAGCAGCTCACCGACACCGAGAACTTCCAGATCTGGCACTCGGCGACGTTCAACAACGACGGCACGAAGGTGGTGTTCAGCGACGAGCTGGGCGGCGGCGGCCAGGCCACGTGCGACCGCAACACGCCGAACACGAAGGGCGCCAACGCCGTCTACGACCTGGTGAACGGCCAGCTGCAGAAACGGGGCTACTTCAAGATCCCCAGGGAGCAGCAGCCGGACGAGAACTGCGTGGCGCACAACGGCTCGCTGATCCCGGTGCCCGGCAAGGACATCATGGTGCAAGCGTGGTATCAGGGCGGCGTGTCGATCTGGGACTTCACCGATTCGGCGAACCCCAAGGAGATCGGCTACTTCGAGCGCGGCCCCGTCAAGGGCAGCGTCATCGCCGGCTCCTGGTCGGCCTACTACTACAACGGCTACATCTACTCCAGCGACATCACGCAGGGCCTGGACGTCCTGGAGATCGACGACCCGCTCACCGACCCCGCCAAGAAGGTCACGATGGACGACTTCAACGTCCAGACCCAGAAGACCTACTGAGAGGGCCAGGAATGCGCCGACCGCGCCGCCGCCCCCGCGATGGCGGCGCCGTCGAG
The DNA here is from genome assembly GCF_052245935.1 of Nonomuraea sp. 3N208. Classification (NCBI taxonomy): domain Bacteria; kingdom Bacillati; phylum Actinomycetota; class Actinomycetes; order Streptosporangiales; family Streptosporangiaceae; genus Nonomuraea; species Nonomuraea sp. 3N208. Next base: position 29,636 of record NZ_JBQQBR010000079.1, on the reverse strand, counting down.
CCAGACGTACTCGGGCGCGATGCCGGCCCACGGCCATTCCACGGCAAGCAGGAAATGCTGGGGCGGCGGCAGGGGAAACAGCCACAGGGGCATCTGGTAAAGAGTGAACGACGCGTCGCCGCGCACTCCCCCGGGGAACCAGGAAAGGCTCGGCGGCGCGCAGTCGTGGTCCTTGCCTGAGTCCACTTCGACGCCGTCCGGGTAACGCAGCGTGACGTGCAGCGACGTGCTCTCCTCGCCGGAGAACGCCGAGTCGAGCTGCAGCGCCAGGGTGCGGGGCGCGGCCGCGTTGCGGGCCACGACGTCGAGGTTGAGCAGGCAGCCGGTGGCGTACGCCTGGATCATCGGCAACCGGACGGCGAGAGCCGGAGTGCGGGCGAGCACTCGTTCGACGGTGACGATCGCCCCCATTTCCGAAATCGGCGGCAGCGCGAGCTCCGGCGCGCCGGAGGTCGCGCCACCCTCCCCGTTCATGCGCGCCGGAGCTCGCGCCGACCGGGGCGCCGGAGCTCGCGCGGGCATAAGGCGGGATCGGCGGCGGCCCCCACGTGCACGGCGCGGGGCCGCCGCGTTCCGCAAGCTCCGGAAGCTCCGGGGAAGAGGATCACGGGTCCAGGTCGGCGGCAGACCGCTCGGCGAAGACGCGTATCGCCTTGGCGGTGATCGGGCCGGGGGCGAGCGGCAGCTCAGTGTCGTCCACCAGCTTGATCGGCTGGACGTCGCGGGTGGTGGAGGTGAGGAAGGCCTCTTCGGCCTCGTACAGGGCCGACAGCGGCACGTCGGCCTCCTCGCCGCCGCACCACTCGAGCACCAGCGCCCGGGTGACGCCGGCCAGGCAGCCGGACTCCAGGGTGGGGGTGAGCAGGCGGCCGTCGCGGACGATGAAGATGTTGGAGCCGGTGCCCTCGCAGAGGTTGCCCGCGAGGTTGCCGAAGATCGCCTCGCCGCCGCCGCGCTTCTTGGCGTGCAGCAGGGCCTTGGCGTTGTCGCCGTACGAGGTGCTCTTGACCCCGGCCAGGGCGCCGCGCTCGTTGCGTGGCCAGGGCACGACGGCGACGTTGGCGGCGGCGGGGAACGGCTTCTGCTCGTCCACGATGACGACGGAGGTGGTGCCCTGGTCGCCGCGGTCTGAGCCGAGCGGGCCGGGACCGCTGGTGTAGGTGACGCGGATGCGGCCCAGCTCCCAGGCGGGCGCGGCCGCCAGGCACTTGCCGATGCCGTCGGCGATGGCCTCGAGGTCGGGCTCGGGCAGGTCCATGCGCTGGGCGGAGAGCTTGAGCCGGTCGAGGTGCCGGGTGAGGGCGAACGACTCGCCGTTCACGATCTTGATGGTCTCGAAGACGCCGTCGCCGACCATCAGCCCGTGGTCGAACACCGACACGGTGGCCAGCGCGGGGTCGATCAGCTCCCCGTTGACCCAGACAGGGATGTTCATTCAGTTCCTCCTGTGGACGCCAGTGCGATGAGCCTGGCTGCTTTGAGCTCGGTCTCGAGCCATTCGCGCCCGGGGTCGCTGCCCCACGTGATGCCCGCTCCCGTGCCGAACCGGATCTCGCCGTCTGAGATCCAGAATGTTCTGATGCCGACGGCCAGTGCCGCCTTGCCCCGATCGGCGTCGACCCAGCCCACGGCCCCACAGTACGGGCCCCGGGGGGCTGGTTCGAGCTCATTGATGATGCGCAGGGCCGACGATTTGGGCGCGCCCGTGACCGATCCCGGTGGGAACGTCGCCGCGAACAACTCCGGCCAGCCCGCCTCCGGCGCCAGCCGGGCGCGCACGGTGGAGACGAGGTGGACGAGACCGGGGTGCGCCTCGACCGCGCACAGCGACGGCACCTCGACGGTGCCGACGGCCGCGACCCTGCCCAGGTCGTTGCGGACGAGGTCGACGATCATGACGTTTTCCGCGTAGTCCTTGTCGAGCAGGTCGCCGGCGGTCGCGCCGGTGCCCTTGATCGGCCTGGACTCCACGACGTCGCCGTCGCGCGACAGGTAGAGCTCCGGCGAGGCCGACACCACGCTGAGCCCGGGCACCTGGATCACGCCGCCGTAGGGCGCCGGGTTGCCGGTGGCGAGCCTGGCGGTCAGGGCCAGCGGGTCGGCGTCCGGCGGGACGGGCGCGGTCAGGATCCGGCACAGGTTGGCCTGGTAGACCTCGCCCTGCTCGATGTAGTCGCGGATGGCCCGCACGCCACGCTCGTAGCCGGCCCGGTCGAGGGAGCTGCGCCACTGGCCGAGGCTCGGCCCGTGCCAGGGGCCGGCCGGTCTGGGCATGCGCATCTGGCGCACCCGGTCGAACCGGGCACACGTCACCTTGCCCTCGTAGTCGACGACGACGGCCCACCATCCCGCGCCGTCGAGCGCGGCGAGGTCGGAGGTCACGTCCCGCAGACCGGTGGCGAGGGTGTGACCGAAGTAGGCGAAGCCGTCGTACACGTCTCCCATTGTCCCAGCAATTCGACGAGCTCCAGCGCCGCGGGCAGTGGCTCGCCGGGCAGGGCCGCGTACACCTTCCGCACCGGCGCCGTCCCGCGCAGCGGCCGCAGCACCAGATCGGCGGGTACGGCCCGCGCCGCCAGCTCCGGCACCAGCGTCACGCCAAGCCCCGCGGCCACGAAGGCGAACTTGCCCATCCATTCCGCCACCCGCAGCCCGCTGCGCGGGGTGAACCCGGCGGCCGCGCACGCGGTGACCAGCAGTGTGGGCTGGCCGCGCGGGGCCGCCTCGATCCAGCTCTCGCCGGCCAGGTCCCGCAGGTCCACGTCGTCGTCGCCGGCCAGCCGGTGACCGGCGGGCAGCGCCACGAAAAGCCGGTCCTCGAGCAGCGGCACGGTATGGGGCGGGCCGGCCGGCAGCCCCGTCGGGTAGTCGCTGATCACGGCCACGTCCAGCGCCCCCTCCCTGAGCCGGTCCGTCAGCCGCGCGGTGAGCCCCTCGGTCAGGCGCAGCTCGACGCCGGGACGCCGGGCGGCGAAGCGTTTCAAGGCCCTGGGGACGAGGTCCACGTTGGCGGTGGCGAACGCGCCCACGCGCAGCGTCCCGCCGCGCCCGCCGTGGATGGCGGCCAGCTCCTCGCCCGCGCGGTCGAGGCGGTCCAGCACGGCGACGGCGTGGCGGTGCAGGGCGGCGCCGGCGGGCGTCAGGCGCACCCCGCGGGCCAGGCGCTCGAAGAGCGGCCCGCCGGCGGCGCGTTCGAGCGCGGCGACCCGGCGGGAGACCGCCGACTGGGTGTATCCGAGCAGCTCGGCGGCGGCGGTGAACGATCCGTTCCGCGCCACCTCGTCGAGGAGGCGGAGCGCCGCGGTGTCAAAGGCATTCTCATCGTGCATGGCTGGTATGCAATCTAGTCGGTGGTGGAATACCTCGCATCCATGTGTACTTGCCGCATGACATCTTTCATCGGACAGATTGCTTTTCTCGGGCAGGGACGCATGGGCGTCCCCATGGCCCGGCGGCTCGTGGCGGCCGGGCACAAGGTGACGACGTGGCGCCGCGGGACCGGCGTCTCCGTGGCCGCCGCGGTGGAGGGCGCGGACCTGGTCATCACCATGCTGAGCGACCCGCCAGCGGTACGCGAGGTGCTGGCGGCGGCGCTGCCGGGGCTGCGAGCCGGCGCGACGGTGGTCGAGATGTCCACGATCGGCCCGGAGGCGGTGCGCGGGCTGCGGACGTTACTGCCTGCCTCGATCACCCTGGTGGACGCGCCGGTGCTGGGCAGCGTCGGCCCCGCCGCCGACGGCACGCTGACCGTGCTCGCCGGTGGCGACCTGTCGGGCTGCCGCGAGGTGTTGTCCGTGTTCGGGTCCGTGCGCGAGCTGGGGCCGCTGGGGGCGGGCGCGGCCATGAAGATCGCCGTGATGAGCGCGATGGTGCCCGCGCAGGTGCTGCTGGCCGAGACCTACGCCTACGGCCAGGCGCACGGCGTGGACCGCGAGGCGCTGATCGACGTGTTGTCGGGCACCCCGCTGGGCGTGCTGGCCGAGCGGCTGCGCGTGCCCGCGGAAGAGACCCGCTACTCACTGGCGCATGCGGCCAAGGACCTGGAGCTGGCGGCGTGGGAAGGCGGGTCGCTGGCCACGGCGGCACGCAAGCGGCTGCAGGAGGCGCGGGCGGCCGGGTTCGGCGACCGGGACCTGACCGCCATCCTGGAGCACGCCGGAGGCGGGCGCGCCGCGCGTGCGGTGCCGGTCAACGTGCCGACGATCCCGGCGACGAACGGCATGTACTCGCACGCCGTCCGCGCCGGCGACACGCTCTACGTCTCCGGCGTGGCGGCCTTCGACGAGAGCGGGAAGGTGGTCGGCGAGGGCTCGATGGCGGCCCAGGCCGAGCACGTCTTCCAGGTCATCGCGCGCATCCTCGCCGATCAGGGCGCCACGTTCGACGACATCGCGTTCATCAGGACCTACCTCACGGACATGGACGCCCGCGCCGAGTACGGGGCGGTGCGCCGCGCGTACCTCACGGGCACGCCCCCGGCCAGCACCACCGTGGAGGTGTCGAAGTTGTTCATGCCCGGCTTGCTGCTGGAGGTGGACCTGATCGTGGCGCTCAGTCCAGGGGGCCGGTGACCGACTCGGCGGCGGCCACCACTCCCCCGTCGGCCACCAGACGCACGGCGCAGTCGATCTCCGGCGCCAGGAACCGGTCGGGCCCCGGGGCGGGCACGGTCTCACGCAGCGCCTTGACCACGGCCGCCGTCGCGGGCGCGGGCACCAGCGGGGCACGCAGGTCAAGCGCGCGGCCGGCGGTGAGGACCTCGACGGCCAGCACCCGGGTCAGGCCGTCGATCGACCTGCGCAGCTTGCGCGCGGCCGACCAGCCCATGGACACGTGGTCCTCCTGCATGGCCGAGCTGGGAATGGAGTCGACGCTGGCGGGCACGGCCAGCCGCTTCAACTCGGAGACGATCGCGGCCTGCGTGTACTGGGCGATCATGTGCCCGGAGTCCACGCCCGGGTCGTGGGCCAGGAACGCGGGCAGCCCGTGGTTGCGCGCCACGTCCAGGAACCGGTCGGTACGGCGCTCCGACATCGAGGCCAGGTCGGCGGCCACGACGGCCAGGAAATCCAGGACGTACGCGACCGGCGCGCCGTGGAAGTTGCCGTTGGACTCCACCCGGCCGTCGGCCAGCACGGCCGGATTGTCGACGGCGCTGGCCAGCTCCCACCCGGCCACGGTGGCGGCGTGCGCGATCGTGTCGCGGGCGGCCCCGGCGACCTGGGGGGCGCAGCGCAGCGAGTAGGCGTCCTGGACGCGGGTGCACGCCTCGGGGTCACGGTGGCTGGCCATGATCCCGGAGTCCTCGAGGATCTTCATCATGTTGGCGGCGGAGCGCGCCTGCCCCGGGTGCGGGCGCAGGGCCTGCAGCTCGGGGGCGAACACCCGGTCGGTGCCCAGCAGCGCCTCCACGCTCATCGCCGCGCTCACGTCGGCGGTCCTGACCAGCCTGGTGAGGTCCTCGATGGCGAGGACGAGCATGCCGAGCATGCCGTCCGTGCCGTTGATGAGCGCCAGGCCCTCCTTGGCGGCCAGCTCGACCGGCTCGATGTGGGCCTGCTTGAGCGCCTCGGCGGCGGGCAGCATGTTGCCGGATTTGTCGCGGACGACGCCCTCGCCCATCAGAGTGAGCGCCACATGCGCCAGCGGCGCCAGGTCGCCCGAGCAACCGAGGCTGCCGTACTCGTGCACGATCGGCGTGATCCCGGCGCTGAGCAGCGCGGCCAGGGTCTTGGCGGTGTTCGGCCTGATGCCGGTGTGGCCGGAGGCGAGCGTGCGCAGGCGCAGCAGCATGAGCGCGCGCACGACCTCGGTCTCCACCTCGGGGCCGCTGCCGGCCGCGTGGGAGCGGACAAGGGAGCGCTGGAGCTGGGTACGGAGCGCCGGGTCGATGTGCCGGGTGGCGAGCGCCCCGAACCCCGTCGAGATGCCGTACGCGGGCACCGGGCTCTCAGCCAGCTCGTCCACCCGCTGGCGGGCGGCCGACATGGCGGCCACCGCGTCGTCGGTGAGCCGGACGGCGGCCCCGTGCCGGGCCACCTCGATCACGTCATGGAAGGTCAGGGGCTCAGGGCCGACGTTCACGACGCCGTTGTCGCGCATGGTGGGTCTCTCTCACTTGCTAGGTAACCGGCGTATGCGATGTTAGCTCCTTACTTGGGAACAATGCCGACAACCCCTCCCTGCCCTCGTCGGTGAGGAGCACCGCCCTGGGCACGCTGCCGCGCCGGAGCCATCCGCGGTCGAACAGCGCCTCGGTGATCGCCGCTCCCAGCGCACCACCCAGGTGGGACCTGCGCTCGGTCCAGTCCAGGCACTCGGGTGCGAACCTGCGCCGCGAGCGCCGCGCGCCCGCCACGTCCACGCCGAGCCCCGCCAGCAGCCGCTCGCCCGCGCCGGTCAGGTCCTGCGCCGCGTAGTAACCGCCCTCCCTGAGCCCGTCGAGCAGCCCCACCCCGGCGCGGCCGGCGAGGTGGTCGTAACAGGTGCGGGCCTCCTCCAGCAGCCTCGCCTGCCGGGACTGGCGCAGAGAGCGCACCGGCGGGCGGGCGCTGATCCTGGCCAGCACCTCCAGCACCTCGGCCACCTCGTGCCCGGCAAGCCGGTAGTAGCGGTGGCGGCCCTGGCGCACGACGTCCACCAGCCTGCCGTCGAGCAGCCTGGCCAGGTGCGCGCTGGCGGTGGCGGCGCTCACGCCCGCCACCCTGGCCAGTTCGCCGGCCGCCAGCGCCCGCCCGTCGAGCAGGGCCGTCAGGATGGCCGCCCGGGTCGGGTCCGCGATGAGCGCGGCGACGGGCGCGATGTCGGCGTCTCGCGCGATGTGTTCCACGCCTCCGACGGTAATACGCCGATATTTCGCCAGGCGTCGAAGGATGCCCGGCGGGATTCTCCCGAGGTCTTCCGCGGCCTTCAGGTCCTGCCGAGGGCCTTGCGGATCAGCTCGCGGGCCCGGTCCATCACCGCCATGGGCGGTCCCAGCAGCATGTTCTTGGTGGCCGACTCCGTGCCGGGGTGCGGGCGCACCGGCGCGAGGGTCTCGGCCGCCCGTACCGCCGCCGCCATGGCCCGCCGCTCGGCCGTGGAGGTGCTCTCGCGCAGCTTCGCGAACTCGTACCGCTCCTCGCCCCGCGCGTGCGCCGTGACGGCGGTGCGCAGCTCGGCGAGGCGCTCCCAGAACCGGGGATGGTCCACGCCGTCGTTGTACAGGTCGAGGAGGAGCCGCTTGGCGTGGTTCTCCTCGTGCAGCCGGTCGGCGACCACGCCCTGCCCGTTGTCGAGCTTCCTGCGCGCGTACGGGTGGACGATCTCCTCCTCAGCGGTCTCGTGCACGGACAACATCCGCGTCAACCGGCCGAAGGCCGCCTCCACCTTGTCCGGCGGCGCCTGCTCGACCTCGTCGAACAGATCCCTGATCTGCCCGTGCTGGGCCGTCAGCAGCTCGATCACATCATGTTCAGCCACGTCAGCGCCCTACCCCGGGCCCGCGGAAGGCACGCGTTTCCTTACCGAACGCGGGCCGTTGGAGGACTTAACACGGAGAATGCGCCGGGTACGGGCGGCGATATGGCCTTCGACCCGTTGCAGGAGCGGGGTATCCCGCTGGACGAGCAGCTACGCGACTGGCGCGAGCTGAACGTCACGCCCATCGACCCCGACCACGCCGACCCGTACACCCGGTGCCGGATCATCACCATGAACGGCATCGAGACGGAGGCGATCCTCTTCAGCCACCAGCTGGCCCGTCACTGCCCGGACATCGAGGCCAAGCGGCAGCTGGCCCGGGTGCGCTACCTCGAGGCCCAGCAGCAAAAGGTGGTCAACTGGCTGCTGCCCGGGGTCGCCTCGGTGCTGGAGACCACCATCGCGTACGAGCAGGTCGCCGTGGACCTGACCTCGTGGGTGGCGCGCATGGAGCCGGACCCGTACCTGCGGCAGGCCTACCAGTTCGGCGTGCTGGAGGACTTCGACCACCTCTACCGGTACGCCAACCTGTACGAGATGATCGAGCACCGCAAGGCCGAGAAGATCGTCGACAACCTCACCGAGGTCATGCCGGGACGGCCCACCTACATGCATCACCGCGACCCCGTGGACAACGTGCGGGAGCCGTACGACCGCACCACCACCGAGCCGCTGTCCCGCCTGCACGCACTGACGATCATGGCGGCCGAGCAGCAGACGATGAACTTCTACATGAACGTCGGCCCGATGTACATGGAGCCGATCGCCCGCCAGCTGTATCAGGAGATCGCGCTCATCGAGGAAGAGCACGTCACCCACTACGAGTCGCTGGTCGACCCCGGTGAGAGCTGGTGGGAGATGCTGCTCAACCACGAGTACAACGAGTGCTACCTGTACTACTCGTTCATGGAGACGGAGTCCGACCCGAAGGTGAAGAACATCTGGGAGCTGCATCTGAGCATGGAGCTGGAGCAGCTGCGGCTGGCGGCCGAGATGTTCAAGCGGTTCGACGGCCGCGATCCCGAACAGGTGCTGGCACCCGCCCTGCCGCCGCCGGTGACCTTCGAGCCGAACAAGGCCTACGTCCGTGACCTGATCGCCACCCAGATCGACCAGACCACGCTGGGGACGGGCTACGTGCGGGAGGCCCACGAGCGGTTCTCGAAGATGCAGGACGCGATCATGGGCGGCGAGCAGCCCCCGTCGGAGCGGGTCATCGACGACAACCGCGCCGTCTCCGGCCAGGAATACCGCCTGGAGACCGAGGGGCCGCATCCGGCGGACCTGCAGCCCACCCGCTGACCGGACGGGTGGCTAAGGTCTGTTCCATGACCTTAGTCGCCCTTGTCACCGGCGCCTCCCGCGGCCTGGGAGCCGTGATCGCGCAAAGGCTCGCCGCAGACGGCCTGGCCGTCGCCGTCAACTCCCGTAAGGACGCCGACGGCGTCCAGCAGGTCGTGGACGCCATCCGCGCCGCCGGCGGCGTCGCGGAGGGCTTCCTCGCCGACGTCACCGACGAGAGCGGCGTAGCGGGCCTGGTCGACCGGATCGCCGGACGGCTCGGCCCGGTGGGCGTGCTGGTGGCCAACGCCACCGGCCCGCAGCCCTCGATCCCGCTGGAGGACCTCACCTGGGAGGCCCACCTCGACCAGCTCCGCTTCTTCGTCAAGAGCCCCACGCTGCTGGTGCAGGCGGTGCTTCCCGGCATGCGGGAGCGGGGTGGCGGCCGGGTCATCCAGATCGGCTCCGACATCGTCGATCGCAACCTGCCCGGCATGTCGGCGTACATCGCGGCCAAGGGCGCCCAGCACGCGCTGACCGAGGCGTGGGCACGCGAGCTGGGCCCGTACGGCGTCACGGTCAACGTCGTCGCGCCCGGCTGGATCCCCGTGGAGCGGCACGCCGACCTCGACCAGAGCGGCTACCTGGAGGAGGTGCCGTTGCGCCGGATGGGCACCCCGGAGGACGTGGCGGCGGCGGTGTCGTTCCTGGCCTCGGACGGTGGCGCCTTCATCACGGGCCAGCGTGTCACGGTCAACGGCGGCCACAGCTGACGTGCGCGGGCGTAATCCAGTTTGGGGACTCGGCCAGGATTCGCTAGAGTTCTCTCGTCGCCCCGACGGGGGCGGACGCGGAAGTGGCTCAGTGGTAGAGCATCACCTTGCCAAGGTGAGGGTCGCGGGTTCGAATCCCGTCTTCCGCTCGGAGCTTCCGGCTCGGTGGCGTGGCCGAGAGGCGAGGCAGCGGCCTGCAAAGCCGTCCACACGGGTTCAAATCCCGTCGCCACCTCACTGGACGATTAGCTCAGCGGGAGAGCGCTTCCCTGACACGGAAGAGGTCACTGGTTCAATCCCAGTATCGTCCACTCTGCTTCATCGAGAAGCCAGGTTCGCCGATCACGAACCTGGCTTCTCGCATGTCGAAGGCATACGCGCCGGCCACCTGCGGCCTTGTCCAGCCGGACAACGGACGGCTTCAGCGTTCGGCTCTGCCCGGCGGACGGTCCCTCAGGGTGCCGAGGCCGGCGTCTTGGGCCGCGGCCAGCACGCGGCCGCCCGTCGAGGCCCCGAACACCACCTGCCCGGCCGCCACCGACTCCAGCGACCGCACGATGTCCGCCCCGGTCGCCTCCCCCTCGTGTCGGCGCATCTGGGCGTGAGCGTGCTGGCGGCGTTCCGGCTGGCGCGACTGCTCCGGCAGCGGGTGAAGCGCCTCTGACGTGGGCGGCTGTCCGGTCCACGCACGGGTTCGCGCTGGGCGGGCAGTTACCGGGGCGTGGTGAAGTCGACTGGCATGTTCCTGCTCGCGGCCGCGGGTTCCGCGTTCGCCGTCTCGGGCCTCGCCGCCCTGCCGCCCGTGGGCGGGTTCCTGCTCGGCCGGCCGTTCGTGGGGGCGCTGGTGTTCCCCGGCCTGGGCCAGGGGCCGGCGCTGATCGCGGTGGTCACGCTGGCGGGATTCTCGGTGACGCTCACGGCCGGGGCGTATGCGGTGTTCCGCTGGTCCGGCTTCGGGCCGTCGCGGGTGGGGCTGGTGGCCTGCTGGTCCCTGGCGGGCGGGCCCGCCGGCGTGATCGCGGTGCTGGCGTGGGCACCGGAGCTCGGGGCGCGCGGGTCGGCGTTCGCCGACGCCGCGCCGTACGCCGCCTCCTGGGGGATGGCGACGGCGCTGGTGGCCGCGCTCGCGGCGCTGGCGGTGACGCGGACCCTGCCCGCCTCTCCCCCGCCGCCGGCCAAGCGGGTGTTCCGGCCGCGCCGGTGGGTGCTGCCCTGCCTGGTGCTCGGCTGGGCGCTGGTGTGGAGCGTTCTCATCAGGGACCAGGAGCCGCTGCTGGCCTGGCTGCCGCTCTCGCTGGGCTACTTCGACCAGGTGGCCGCGGTGCTGTCGGCCGTCGTGGCGAGCTACCTGGAGGGGGCGCTGCGCCGGCGATTACCGGTGGAGGGCCGGCCGGGGCGGGCGTTCGTGCTGGCGTGGATCGCGCTGTGCGCGGCCCCGATCGTGTACGCGGCCGTGGTCGCGATCGACCGCGGCATGCGGGAACCGCTCCTCGCCGACCCGCTGAACGCGGCCTGGGCGGTGGAGTACGCCCGCGACATCGGGGCGGCACTGGTCGCCGAGCCCGCGCAGATCGCGGTGCCGCCGCTGCTGCTCGCGCTGGCCGGCACCGCACTGCAGCTGGTGCTCCCGGGAAAGGACCGCGAGCCCACGCCGCCGGATCCGGTGCGGCCCGACCGGCGGTGGAGCCTGCTCGTGGCGGGGGCGGCGCTCGCGATGACGTACTTCTGCCTGGCCGTGACCTCGCGCTACGCCGGGCTGACGCGGCGGACGTACGACGACGCGACGCCGGTGCCGGTGCGGGCGCTCGCCTTCCTCGCCCCGCCGGACCCCGTGCTGGGCAGGACGGCCGTGGTGTGGTTGTGGACGGTGACGGCGGTGTTCGCGGTGTCGGCGGCGGTTCTCGTCCATCTCGCGGTACGGGGGCGGCTCGTGCGGCTCTTCCCCGCCTCCGACTACCTGGTGCTGGTGGGCGCGCTGGCACTGGCGGCGGCGGTGGGCTGGAACGCGGGCAGCGTGATCGCGTACGCGGTGACCGGTGAACGGCTGCTGGGCGTCTCCCCGGCGAGGGAGGCGGCGCTCTTCACGGGGGTTGTCGTGCCAGGTTTGGCGGCGTTGTTATTCATCGTGCACTCACAGGTGGGCTTGACCAGGTTCGTACGGATCGTCGAGCTCGAGGAGGAGGAGACCTGGGGGACGCTGGCCGAGCGGTACCGGGCCTGGAAGGAGCAGGTCCGCGAGCACGTGCCGGCCCGGCGGGAGCGCGCCGTGGCCGCGATGCGGGTGGCCGGGGCGGCGCTGGCGGTGGTGGTGGCGGCGGGGGCGGTCCGAGGGTTCGGCGTGGAGCCGTACGCCGAGGCCCCCGGGAGCGGGGTCTTCGTGACGGCTCCCGCCGTGTCCGTCGCGCAACCGCCACTGGAGAATCTCTCCGGCGCGCTCTACGTCGTGCTGCTGGCCGGGCTGGTCTCTCTCGTCCTGGCGCGGTCGAACGCCACAGGACTCCGCTCGTGGGCGGCCGTGTGGGGGTCGTCGGTGGTGGCGGGAGGGCTGGCGAGCCTGCCGCTGGACCCGGTGGCGGGCCTGCAGGCGGGGTTCGTGGCGGGGCCGTTCGTCGTGGCGGGGCTGGCGGCGCCGGTGCCGAGGAAGGTGCTGCTGGCGGGGGCCGCCGTGCTCGTCGCCGTGGCGGCGGCGCCCCTCGTGCGAGGGACCCCGCCCGCGTTCGTGATCACCTCGGCCACCTGGCGGGAGCAGCGGCCGCGGCTCACGATCGACGTCTCCTACCCGCGGGCCTCGGGCGGAGACGCGCGGCGGGTCAACGCGGCGTTGTTCGCGCCGGTCAGGGACCACCTCGACGACACGTTGCGCGACCTCCGCGCGAACCCGGCCGCCCACGGGGTCGTGAGCGGCACCCACGTCGTGGTACGCGACGACGCTCGGGTGATCTCGGTGCGCTACCTGCTTGCGGGCGAGCAGTGGCGGGCGGTCACCTACGACGTGGCCGCGGGGCGGGAGCTCACCGTCCGGGAGATCTTCGCCCCTGTCGCCTTCACCCCGGCGGGCAGGAGGCGGCTGGCCGCCGCGCTGCGGCCCCTCATGCCGGCCCGCCAGATCCCGCGGACCGTGAGCGTGGACAACGAGCGCCTGCTGGTCAACCTGGGCAAGGGCACGGTGGAGTTCACGTTCGGCCGCGGCTACTTCTGCACCGGCTGCGAGCCGTTCACCGTACGGGCCTCGCGGGAGCGGCTGGCCGGGCTGGTCACCGAGGGCTTCTAGCGCGACGATCACACCATGGACGCTCAGGAGATCGCCGACCGTTTGGAGATCGCGGACCTGCTGGCCCGCTACACCCGCGCCATCGACTCCGGCCGATGGGAGCTGCTCGACGAGGTGTTCAGCGAGGACGCGCTGATCGACTACACCTCCGCGGGCGGTGTGAAGGGCACACGGGAGGAGGTCAAGACGTGGCTGGCCGAGGTGCTCACGCACTGGCCCGGCCGCCTCCACCTGATCGGCGCCCCCCTGATCGACTTCCACGACGGGGAGGCGCGGGTGAGCGCGCCCTTCACCGACACGCTCGCCCCGACGCGCGAGATGGTCGCGGCCGGCACCGAAGGGTTCCTGCACGGCGGCGGCTGGTATCACCACCGCATGCGCCGCACGCCCGCCGGATGGCGCAGCACGGAGCTCGTCGAGGAGCAGAGCTGGCGCACCGCCCGCTGAGCGGGACCGGGACTGACCTGCGGTGATGGGGCAGCTACAGAGATATTGCGTTTGTGGTCAAACGGCTCAGGGCAGCGCGAGTGCGGGCAGTGTCCCCCTGCCCCTTACCGGGTCGAAAGGGCTGTGCGGCACATGGCATTCGCATTGGGTCTTCTCGGTCATGACATAGCGGTCGACTTAGGCACCGCCAACACGCTGGTCTACGTCCGCAGGAAGGGCATCGTGCTCAACGAGCCCTCCGTCATCGCGATCAACCTTCACAAGAACACCGTCGTGGCCGTCGGCAAGGCGGCCAAGCGCATGATGGGTCGTACTCCCCCGCACATCGCCACGATCAGGCCGCTCAAGGACGGCGTGATCGCGGATCTGGACGCGGCGGAGCGCATGTTACGCATGTTCATCCAGAAGGCGCACCCCAGCAGGTTCCTCGCCAAACCCCGGATCGTGGTGGCGGTGCCGAGCGGCACCACCTCCATCGAGCAGCGGGCGGTCAAGGAGGCCGCCTACGAGGCGGGCGCGCGGCGGGTGCACATCATCGAGGAGCCGATGGCCGCGGCGATCGGCGCCGGGCTGAAGGTCGGCGAGGCCACCGGCAACATGGTGGTCGACATCGGCGGCGGCACCACGGAGGTCGCCATCGTGTCCATGAGCGGCGTCGTGGTCGCCAAGTCGTTGCGGGTGGGCGGCGACGAGCTGGACGAGGCCGTCATCACCTACGCCAAGAAGGAGCACGCGCTGCTGCTCGGCGACCGTACGGCCGAACGGCTGAAGATCGATCTGGGCATGGTGCGGCCCGCGCCCTCCCGGGACGCCGAGATCACGCCCCGGGGCCGGCACCGGGTGGGCGCCTACGGCGAGGACTCCCTGCCGTCGATCGTGGTGGAGGACGAGGAGCCTGAGCCGCCGGCCGCCCCGCGCCGGTGGAACCCGTTCCGGTCCAGGCCCAGGCAGGACGCCGTCCTCCCGGCCGCCGCGCCGCGGGCCATCTCCCCGGACGCCAGCGCCCCCGTACGCGGCCGCGACCTGGTCAGCGGGCTGCCGAAGACGGCGACGATGACGTCGGAGGAGATCGGCGAGGCCATCGAGGACCAGGTGCAGACCATCATCGACGCCGTGCAGACGACACTCGACCAGTGCCCGGCCGAGCTGGCGGGCGACCTGCTGGACAACGGCATCGTGCTGACCGGCGGCGGGGCGCTGCTCCGCGGCCTGGCCGAGCGGATGGGCCAGGCCACCGGCATGCCGATCCGGGTCGTGGACAAGCCGCTGTACTCGGTGGCGCTGGGCGCGGGCCGCTGCGTGGAGCGGTTCCAGGCGATGCGTGACGTGCTGCTGCCCGATTGGTCGCGGCGGTGAAGCGGGCGCTCATCCTGCTCGTGTTACTCGCCGGAGTCCTGCTTGTCGTGGTGGACCGGACGCTGATGCCGCTGGAGCCCCTGCGGGCGGCCGGCTCGACGGTGTACGGCACGGTCGAGAGCGCGATCGGCACGGTGACCAGGTCAGTCGGCGGCGAGGGCCGCCTGCGGGCGCTGGAGCAGGAGAACGCGCGCCTGCGGGCTGAGCTGGCCGCGGGCGGGACCAAGAGCCGGCCGGCCACGGCGCCGGCGCCCTATCGCGGCGTCTCCGCGCACGTGGTCGGATACGGGCAGGGCAGGAACGTCACCATCGACGCGGGATCGGCGGCGGGCGTCACCCGCGACGTGACGGTGCTGAACGCCGACGGCCTCGTGGGCAAGGTCAGCTGGGCCGGACCCGCGACCGCGTCCGTGTCGCTGATCACCGATCCGGGCTCATCGGTGGGCGCCCGCATGGCGGGCTCCGGCGAGCTGGGCGTCGTGACGGGAGTGCCGGACGCGGGCCTGCTGCGGCTGAGCCTGTTCGACCCCAACGCGCCGCTCGAGGTCGGCGACCAGGTGGTGACGCTCGGGTCGGCCGGCGGCCGGCCGTACGTGGCCGGGCTGCCCATCGGCACGGTCGCGCAGCTCGAGCGCGTGCCCGGCGCGGCCACCCGCACGGCGCTGGTGCGGCCCGCCGCCCGGCTGTCCGCGCTCGACCTGGTCGCGGTGGTCGTGCCCGATCCCGGGAGGTGAGCCATGCGGCTGGTTTCTCGCCGGTGGCGGCGCAGGGGAGGTGAGCCGTGCTGGTGCTGTTCCTGCTCGTGGCGCCGCTCCTGCAGGTGCTGCTGATCAACAGGTCGCCGTGGGGCGGTCCCGACCTGGTGGCGCTCGCCGTGGTGTGGCTGGCGCTGTCCAAGGGGCCGGTCTGGGGCGGCGTGGCCGGGCTCGCCGGCGGGCTGGCCGCCGACGTGACGCCGCCGGCCGACGGCACGGTGGGGCGCACGGCGCTGGTGCTGGCGGTGACGGGCCTGCTGGCCGGCCGCTGGCGGCAGGGCGCCCCCCTGCCGGAAGGGCGGACGCGGGAGCGCAATCCGCTGCTGGTGGGCGCGGCCGGCGCCGCCGTCGGCACGCTGCTGCAGGCCGGCGCGGCCGTCGCGCTCGGCGACGAGGCGTGGCGGGCGGCGCTGACGGCGCTGCCGTGGACGCTCGGGTGGACGGTGGCGCTCGGGGCGCTGGTGAGCGCCGTGTTGCTGCGCCGACGGCGGACTCACGAGGCCGAGCCCAGGGTGGCGATGCGGCGTGTCTAGGGCCAGGTTGTTCGTGTTGCGGCTGGTCGTCCTGGCGATGGTGGCCACGCTGGTGGGAAGGCTGTGGTTCCTGCAGGTGGTCAGCGGGGCCGAGTACGTGCGCGCGGCGGCGGACGTGCGGATCAGGACCGTGCCGGTGCCGCCCGTGCGCGGGCAGATCGTGGACGCGGCCGGGCGTCCGCTGGTGACGAACCGGACCAGGCCGGTGGTCACGGTGGACGCGGTGGCGCTGGCCCACCAGCCCGACGGCGGGCGGGCGGTGCTGGAGCGCCTCGGCGAGGTGCTGGACCAGCCGTACCGGCAGATCGCGGAGAAGGTCCGGTTGTGCGGGCCTGAGGTGGCGCAACCGTGCTGGCAGGGCTCACCGTACGAGCCGATCCCCGTCGCCGAGGACGTCACGGCGCAGACGGCGCTGCAGATCAGCGAGCGGCAGCAGGACTTCCCCGGCGTGCGCACGGAGCTGCGGCCGGTGCGGGTCTACCCGTTCGGCGCGGCGGCGGCGCACACCCTCGGGTACGTGCAGGGCGCCAAGGGCCGCGACGGCCTCGAAGGCGTCTACGACCGGGAGCTGGCCGGCCGCGCGGGGCGCCGCGACGTGGCCGTGGACAACACCGGGCAGGTCACCAGGACGCTCCGCCAGGACCCGCCCGTGCCCGGCAACACGCTCGTGACCAGCCTCGACTCCCGCATCCAGACCATCGCCGAGCAGGCGGTCGCCAAGGCGCTGACCACCAGCGGCGCGAAGTCGGGCGCGGCCGTGGTGATGGAGTCGCAGACCGGCCGGCTGGTCGCGCTGGCCGGGCTGCCCGCCTACGACCCGGCCGTGTGGACCGACGGCGTGACCGCCCGCGAGTACAAGCGGCTGCCGCTGCTGTCGCAGGCCGTGCAGGGCGAGTGGGCGCCGGGCTCGACGTGGAAGGTCTCCTCGGTCGCGGCGGCCGCGAACGCCGGGTACGGGCTCGGCGCGCTCTACGACTGCCCCAGTGGCTACACGGTGGGCAACCGGGTGTTCAGGAACTTCGCCAGCGCCGACCTCGGCCTGATGACCATGCACGGTGCTCTGGTCGAGTCCTGCGACACGATCTTCTACCGGCTGGCCGACCAGCTGTGGGAGCGCGGGTCCGAGGCGTTGGAGAAGACCGCGCGCGGATTCGGCTTCGGCAAGCCGACCGGCGTGGACCTGCCCGCTGAGGCGGCCGGTGCGGTGCCGGACCGCGCCGCGAAGAAGGCGCTGTGGCGGGCCACCCGCGAGGAGAGCTGCCGCCGGGCCGTCAAGGGCTACCCGGAGATGGCCGACCGGGGGCGGGCGGCGTACCTGACCGCGATCGCCAAGGAGAACTGCCGCGGCGGCGGCGTGTGGCGGGGCGGCGACGCGGCCAACTTCTCCATCGGGCAGGGCGGCGTGCTGGTCACGCCGTTGCAGCTGGCCCGCGCGTACGCGGCCGTCGCCAACGGCGGGACGCTGCACAGCCCCCGCGTCGGGATGAAGGTCGTCCGGCCCGACGGGACCACGGTCGAGACCATCACGCCGCCGGTGGCCGGGCGGCTGCCGGCCTCGGCGGAGACGCTGCGGTTCATGAGGAACGCGCTGAGCCAGGTCCCGAGGAAGGGCACGGCGGAGGGCGCGTTCAAGGGGTTCCCGTTCGGCAAGGTCGCGGTGGCCGGGAAGACGGGGACGGCGGAGTCGTTCGGGCATCGCGACACCTCCTGGTTCGCGTCGTTCGCCCCCGATCCCGCCTACACCGTGGTCGTCGTGCTGTCGGAGGGCGGCCGGGGCGCGGAAGGCGCGGCGCCGGCGGCCCGCGACATCTGGGAGGGCATCATCGGTCTGAGGGAGCGGCGATGATCGCGGTGGCGGGGAGACGGCGGGTCGTGTGGGCGCCCACGCTGGCGGCGCCCGACTGGACGCTGACGCTGCTGGCGCTGGCCCTGTCCGTGGTGGGGCTGCTGCTGGTGTGGTCGGCCACGCGGATGGAGGGCGACTACGGGCTGCTGATCAGGCAGGCGGTGAGCGTCGGGCTGGGCCTTGTCCTGATGTGGTTCGTGTCACGGGTCGATCTGCGGGTGCTACGGGCGTACGTGCCGCTGGCGTACGTGCTGGCGCTGGTGTCGCTGGCGGGTGTGCTGACGCCGCTCGGGGTGCGGGTGAACGGGGCGCACTCGTGGATCGTGCTGGCGCCCGGGGTGCAGTTCCAGCCGTCGGAGTTCGCCAAGGTGGCGCTGGCGCTGGCGTTCGCGGTGCCGCTCGGGGAGCTGCGTGACGGGCAGAGCAGGCCCGGGTTCGGCGGGGTGCTGCTCGCGCTGGTGCTGGCCGCGGTGCCGATCGGGCTGATCGCGTTGCAGCCGGACCTGGGGACGATGCTGGTGTTCGCGGCCATGGTGAGCGGGGCGCTGCTGGTGTCGGGGGCGCCCAAGCGGTGGCTGCTGGTGCTCGTCGCGGGCGCCGTGGGCGCGGGGGCGGCGGCGTGGAAGCTGGGGCTGGTGCGGCCGTATCAGCTGGAGCGGCTGCTCGTGCTGGCCAACCCGGGAGCCGACCCGGGCGGTGTGGGGTACAACGCCGCCCAGGCGCGCATCGCGATCGGCTCCGGCGGCCTGTCCGGCAAGGGGCTGTTCAACGGCGAGCAGACCGCCGGGCACTTCGTTCCCGAACAGCACACCGACTTCATCTTCACCGTCGCGGGCGAGGAGTTCGGCTTCGCCGGGGCCGCGGCCATCGTGCTGGCCATCGGCGTGCTGCTGTGGCGGGGGTTGTCGATCGCGCGGCACAGCGCCTCGCCCTACGGGGCCGTGCTGGCCGGCGGCGTGGTGTCGTGGCTGGCGTTCCAGACGTTCGTGAACGTGGGCATGACGGTGGGATTGATGCCGATCGTGGGCGTGCCGCTGCCGTTCGTGTCGTACGGCGGCTCGGCCACCGTCGCAGGACTGCTGGCGATCGGGCTGCTACAGGCCGTGCACCGGACCAAGGCCATGCAGCCATAGGCGTCTTAACCGGTTGCCGTCCTTTTGCGATCTTGGGCAGGCTTGCGGGCATGAACGTGCCCTACCGCTGCGGCTACGCCGCCAAGCCCCGCCAGGAGCGGGTGCTGGCGATCGAGCTCAGCCGCGGCGGCTTCGAGTGGTCCCTGGAGCACTCGTGTCTCAGCCACGACGACGGGCGTCCGGACTGGACTTCCCGGATGCGGCACAGCCCGGTGCGGATCCAGTGGGATCCCGAGCGGGGGCCGCACCATGAGGCATTGGCGTACCGGTCCATCCAGATCGGCCTGTCCGGGGAGGCCGTGCGGCGTTATGTGGACGAGTGGACACTGGCGATCATCGACGTCACGGAGCCGGCTCGGGAGGTTCATGCGGCGGTCCGGCGCCGCGCGGACGTGAGCGGACTGCTGCCCGCCGAACGGCCGTATCCTCTGCCTGATGGCATAGGCGAGACGATCGGGGCGAGCCCGGCGTGAACGTGATCATCTTTGGGGCGACCGGCATGGTCGGTCGCGGCGTGCTCCGGGAGTGCCTGCTCGACGAGCGGGTGTCGGCCGTGCTCGCGGTCGGCCGCTCCCCGACGGGGATCGACCACCCCAAGCTGCGGCACATCATCCACGGCGATCTGCTGGACCTGGCGTCCATCGAGGAGCGCCTGACGGGTTTCGGCGCGTGCTTCTTCTGCCTGGGCGTCTCGTCGGCCGGGATGAGAGAGAAGGACTACCGGCACATCACCTACGACTACACGATGTCCGTGGCGAACACCCTGGCCAGGCTCAATCCCGGGTCGACTTTCGTGTACGTGTCGGGGGCCGGGACCGACGCTCGCGGGCGGGCGATGTGGGCCAGGGTGAAGGGGGAGACCGAGAACGCGCTGCTGGCGCTGCCGCTGGAGGCGTACATGTTCCGGCCCGGCTTCATTCAGCCCCTGCACGGCGTCACCTCGCGTACCCGGCTCTACCGGCTGGCCTACGTCGCCAGCCGGCCGTTGTACCCGCTGTTCCGGCTGCTCTTCCCGGCCGCGGTGATCACGACGGAGCGGATCGGGCAGGCCATGATCACGGTTGCCGAGCGCGGCGCGCCCAAGCGGATCCTCGGGCCGGCGGACATCAACGCATTGTGACCGCCAGCGGGCGCGGGGCGAGCGGGATGGCCAGCAGCGCCGCCGCCGCGGCCAGCGCCCACACCGCCTCCCACGAGGCGGCCGCCAGGACGACGGGGATCAGCAGCGGGGTGAGGAACGCGGCCCCGAACACCGTCGTCCCTTCCAGGCCCAGCGCCGTCCCTGCCCTGTCCGGTCCCGCCATGGCGGCGATCTCCGTGTAGGCGATGCCGTGCCAGGAGTTGGCCAGCAGGCCGCCGAGCGCCAGGGCGGCGACCGTGACCGGAGTGGGGGCTTGTGTCAGCACGGCGGCGGCCGCCATGGCGATGCCGGTGAGGACGCCGATGCCGCGCAGGTACGTGCGGCGGTTTCCGCGCCGGTCGGTGCGCCGGCCCGTCCAGATGCGGGCCGCGCCGCCGCCTATCTGAGCGATCAGGATCGTGACGCTGGCCAGTGCGACGCCCTGGCCCTTGGCGTCGTGGAGAAAGATCGCGGTGAAGGAGAGGACGGCGAACTGCGGGACCGTCAGCAGGGCGCTGGCCAGCGCCACCCGCCAGACGTCCCAGCGCAGCAACGGCGAGCGGGTCACGGCCCGCGCCGGCACCGACTCCTTGCGCGCCGTCGCGACCTCGCGCCCCACGGCCGGCGCGTCGGAGATGGGGAGCCAGCGCCAGGTGGCCGCTGCGGCGAGCAGGCAGAGGGCGGCAGGAAACGCGTAGACGGCGCGGAAGCCGTACGAGTGGGCCAGCCAGGGTAGGACGGCCACGCCGAGCGCACCGCCGGCCGGGATGGCCGTCTGGCGGATGCTCATGGCCAGTCCCCGCTCACCGTCCGCGAACCAGGTCATGATCGCGCGGCCCGAGGCGCCGTTCACGCTGCCGCCCAGCGCACCGGCGGCCAGCAGGCACGCGGCCAGCGCGGCGACTCCCGCGCCGTCCCCGGGCGTGACCGCCGCGGCCATCAGAGCCAGTAGCGCGCCGGTCGAGGTCAGCCCGATCAGCAGGACGCGCCGGTCCCCGTACCGGTCGGTCAGCAGGCCCCACACGATGTCGGACACGGCCACACCCAGGCCCAGGCACGCCAACGCCAGCCCGAGGTCCCCGATGGACAGGTGGTAGCCGGCACGCATCGCGATCCCCGTGACGGGGATGCCGGCGAACATGGCCGCGAAACTGGCCTGCGCCCCGACGCCCACGGACAACACGACCCACCGATGCCCGGCCCCGTACCGGCGGCTCATCCTGCCACCGGCGGCCGAGAGAGGCGTCGTCGTCGCCACAAGCCACCATCCCTTCATGAAATAACCGGAGTTGATGGTTACTCACCCTTCCAGCAGCCAAAGTAACTTGTCCATCCGGTTACTATGGGAACGTGGACTTCACCTTCGTCAGCGGAAACCTCGGGCTCGACCTGGCCGGCACGATCGGCCACCGCCGCAGCGAGCGCATCGACCTGCTGGCCACGCCCGCGGACCTGGCCCGGTGGACGGTCGCGGCCGGACTCCTCGACGTGCCGCCCGCCGCGACCGGCGACGACCTCCGCTCGGCGAGCACATTGCGCGAGGCGATCTACCAGCTGGCGTCCGCGGCTCGTACCGGCGCCCCGTTCGACGCGGCCGACCGGGAGGTGCTCAACCGGGCCGCTCAGCACCCGCCGGCGACCGTCAGGCTGAGCGAGACGGGAGGCCTCGAGCACGCCGGCGATCTGCGTGCCGCGCTCGCCGGCGCGGCACGGGCGGCCGTCGAACTGCTCGGCGGTCCGCAGGCCGCACTGATCAGGGAGTGCGAGGCCGCACCCTGCACCCGGCTCTACATCGACGCCTCGCACCGGCGCACCCGCCGCTGGTGCGACATGCGCGGCTGCGGCAACCGGGCCAAGGCGGCGGCGTTCCGCGCCCGCGCCCAGCGGCAGGAGTGACCACGCACGGATCCCCATGCCCGATGATGGAATAACCCAGGAGGCGTTCGCGCTACCGTAGCCGTCAAAGATTCAACAGTCATGGATGGTGACTAAAGTGCAGTTCGGAATCTTCAGCGTGGGCGACGTGACCATGGACCCCACGACGGGCAGGACGCCGACCGAGCACGAGCGGATCAAGGCGATGGTGACGATCGCGCTCAAGGCCGAGGAGGTCGGGCTTGACGTGTTCGCGACCGGCGAGCACCACAACCCGCCGTTCGTGCCGTCCTCCCCCACGACCATGCTCGGCTACATCGCGGCCAAGACCGAGCGTCTCGTCCTGTCCACCGCCACGACGCTGATCACCACCAACGACCCGGTGAAGATCGCCGAAGACTTCGCCATGTTGCAGCACGTGGCGGACGGGCGGGTGGACCTCATGATGGGCCGGGGCAACACCGGGCCCGTCTACCCGTGGTTCGGCCAGGACATCAGGCAGGGCATCCCGCTGGCCATCGAGAACTACGCGCTGCTGCACAGGCTGTGGCGCGAGGACGTGGTGGACTGGGAGGGCCGCTTCCGCACGCCGCTGCAGGGGTTCACGAGCACGCCGCGGCCGCTGGACGAGGTGCCGCCGTTCGTCTGGCACGGCTCGATCCGCAGCCCGGAGATCGCCGAGCAGGCCGCCTACTACGGTGACGGCTTCTTCGCCAACAACATCTTCTGGCCGAAGGAGCACTTCATGCGGCTGATCCAGCTGTACCGGCAGCGCTACGCCCACTACGGGCATGGCACGCCGGAGCAGGCCATCGTGGGGCTCGGCGGCCAGGTGTTCATGCGCAAGAACTCCCAGGACGCGGTACGTGAGTTCCGCCCGTACTTCGACAACGCCCCCGTGTACGGCCACGGGCCGTCGCTGGAGGAGTTCATGGACGAGACGCCGCTCACCGTGGGCAGCCCGCAGCAGGTCATCGACCGGACGCTGCAGTTCCGCGAGTTCTTCGGCGACTACCAGCGCCAGCTGTTCCTCATGGATCACGCCGGGTTGCCGCTGAAGACCGTGCTGGAGCAGCTCGACCTCCTCGGCGAGGCGGTCGTCCCGGTGCTGCGTGCGGAGTTCGCCAAGGGCAGGCCGGCCGAGGTGCCGGACGCGCCCACGCACGCCTCCCTGCTCGCGGCCAAGACGGCCGCCGCCGCCACCGCCACGACCGCCATCACCGCCACCGCCGCCGCCACCGTCGAAGCCTGAGGAAGGGGACATCATGAAGCTGGTCGTCGTCACGGCGGGGCTGACCCAGCCCTCCGCGACCCGCCTGCTCGCCGACCGCCTCGCCGAGGCCGTGACCCGACGACTGGCAGACCATGAGGCGCCGGCGGCGGCGCAGCGGCAGCCCTCGGCCGGCCGGGAAGCGCCGCTGTCGGGCCCGGCCGATCTGGCGGCCGTCGAGCCGCGGGTGATCGAGTTGCGTGAGCTGGCCGTGGACATAGCGAACGCGTTCGTGACCGGGTTCCCCAACGCCCGGCTGCGCGCGGCGATCGAGGCGGTCACGGAGGCCGACGGGCTCATCGCGGTCACGCCGATCTTCAGCGGGTCCTACAGCGGGTTGTTCAAGTCGTTCTTCGACGTGGTCGACAACACCGCGCTGGCGGGCAAGCCCGTGCTGATCGCCGCCACCGGCGGAACCGCCCGCCACTCGCTGGCTCTGGAGCACGCGTTGCGGCCGCTGTTCTCGTACCTGCGCGCCGTCGTCGTCCCGACCGCCGTGTACGCGGCCGCGGAGGACTGGGGCGGCGCAGGCGACTCCTTCACCGACGGCCTGGGCGAGCGCATCGAACGCGCCGCCGGCGAACTGACCGACCTGCTCCTGCACCGCGCGCCCAGCGCGCGGGCGGAGCAGGAGGAGATCGTCGTGCCTTTCGAGGAGCAGCTGGCGGCGCTGCGCCCGCCGCGCTGAGACGGCTCGGATGGCCGACCACGCGGGCCACCGCCCTGCGCGGCGAACGCCAGGGCGGTGGCCTGCCGATGCCGATCAGGGCTTGATCGCCACCACGTTGTACGTCGTGTCAGGCGTCGGCGTGGTGGTGAAGCGGGCGTTGGGCAGGTAGAGGCGCGTGCCGTACTTGGCGACCGTCGTCGGGACGTCGAAACGCGGATCGGTCAGGCGCTTGACGATCTTCCCCGACGAGCCGTCGGCGGCCAGGCCGATGACGGCGACCGTGTTGAGGCGGTTCAGCACGGCGTACAGGGTGCGGCCGGACAGCAGCAGCCCGTCGCCGTTGGCGAGCGACTCGCCGCCCAGGTCCACCTCCGTGGTGACGCCGGTGGACGGGTCCACCTCGAACAGCTTGCCGGTGTTCGACTGGACGATCAGCAGCGACTTGCGGTCGGGGCTGGGCGCGATGCCGTTGGCGTTGTTACCTGTCGTGTACTGGATGGCCCCGCTGAGCGGGATCTTGACGGCCTCGTCGGGCAGCACGCCGCCGCGGGCGAGCGCGAGCTTGTACAGGACGGGGTTACGGGAGTCGGTGAAGTAGGCCGCGTCGCGCGTGAGGATCACGTCGTTGACGAACGCAGGGTCGGTGGTCAGCTTGTACGACTTGACGACCTCGCCGGTACGCAGGTCGATCACGCGGGCGTCGCCGCCCGTCCCCCCGGCCACGAACAGCCGGCCGCGCCCGTCGGTCTTGAGCCCGAGCGACGGGGTGCCCGGGCCCTTGCTGATGACCGATCCCTCACCGGTACGCAGGTCTGCCCGGTAGATGTCGCCGGTCGCGCGGGAGCCGAAATAGGCGTGGGGCCCGCCCCCGATCGCGATCCCCTCCGGCTGGAACCCGTTGGGCAGCGCGAACGTGTCCGGCTTCGCGGTGGCCTGCGCCGCGAGCCCCGGCACGCTGCCGAGCAGGAGCACGATTAAGGCGCTGATTGCGGTCTTCAGGATCGCGGATCTCATGCGGCCCACGATGCCCGTCCCACCGGCTCCGGCAAAGGGCTGCTGCGTGCTTCACAGGGAGTTTGCAGAAAGGATCTGGCGCGTGCTGCTCTCATCGGTGATCTCCCTGTTCGCGGGGCCGGCAGGAGGGCCTTGCCAGGGCCCTTGCTCACCTGTCGGGATGCGAAAAGCTCTTGTGGGTGATGGTGGGAATCGTTACCTTTGCCCGAATGCGGAGGCCCCCCTTATTACTCATGACCCTTGCGCTGACCGTTGCGGGCTGTAGTTCACCCCCGCCCATCGCGAAGCAAGCACAAAGCGCCAAGCCGGTGGCCGAGGCGCCGCGTCCTGAGGTGGACCTGAGCGCGTACCAGAAGGGCAGGTCGCAGCCCGTCAAGGACCCGGTGTTCCCCGCCTACGGCAACCCGGCCATCGACGTGCTCCACTACGATCTGGCGCTGGACTGGAAGCCGGCGAGCCGCACGCTCTC
This sequence comes from Nonomuraea sp. 3N208, assembly GCF_052245935.1. Classification (NCBI taxonomy): domain Bacteria; kingdom Bacillati; phylum Actinomycetota; class Actinomycetes; order Streptosporangiales; family Streptosporangiaceae; genus Nonomuraea; species Nonomuraea sp. 3N208. Next base: position 4,362 of record NZ_JBQQBR010000079.1, on the reverse strand, counting down.
GGGCACGGCGAAGCTCACGATCCGCGCGGCCAAGCCCGTCACCGGCGTCACCCTCGACTTCGGGCGGGCGCTGAAGGTGGACCAGGTCACGGTGAACGGGACGGGCGCCCGGCCGCGGCGGACCGGGGACGACCTGACCATCCCGCTGGCTAAGCCGCTGAAGGCCGGCGAAGGCGCCGTCGTGACCGTGCGCTACCACGGCCGGCCTCGGCCCGTCGACGCCAAGCAGCGGCGCAAGGACATCAACATGCTCGGCTTCCGCACCGGCGCCGGCGGCCGGGCGTGGGCGCTGCAGGAGCCGTTCGGGGCGTTCACCTGGTTCCCGGTCAACGACCATCCGTCGGACGAGGCGCTGTACGACGTGGCGATCACGGTGCCCAAGGGCTGGTCGGGCGTCGCGCACGGCACGTACAAGGGCAAGACCACGAAGGGCGGGACGAGCACGTTCCGCTGGGAGTCGACCGATCCCGTGGCCAGCTACCTGACGGTGTTCGCGGCCGACAAGTTCCGCATGTTCAAGGACAAGGGCCCGCGCGGCATCCCGATCACGTACTGGATCCGCCCCCAGGACATGGCCAAGACCCTTCCCGTCGCCCGCCGGATGCCGGCGATCATGAAGTGGCTGGAGAAGAAGCTGGGCCCGTACCCGTTCCCGAGCGCCGGCCTGGTGGCGACGAGCGACTCCGGCATGGAGACGCAGCAGATGATCGCGCTCGGCCCTCGCTACATGGAGCCGTCGGTGGTGGCGCACGAGCTGGCGCACCACTGGTTCGGCGACACCGTCACCCCGCGCACCTGGCGTGACATGTGGCTGAACGAGGGTTTCGCCATGTACTTCGAGATGCAGTGGTACGCCGACGACCAGGGCGGCTCGATCGACACCTACATCGCGAACATCCGCCGCCTGGACGCCGAGCTACGCAGGGAGAGCGGTCCGCCGGCCAGGTACCGGCGGGACTCGTTCGGGCAGAGCAACGTCTACTACTGCCCGGCGATCATGCTGCACGAGATCAGGGAGCGGATCGGCGACAAGAAGTTCTTCGGGATGACCACGGCGTGGCCGCAGGAGCACCGCAACACCACCCAGGACCGGGCTTCGTTCACGAAGTGGATCAACCAGCACACGGGCAGGAACTTCACCAAGCTCATCGACACGTGGCTGGACTCCAAGACCACCCCACGCTGAGGGATCGAGCACGGTAGGTTAGGGCGTAACCACACAAACGGGGTTTGTCATGTCAAATGGTGCCCGTCATGTCCTCGGAGTGGTCGCTGGGCTGCTCCTTCCTCCCTTGATCGCCGCCGGGCTGTGGTTCGGCGTCGGCGAGCTCCGCTACGCGACCGCGCAGTTCCAGCTCTCCTGGGCCGGCGTGGGCGCGCTCGTCGGCGCCGGGATCGTCCTGGCGTTCCTCGCCGGCTCGCGCCTGTCGCCCGTCGCCTCGCTCCTCGGCGGCCTGTCGTTCACCGCTCTGGGCGTCCTGCCCCTGCTGGAGATGATGATGGGCGTGCGGCTGCTGCCGCAGAACCTGCTGCCCGACCTCCTGGAGACCGGCTACCTCACCCTCGGCTTCACGGGGCTGCAGCTGGTCCTCGGCGTGTTGCTCCTTCTGGTCTCGGCCTTCCCGTCACGCTGGCGCTCCAGCGCCGAGCCGACGGTCTACTCGCCCGCCTACGGTGAGGCGCCGTCGCCGTACCTGCCGCCGCAGAGCGGCACCGAGGACGCCACGCGGCCGATGTACCGCGATTGAGCACCGCGTGGCCTGGCAGAATGCCGCCATGCGCGATTTGAAGATCGTCGACTTCCTGGCCGAACTGGCCGACCGGCGGCCCGCTCCGGGCGGCGGCGCGACGGCGGCCCTGCACGCCGCCCAGGGCGCCGCGCTGCTCGGCATGGTCGCCCGCTACAGCACCGGTGAGAAGTACGCCGATCACGCCGAGACCATCGTCGCCGTGATCGCCGAGACCGACACGCTGCGGGCGCGGGCGGTGAGACTGGCCGAGGAGGACGCGGCGGCGTTCACCGCGGTCACCGACGCCTACCGGCTGCCCAAGGGCGAGCAGCGCAGCGCCGCGATCGCCGCCGCGCTGATCGGCGCGGCCGAGCCGCCGGCCCGCGTGACCGAGATCGCCACGCGGGTGGTCGAGCTGTGCGAGCTGCTGCTGCCGATCGGCAACCGCAACGTCGTCACCGACGTGGCCGCGGCGGCGGAGGCGGCACGCGCCGCGCTCACCACCGCCAGGGTGAACGTCGAGGTCAACCTCGACGGGATCAAGGACGAACGACTACGCGAGAAGCTGAACATCCGTCTCTCCGGCGTGGACTCGGCCGTCGCCAGAGCAGACTGGGTGACCTCCGAGGTACGCGAGGAGATCAACCCGTGAAGACGCTGACCGGCAAGGATTTGGCCGCCGCCATCCGCGCCCAGACGCAGGCCGAGGCCGCAGCGGCCACCCAGCCGCGGCTGGCCGTGGTGGTGGCCACGGACGACGAGGCGAGCCTGTGGTATGTCCGGTCGATCGCCAAGGCGGCGGCCGGCGTCGGCATCGCCTGCGACGTGGTCGACCTCGGCCCTGACGCCCGCCCGGAGCAGATCAGCGAGACGCTGGCCAGGCTCAGCCGCGATCCCGGCGTGCACGGCGTGATGCTGCAGACCCCCTTGCCCGCAGGAGCCTCGGCGCACTATCTGACCGGGGCCATCGATCCGGACAAGGACGTCGACGGCGCCAACCCGCTCTCGCTCGGCCGGCTGGCAGCCGGGCTGCCGGCGTTCCCGCCCGCCACGGCGGCGGCCGTCATGGCCCTGCTCGACCACCATCAGGTGGAGCTGGAGGGTCGGCGGACCGTCGTGGTCGGCCGCTCGACCGTGGTCGGCAAACCGCTCGCCCACCTGCTGCTCGACCGGCACGCCACCGTCACCGTCTGCCACTCCCGCACCCGCGACCTGGCCGCCGTCACCTCCACTGCCGAGGTGCTGGTCGCGGCCGTCGGCCGCGCGGGGTTGATCGGCGCGGGGCACGTCGCGCCGGGCGCGGTCGTGATCGACGTCGGCACCAACCCGACCGACGACGGCGGGCTGACGGGCGACGTCGACTTCGACGCGGTCGCGGGCGTGGCCGGGGCGCTGACCCCGGTGCCCGGCGGCGTCGGCCCGGTGACGACCGCGCTGCTGCTGCGCCACACCGCCAGGGCGGCGAACATGCCATGGCGGCCGTGAAGCGGTGGATCTGCCCGCAATGCGACCGCGAGTTCTCCCGCGCGCGGCAGTCGCACGTGTGCGTGCCCGGCTGCACGGTGGACGAGACGTTCGCGCCCTACCCTCCCGTCTACCGGGAGATCTACGACCGGCTGATCGCGCGGCTGGGGCCGATCCACGAGGATGCGGTGCGGGTGGGCGTGTTCCTCAAGAGCGAGCGGAAGTTCGCCGAGATACGCCCGAAGGCCCGGAGCCTGTCCCTGGAGCTGGTGCTGACCAGGCGGGTCGAGCATCCGCTGATCGCCAGGACGTTACCCATGCCGGGCGGCCGCACGGTGCATTTCTTCAAGCTCACCAGCGTGACCGACGTGGACGAGCAGATCGTCGAGTGGATGGCGGAGGCGTGTGATGGGTGACGTGCTGGTCGTGCAGAACAGCCGGAGCGGCGGCCCGGCCCGGCTGGGCGACTGGCTGGCAGAGGCCGGGCACGAGCTGGACGTCGTGCTCGCCCACGACGGCGCTCCGCTGCCCGATCGGCTCGGCCACGACGCCATGATCATGCTGGGTGGTGGCTACCTGCCGAGCGATGACGACCGGGCCCCGTGGCTGGCGGACGCCCGGCGGCTGGTGGGACAGGCGCTCGCCGAGGAGGTGCCGCTGCTCGGCATCTGCCTGGGCGGGCAGATGATCGCCGAGGTGGCGGGCGGCGAGGTCACCGGCGACACCGGCGCGCCGGAGAACGGCAGCATCCCGCTCACGATCAGGCCGGAGGCCGCCGGCGACCCGCTCTTCCGCGCGCTACCCCCGGTGGTGCCTGCCGTGGAGCACCACAAGGACGCGGTCACCGCCCTGCCCACGGGCGCCGTCTGGCTGGCGGAGACGCAGGCGTGTCCGTACCAGGCGTTCCGGGTGGGCGAGCGGGCGTGGGGCGTGCAGTTCCATCCCGAGGTGCTGCCCGCCCGCATCAGGGAGTGGCGCGCGGACGGCTTCGACCCCCACGAGGTCTACGCCAGGGCGCTGGCCGACGAGCCGGTGTCCACGCCGATCTGGCGCGAGGTGGCGATGCGCTTCGCCGCGCTCGTCACCGAACGTGCCAGCGCGTGTACGAGTCCCGGCCCAGAGCGTGCCGTCAGCGCGTGTACGTATCCCAGCCCAGCTTGAGCGCCAC